>JAXJYN010000069.1:0-16619 GCA_036306965.1 Acutalibacteraceae bacterium
ATAAAAATGAAAATTGTAACAATAAATGGACAGAACCATAAGGGATCTACTTACCATATTGGTAGAATATTGGCTGATAAAATTGGAGGAGAAATAACCGAAATTTTTTTACCAAAGGATTTTGATAAGTTTTGTGTAGGCTGTACAAATTGCTTTACAAAGAATGAACAGCTATGCCCACATCATAAACAGCTTGAACCTATTACCAAAGCTATAGATGAGGCAGATGTAATTATACTTACAAGTCCTGTTTATGTTTTTCATACAACAGGTTCAATGAAAGCTTTTCTTGACCACTACGGCTACCGCTGGCTGGTACATCGTCCTGAAGAAAAAATGTTTTCTAAGCAGGCTGTCTGTATTTCTACAGCGGCAGGTATGGGTATGAAGTCTACCAACAAAGATATGGCAGACAGTATGTTCTTTTGGGGTATAGCCAAAACATATAAATATGGTGTGGCTGTTAGAGCTGTTTCTTTTGACGGTGTAAATGATAAAATTAAGGTTAAGATTGATAAGAAAACAACTGCACTTGCTAAGAAAATTAAAGCGAAAAACGGTAAGGTAAAGTCAAATTTAAAAACAAAAGGTTTATTCTACATAATGAGAATTGCGAATAAAGCAGGATGGAATAAGGCTGACAGTGAATACTGGAAAGCAAAAGGTTGGACAGAGAAGGTTCGCCCGTGGAAGTAGAATTTTTTACTGTATTTTAAATATAAAACGAGAAATAGAGAGTGTTAGAAAACTAAAAAATTGTAATATACAAATGTATTCAAAATAAAAATAAGGGAACACCTTGTTAATAAAAAGAAAAAAGGCTCTTTTTTAGATTAATAGGTTAAAAGAAAAACCCTCTGATTTATAACTTCTCATAAAAGAGATTATAAATCAGAGGGTAATTTTTATTCCTGATTTTCCAAAGTTTTTGTTAAATCGTTGTCAGAAATTTTGTAGCACAAAATCATCAGACTGTCACTCATATGTACATTCTGTACTACTACATCATCATAATCTATTGACAAATCATAGTGTGAAAAGTTCCAGTAACACTTAATGCCCAAAGCGTACAGTCTTTTAGCAAGTTCACCTACAGCACTTCTGGGAATACATAGAATGGCAACTTTTGGAGTATACTTGTGGCAAAAGTTCTCAATATCGTCTGTGCTTTGTACAGCGATTCCACGGTGCTTTTGTCCGATAAGAGCAGGGTTCTGGTCAAAAATTCCTACAAGTTCAAAACCACGTTCCTCAAAAGACATATGTGCAGCAACAGCTCTGCCTAAGTTGCCCACACCTATAAGAATAGCCTTATACTTGTGGTTAAGCCCTAATATTTGCTTGATTTCATTGTAAAGCTGTTCAACATTATATCCAAATCCCTGTTGCCCAAATCCGCCAAAACAGTTGAAATCTTGCCTTACCTGAGATGCTGTGGTACGCATTTTTTCAGCCAATTCCTTTGAGGATATTCTGTCTATACCCTGAGCTTTAAGCTCACCTAAAAATCGGTAATAACGTGGCAGACGTTTTATAACCGATGCAGATATATTTTCTTTCCTAGCCATCTTTTAATCACCATTTCTATTATCTATATTAAAAACTTAAATCTTTAAAACAGACTTAATTGTTCATACTTGCTCGGAAATTCGTCTAAAAATTTAAAGCACTCGTCTATATTACTTACAATTCCGTTTTTATTGCAGGTTTTATGCAGTAGCTCCATAAGTTCTGCATTTCTGTCACTTGGCACATCATATGAGTAGCCATATTTTTTATGGTATTTTGCTTTCATACCCGGAAAATGCCGGTCAAGTGCAGTATAAAAATATTCACGGTCACCGTCACGCAGTGTAACTCCCATACTAAAGCAAATAATTCCATATACCTTAGCTTTAACACAATAGTCAAGGATACCTTTTATATTTTCTTGACTGTCATTTATAAATGGAAGAATGGGTGACAGCCAAACAATGGTAGGAATACCATTCTCGTGAAAAATTTGCAATGCTTTGAATCTATCTTTTGTTGTGCATACATTAGGTTCTAATATTTTGCATAAATTCTCATCATATGTAGTTAAAGTCATCTGTACAACACATTTTGCTTTTTGGTTTATACTTTTTAAAAGTTCTAAATCTCGAAGTATTAAATCTGACTTTGTTTGAATTGCTAAACCAAACCCATAACGGTCAATTATTTCCAAACATTCTCTTGTTACTTGCAATTTTTCTTCACAGTGCATATAAGGGTCAGACATTGCACCTGTTCTAATCATACACTTTTTTCTTTTAGAACGCAGTGTTTTTTCTAATAATTCGGGTGCATTCTGTTTTACCTCTATATCCTCAAACTTGTGGGTAAATTGGTAACATTTACTTCTGCTATCACAATATATACAGCCGTGAGTACATCCTCTGTAAAGATTCATACTATTTTTTGCAGATAAAATTCCCTTTGCATTTACAAAATGCACTTATAACCCTCCAATAATAATTAAAAAGTAAAAACAAAAGCCACCGTTTAAACGGTGACTTTATTATACGCTTAAAATATTAAAATTTCAACTGTTATTAAGCCATTAGCTTTTCGAGTCTTTTGTTAATCTCAACAAGGAATGTTTCTGTATCTACCTTCTGCTTGTTTGGCAAAGTAGATAGCAAAGCAAGGTCACCTGTCATTACGCCTTCTTCAATTGTTGTAATTGTAGCCTTTTCAAGCTTATCAGCAAAGTCGCAAAGCTCCTGGTTGTTGTCTAACTCGCCTCTTTTTCTTAAAGCACCACTCCAAGCAAACAATGTTGCTACGCTGTTTGTAGAAGTTTTTTCACCCTTTAAGTGCTTGTAGTAATGACGCTGAACTGTGCCGTGAGCTGCTTCGTATTCATAAACACCGTCAGGAGAAACAAGAACAGATGTCATCATAGCAAGGCTACCAAATGCTGTTGCAATCATATCTGACATAACATCACCGTCGTAGTTCTTACAAGCCCAGATGTAACCACCGTCACTTCTAATAACTCTTGCTACAGCATCATCAATCAATGTATAGAAATACTCAATACCTGCTTCAGCAAATTTCTCTTTGTACTCTGTTTCAAAAATCTCGTTAAAAATATCCTTAAAACGGTGGTCATAAGTTTTGCTGATTGTATCTTTTGTAGCAAACCAGATATCCTGCTTTAGGTCAAGAGCATAATTAAAGCAAGAACGTGCAAAACTGCCAATACTTTTGTCAAGATTATGCATACCCTGAATAACACCATCTGTGTCAAAGTTGTGGATAAGCTTTCTTTCTTCTGTACCGTCTGGCTTTGTAACACAAAGTTCTGCCTTTGAACCTGCTTCTACAGACATTTCAGAGTTCTTGTAAACATCACCATAAGCGTGACGAGCAATGCAGATAGGCCTTTTCCATGTAGGAATGAATGGTGTAATACCTTTTACAATAATAGGACTTCTAAAAACTGTACCATCAAGCATAGCTCTGATAGTACCATTAGGAGATTTCCACATTTCTTTAAGATTGTACTCTGTCATACGAGCAGCGTTTGGTGTAATTGTAGCACACTTAACTGCAACACCATACTTCTTTGTAGCTTCTGCACTGTCTATAGTAACTTGGTCATTTGTTTCATTTCTGTGTTCAAGACCAAGGTCATAGTAGTCAACTTTCAAATTAACATATGGATAGATAAGAATATCTTTAATCATCTTCCATATAATTCTTGTCATTTCGTCGCCGTCCATTTCAACCAATGGAGTGGTCATTTCAATTTTAGCCATAGGGAATATTCTCCTTTACTCATTTAGTTAATTTATAAGATTACCCGTTTAAAATTAATTAAACGGGTAATTGTTTTTTAGAAAAATCAAGAATTTTCTCTTGTATAGTTCAGCAAACCACCTGCAAGAATGATATCTTTAGTTCTGTCTGAAAGTTCACACTTAGCAACAATAGTTTTGCCGTTTGTTTTATTTTCAATAACAACATCTTTGCCTTCAATAATGCACTTTTTAACATCAGGAAGTACAAGCTCATCGTTAAGGTTGATGTTATCATAATCAGCCTCATCAGCAAATGTAAGAGGAATGATACCTGCGTTAATCAGGTTAGCTCTGTGAATACGAGCAAAACTCTTAACAAGCACAGCCTTAACACCAAGATATAGTGGTGCAAGTGCAGCGTGTTCTCTTGATGAACCCTGACCATAGTTTTCGCCACCAACTATAATGCTTTTTCCCATAGCCTTTGCTCTTGCAGGAAATTCCTTATCGCATACGGTGAAGCAATGCTCAGAGATAGCAGGAATATTTGAACGCAAAGGTAGAATTTTAGCACCTGCAGGCATAATGTGGTCTGTTGTAATGTTGTCCTCAACCTTTAAAGAACACTTAGCCTCAATAGAATCCTCAAGAGGATATGTTGCAGGGTATGGCTTGATGTTTGGTCCTCTAAGAACCTCAACGCTGTCCATATCTTCCTCGGCAACAGGAGCAGCAACCATATTATCATTAACAAGGAATGTTTCAGGTAGGTCAATCTTAACCTCATCACCCAATGTTCTTGGATCACAGAATACACCGGCTAAAGCTGAAGCAGCAGCAGTTTCTGGAGATACAAGGTAAATTTGACCGTCAGCTGTTCCTGAACGTCCCTTAAAGTTTCTGTTAAATGTTCTTAAAGAAATACCCTTTGAGTTAGGAGATTGTCCCATACCAATACATGGACCGCAAGCACATTCAAGGATTCTTGCACCTGCTGCAATTAAGTCTCCCAAAGCACCGTTAAGAGCAAGCATATTGTAAACCTGCTTAGAACCTGGAGCAATAGCAAGAGAAACATTCTCTGCAACTGTTTTGCCTTTAAGAATAGCAGCAACTCTCATAAGGTCAAGGTAAGATGAGTTTGTACAAGAACCAATACATACCTGATCTACAACCTGTGGACCAATTTCCTCAATAGTCTTGATGTTATCAGGGCTGTGAGGGCAAGCAGCCATAGGAACAAGAGTAGAAAGGTCAATGTCGATAACCTCGTCATATACTGCATCAGCATCAGCTGAAAGCTCTACCCAGTCATTTTCTCTGCCCTGTGCCTTCAAGAATGACTTTGTAACTTCGTCAGAAGGGAAGATAGAAGTAGTAGCACCAAGTTCTGCACCCATATTTGTAATAGTAGCACGTTCAGGTACAGTTAAAGTTTTAACACCTTCGCCACCATACTCAACAATCTTGCCTACGCCACCTTTAACAGACATAATCTTAAGAACCTCAAGAATAACATCTTTTGCAGATACCCAAGGCTGTAGCTTGCCTGTAAGGTTGATTCTTACCATCTTAGGCATTGTAATATAGTAAGCACCGCCACCCATAGCAACTGCAACGTCAAGTCCGCCTGCACCAATAGCAAGCATACCAATACCGCCACCTGTAGGTGTATGGCTGTCTGAACCGATTAATGTTTTGCCAGGAATACCAAATCTCTCAAGGTGAACCTGATGACAAATACCATTACCGGGACGTGAGAAGTAGATACCGTGTTTTCTGCACACTGTTTGAATAAAACGGTGGTCATCGGCATTTTCAAAGCCTGTTTGCAATGTGTTATGGTCAATATATGCAACGCTCTTTTCAGTTTTAACTCTTGGAACACCAATAGCCTCAAATTCCAGATAAGCCATTGTGCCTGTTGCGTCCTGTGTAAGTGTCTGGTCAATTTTTAAACCTATATCACTGCCTACTGTCATTTCGCCACTAAGCAGATGGTTTTTGATTATCTTTTGTGCTATTGTATAACCCATGATAATCTCCTCCTAAACGAAATTTTGCAGGAATAAAATTCCTAAAAATGAAATAAATTAACAGTTTAAATTAAAAAATATAAGCTGTTAATTTATTAACATATAAATATTATCTATCAAATTGATGAAAATGTCAATGTATTAACGCACAAAATCTACGAATTTATTAAACATTTATGGTTTTTACCTGAAAAACATCATTATTCACAAATCTGACAAAATTTATGTATTATTTAAATTTATTAAAAGTAATCAATTAAAGATTGTTTACAAAATCCTTTAAGTATGCTTTAAATTCTTCACCAAATTCTTTATTGGCAACACCCACTTCAACCTGTGCCTTTAATATGCCAAGTTTGTTGCCCATATCATAACGTACACCTGTAAAATCAACAGCTGTCATACCATTGTTAACAGCAAGAGTTTTCATTGCGTCTGTAAGTTGAATTTCACCGCCTACACCCGGTTGTACATTGTCAAGAATATCAAAAATTTCAGGTGGAAGTACACATCTGCCAAGAATAGAAAAATAAGAAAGAACTTCTTCTTTTGTTGCGGGCTTCTCTATCATATCTGTGCAATTATAAATATTACTCTCAAGTTTGTCAACCTTTAGTGAGCTATACTTGTGAATGTCGTTTTCAGGTACTTCTTTGATACCAAGTACACCCTTACCATATTTTTCATATGCTCTTATAAGCTGGCCAATAGCAGGGTCTTCGCCAACAATTACATCATCACCAAATAAAACAGCAAAAGGTTCGTCACCAACAAAGTTTTTAGCACAGCTTACAGCGTGTCCCAACCCTTTTGTTTCTTTCTGTCGTATAAAAGTAATGTTGGCCATCTTAGGAATTGATGTAACAGTTTCATAAAAATCTGTTTTTCCACTTTTGAGCAATGCTTGCTCAAGTTCAGGAGAATAATCAAAGTGATCTTCGATTATTCCTTTACCTCTGTTTGTAATGATAAGTATTTCCTCAATTCCCGATTTTACTGCTTCTTCAACGATATACTGAATTGCAGGCTTATCAACAATAGGGAACATTTCTTTTGGCATTGATTTTGTTGCCGGTAAAACTCTTGTACCCATACCTGCGGCAGGGATTACAGCTTTTCTTACTTTTTTCATTATTTACCTCTCTTCATTTGTTCAATTTTTAATTCACACATACATAAGTAGTATAGCAGGCAAAATTGACAAAGCAAGATAGCCTGCTAACAGAAAATATCCCAAAAGCTTATCTACGCCACCTTTTTTGTCAAGGTTTTTGTAAAGCTCGGTTTCCGTTTCACAATTTTCTTTTTCTTTTTTTACTTTTTTAACAACGTGCTTATAATAGCATCTGTTTGCAATAAAACCACTTATAATCATTAATACATACTGTGCATCTTTAAAAATTGATGATGCACAGCAAAGAAAAACTTGTTCAAGTGGCTGTTTTAAAAGCTCGTTATATATTTCCATATAACTGGTAAAATTATTGCTGTTCATAAAATCAGACATAGCCTGATATGACGGTACCGAAAAGAAAGCATAGCCTACAAGGCATATTGCCATTAATAGTGTAAGAATAGTACCAAGAGCATATTGCTTTCTATACAGGAACCAACCACCTGAGAAAATAAATGCAGCAAAGTTGAAACGACTTTTGTTAGAATCGTGTATTCTTTTGAAAATTATACTGTAAAGCGTTGTGTTTGTTTTTACATATTTATTGGCTTCCTTTAACTTTACATCGGGTGCTATTTCATCTTCGGGATTTATATTTCCAAACACAGCGGCAAATGGCATACCATCCTGAAAGTTAACCTGATTAAAAGCAGGATTGAAGTTTTGATTTCCTACATTAGATTGATTATTGTTCAAAGAAGCAGAACAATGTTTACAAAATAATGAATCACTGCTGTTTTCGGTGCCACAGTTAGAACATATAATACTGTCTACATTTTCAGAATCCTGAGATTGTTTTGAATTTGTTTTGTAGTAATTATTTTCCCATTTTCTTTCTTTGGGTTTCCATTCATAGCCGTCTGCGTGTTTATCAGCATTAACGCACCTATTGTTTTCCTCATAACATTCTCTATGTTGAGGTGTACCACACACAGGGCAGACAACAACATCGTCATCTTTCTTGAAAACCTTTTCGCAATGGGGACATTCCTGATTAACGTATTTCAATTCATATTTCCTTTCATTTGCGTAATAACCGACAATGAGTCGATTTTCTATGATTGAATTTTAACAGATATTCACCAAAACTTCAACAGTTTATTTGTTTTTATAAAATCAATAGGTGGTGTTACAAATTGTACAAGTCAAATTAAGATGTTTTTGTTAAAAAATAACCCCATCTGTTAAACATTATACCACAATGCTTAACAAATGGGATGTAGTTCAAAATAAGTGTTGATTTTTTATTACAGTTTATTTTAATTTGTACAAACACATATCATCTGATTGTTTGATAAATTCGTAATCGTCACCTATAAATGTAGCAAGTTCATCAGTGTTATTTGCTACATTATTTCCGCTTACAAGTAAGTACTCAGTTTTTATATTTTCTGAATATAGATTTGGATATTGATACAGATTTTTGAAGTTATACATATGAGGAATGTATATACCGTCTGCTGTTATTTCTGCGTCTTTAGGTATTTCAGCAATAAGTGAATTATAAGATTGTGCCATTAGTTTGCTGTTTTTCTGTGAATTTATATAACTTACAGAACGGGGAACAAATAGTGAAAAACACATAATTACAGACATTGAAATGCTGTACATAAGAATTTTATTTCTGGTGCTTTTCTTTGCTTCCGAAATAACCATAATAGCCATAAATATTATCAATCCTGCAACACCGTATGTATACTGGAACTTAACATCATACTGATATTGCCAGTTAGACATCAAATCCACCACCAGCATAGGTATTAAAAGAACCAACATAGATTTTTTCTCGCTTATAAACGGTGCAAAAGCAACAGGAAGAAGCATCCACACCATAAACATTATCTTTTCTGAGGTGAATACCTGAGAAATAAAGTAACCAAAATTTGATACACAGGTTTTAATAACAGCACCAAATCCTGACTCACCTTCAGACATATAGTTTGCAAGTCTGTCTGTCATTACACCGTCACCGAGTGCAGCAACTACATTGGTTGCAATATAGAAGTAAATCAATGAACCTACAAGTATACCACCGCCAAGGAAATACTGTTTGCGTGTAAGTATTATATAAAGTGCAATAGCCATTACATAAATTGCAGCGTCTTCTTTAACTGTAAGTGTTAAAGCACAGAATATAAGTATTCCTATTTTGTTATTGCTTACTATAAAGTACATTGCCCACATTATAAGAAATGTAAGAAATTTGTTTTCGTGAAAATCATATAGACATCCATTTGACAAAGTGGGGAAGAAGATGTACATAATACTGCAAATAATGGTTACACTTTGGGAAAATTCCAGTTTTTTACAGAGTAGTACAACAGGTATTACACCTGCGGCTACAAATACAGCCTGAATAACAAGCAGTGTTTCAGGGCGTGGGCATATTGCATAGAATGGTAGAAGTACATAGTAGAATGGACTAAAATGTACACCAAAGTGTGACATAAGTGTGTTGCGTTCTACGGTAGTGTTTGGTAAACCTGTGGTACGCATATTTTCAAACATTTGTGTAAATATACCAAAGTCAAAATTATGTGCAATATAAGCGTTATATCTTGCAATAGATGCAACTGAAACAATTATAGTAAACAACAAAAGCAAAGCACCTGCTACAATCCATTCCGTGTGCTTTGGTAAGTTAATATCGTTGAAATCCAGCTTATCATCTTTACCAATCCACATAATTATAAAGAATATAATCAAACCTATACCTATGTTCATAAAAATATTTTTACTGCTTTCTTGACCTACATATGTACCCTGATACGCAAGCGTACAGCCAAATATAATAGATGTAACAAGCAGTGCAATAGGTATAATCTTATTGCTTTTTATTATAAAGGCGGTAAAAATTAGTGCTGCAAAAATAATAAGAGTTGTAATAAGTACAAGTTCAAAGTTTACAGATGAAACAAAAGCAAGGTCTGTATATGTTCCTTCTGTTGTAAATAGTGTGCAAAGACTACTAAAACAAAAGCCGGCACAAAATGCCGCAAAAATATAGTCAAGAGGAATTATTTTAAGAAAATTATCCACTTGTTTAAGTAAATTGTTCGAGGACTTATTATTGTCACTCATTTTATCACATCCTAAATAAATTTATTCCCATATTAATGATACAATAAGTTGTAATTATTTTCAACTTATTTTCACGTTTAATCTTGAGTAATTTGTGTGAAATATAAATTTGTTTATATGAATTTTTTATGTAAAATATCTTTACTGTGATTATTTAATGTGCTAAAATATTTTTATAAATTATGTTCAGAAAGGTATGAGAATATGGATTGTATTTTTTGCAAAATAGTTAAAGGTGAAATTCCATCAAAGAAAGCTTATGAAGATGATAAAATAATTGCATTTTTTGATATTCAGCCACAAGCACCTGTACACATTGTTATTATTCCAAAGGAGCATATTGAAAGTATGAACAGCATAACAGCAGAAAATAGTGATGTTGTTGCCCATATTTTTGAAGTTATTCCTCAGATTGCAAAGGAAAATAATTTGGGTGACGGTTACAGAATAGTTAGTAACTGTGGTGCAAACGGTGGTCAGACAGTTTTTCACTTGCATTTTCATCTCTTGGGTGGTCACGTGCTTAACACTACAATGGCTTGAAAAATCAGAAGTATTATAAATAGGATATTAAAAAGGCTAAGGAGAAAACAGAAATGAATTATTACGAAATGACCATAGCAGGCTGTAAAAGAAAACTGCCACTTTGCGAAGTTGCACCTGATTTGGACATAGCCGCATTTATAATGTTCAATGATGTAGAAGTTACAGAGGCTTCTGCAAGAGAACTTCTAAAAAAATGTCCTGAACACGATGTTGTAATTACAGCAGAGGCTAAAGGTATACCTTTATGCTACGAAATGGCACGTCAGGGTTGTAGAAAATATGTAATTGCAAGAAAATCTGTAAAGTTGTATATGACGGATATTATAGAGTTTAAATGCAAATCAATTACAACCGCAAAGGAACAAACTCTTTATCTGAGCGGTGATGATGTAAACGCATTAAAAGGAAAACGTGTGCTTATTGCAGATGATGTTATTAGTACAGGAGATTCTCTGTATGCACTTGAAGAACTCGTAAATCAGGCAGGTGGTATTATAGTAGGAAAAGCAACTGTGCTTGCAGAAGGTAAGGCACAGGAGAGAGATGATATTATATTTCTTGAACCATTGCCTGTGTTTCCAAAATGATAATTTGTGTATGTTTTAGTGTATAGATATTAAAAGGGTGATAAATATGAAGTCGGTGTTTTATGTTGTAGGGCTGTGCTATATGCTTGGCTTGATAATTTCGCTTACAACAGGCACCGGCTTCTCTCTTTGTTTTGTGCCTTTATTAGGTTTGCTGGCTATTGTATGTGTATTGTTTTACAAACAAGAGAACAAAACAGCTGTATTGACTGGCTTACTTTGCATTTGTGCAGGAATTTTATCATATTCAATTTCGTATAATGCCAATGTTGCTCCTGTACAGATTCTATATAATCAAAGTGCAGATATAACCGCAACCGTTACAAAAATATCCTATGGTGATAATGGCAAATGTTTTTATGAATTTGAAACTGACAGTGTAATTCCTGTGGGAAGTGAAGTAAAAGATTGTCCGCAAAACATAAAGCTTACAATTTCAAGTAAATCTGATTTTGATGTTGAAATCTATGATATTGTAAAAACAAATGTAATTTTTTTCGAGAAGAACAACTCTGCATACACTGCTCATAGTATTTCTGAAGGTTACTATATTAATGCAAGGATAACAGATGATACATTGGAAATTTTGTCACAGAAAAATATTCCGTGGTACAGTTTTGTTGATGATATTCATACAAGTGTGGAAGAAAAGCTTGAAGAAAATTTGAGCAGTAAGCAGACAAATTTGCTTATGGCTTTACTGTTGGGCGATAAAGATAAAATAGACAGCACTATAACACAGAATTTCAGAAGTGCCGGAATAAGTCATATAATTGTTGTGTCGGGTTTGCATTTATCTGTAATAATAAGTTTCGTATTTGGTACACTTTCATACATAATAAAGAATCGCAAGGTATCTTCAGCTATTACAATAGTTGTAATTATATTTTATATGATTTTAACAGGTTTTGCTTATTCGGTAGTGCGTTCTGCTGTAATGAATATCATATATTTATTGTCTTATTTTTTCTGCAAAAAACCACAGGCACTCAACAGCTTAGGGATTGCAGTGTTGATTATAACATTTGTAAATCCTTTAGCTATAGGTAATCTGGGATTTTTAATGTCTTTTTCAGCAACATTGGGAATAGTTACACTTGAGGAACGAATAAGTAAATATATTATAAATAAATTGTTTAAAACTCATAGGAAGGACAAACTGAAATTAATTTACAGCCTGATTGAATATATAATAAATTGTATAAGTGTTTCACTTTCAGCTACACTGTTCACATTGCCTGTTATGGTGTTTGTTTTTGAAAAATTCAGTGTGTATTTTTTGCTTTCAAATTTGCTTGTTACAGCGGTTGCACCTGTAGTAATTGTATGTGGTTTTATAATGGTGGTGCTTTCTTATATTCCTGTTCTTGATTTTTTTGTAAGTATTTTGGGATTTTTTGAGGGTATATTGTGCGATTTTATTTTATGGATTTCTGATTTTGTTTCATCATTGCCGTTTTCCACCATAAAATTAGAAGATATATTTGTTAAGCTTGCAATGGTTGTTGTTTTGTTAATTGTTGCCTTTTGGTTTGTAGTGCAAGGGTTTAGAATTAAAAATCTAAGTATTTGTACTGCGGTTTGTATATCCGCAACGGTAATAATTCTTTCAGGTGGTTGTCTTGTAGAATCACAGTCAGTTAGTTTTACTGTTCTTCAAACAGGCACAGGTGCTACAGTAATCAACAAATCACAAAGTGGTGTAAATGTAATCTGTTGTGGTGGAGATAATTATCATATTTCAGAAGTTATGGAATATTTGGAGAATGAAAAAATGAATTCATTATTTATACCTGATGACTATGCGTATTACAGTAAATATGCAGAAAATATATTAGACGAGTTTGACGTTGAACAGCTTTTGTTGTATGATACAAGCAGATATTCTGATGAAACCAAGGAACTGTTTAAGGATAAAAACTGTACGTATATAACACCAAATACAGAAATATGTTATGATAATTATAGTGTAAAACCAATTAACATAAATAATAAAATCTGTATTTCTGTTAGTTGTGGAGATGAGAAAATTTTAATAGTACCCAGAAATTGTGATTGTTCTGCATTACCTCAGGAATATAAAAATAACGATATAATTATTCTGCAAAAAGGTTGTACAAATGTAGATAATTTAATTGCTGACAGTGTTATTATGTGCGGTAAAGATGATAATAACGGATATTACTACACTTCAAACGGAGATATAACCTTGTATAAATTTGCAGATGGAGGATTCAACCTATGGCAAAATTAAATGAAACCGATTTAAAAAGACAAATAAAAAACGGTGATTTTAAAAATCTTTACCTTTTATATGGTGAAGAAAAAATGCTTGTTTCTATGTATGCAAAAAAGTTGCAGGAAAAAATGATGGGTAAAGAACCGCCAGAATTTAATTTCCATATATTTACCGAGGACAGCACAGTTGATGATATTTTGCCTGCGGTTAATATCGTTCCTTTTACAGCTCCGTACAATTATATTTATATAGAAGATTTTGCAGTTGAAAAGATGTCTGATGCAGATTTAAAACTGTTTTATCAGGTAATATCAGAACTACCTGAAAGTACAGTTGTAGTAATTGCAATGAAAACTCTTTTGCCATCAGGAAAAAAATACAATGCGTGGAAAAAACTGATTGACACTTTTGATAAATATGGTGTAGCAATAGAGTTCATCAAAAAAACAGTAAATGATTTGCGTAAACAGCTTGTAAGCTGGGCAAATAAACGTAACCTTCTACTTTCGCCAGAAAACGCAGGAAGAATAATAGAATATACAGGAGCAGACCTTAACACACTTAAAAATGAGATGGATAAGCTGTGTGCATTTGTTAATGAGGGCGAAATTACAACGGAACATATTGATAAGATTATTACTAAAAATCTTGCAACCAGAGTATTTGATATGACAGACGCTGTAACGCAAGGAAATTGGGATAAGGCTTTTGAAAGATTGGATTTGCTTTTTTATCAGAGAGAAGAACCTGTAATGATACTTGCTGAACTGTCAAATACTTATACCGATATGTACCGTGTTCGTATAGCATTAGAAAGTGGTATGCGTGCCGAAGATGTTGCTAAGGATTTTGACTATAAGCGTAAGGAATTTCGACTAAAAAAAGCAGAACGAGCATCATCAAAGCTTACTACAGATGAAATATGCAGTTGTCTGGAATATCTTGCAGATACCAACACAGCTATGAACAGTGGCGGTGCTAATAAAAGATTACTTCTTGAACAACTTGTAGCAAAGCTTATAATGGCAGGAAAAAGGGTGACAAGATGATTAACATAAAAGAGGCTGTAATTGTTGAGGGTAAGTATGATAAAATGAAACTAAAATCTATTATAAATACAACTATAATAGAAACAAACGGTTTTAGAATTTTTAAAGATAAAGAAAAGGTAAATCTGATAAAAAAACTGGCAGAAAAACAAGGAATTGTAATTTTAACCGATAGTGATAGTGCAGGGTTTGTTATTCGTAACCATTTAAAGGGGATAATTCCGCAAAATCAGATGAAACACGCATATATACCGCAAATAAAAGGAAAAGAAAAACGAAAAGAAAATTATTCCAAAGAAGGTACACTTGGGGTTGAAGGTGTAGACGAGGTTTTAATTATTAATGCACTTAAAAATGCAGGTGTTACCATTAATAGTGATGATGAATGTATAAAAGACGGAAATATTACAAAAACAGACCTTTACAGACTTGGTCTTACAGGTAGAGAAAACAGCAAGGAGTTACGCTTGGCTTTACTCAAAAAACTTAATCTTCCACAGTATATAACAACAAATGCACTTGTAGATGTGTTGAATTCATTGACAGATATTGAACAGCTTGAAAGAACTATGAAAGAAATTACTACAATTTAGCAAATTTTTTTAATTCCTGTATTCAAAAAACAAGTCTTGTTTTGTTACTTTTGCCTATGACAAAAATTTCTGTAATGTGATATAATTATCTTAAGTCAACGTGTAATTTGCAATCAGCGTAAAACCGTTTGCAAATTATGCGTTTTGTTTTATTATTTATTGAGAGGAGTTTGCGGTATGTATAGTATTGGTGCAACTGTAATTTACAGAAATGAAGGAGTTTGTGAAATTACAGATATTATTGTAAGAAGATTTAAAGACAAGGATATGGAGTATTATGTGTTAAAGCCTATTTACAAAGATAATGCTGAAATATATGTGCCGAAAAACAATGCAGAGCTTGTTAGTAAAATGAAGAAAGTCTTGACCAAAGATGAAATTCTGGAACTTATAAATGCAATGCCTTGTGAAGAAGATATATGGGTTTCTAACGAAAGTGACCGTAAAGATAAATATAAAGAGATTCTTGCAAGAGGTGACCGTACCGAACTTGTAAGACTTATAAAAACTCTTTATATTCATAAACAAAACCAGAAAAAGGCAGGCAAAAAATTGCACTTAGCTGATGAAAGATTTTTAAAAGATGCAGAAAGAATATTGTATGATGAATTTGCTTATGTACTTAACATAGCACAAGATGAGGTTTTGCCGTTTATTATGGGTAAAATAGAGGCAACAAAGTAATTTATTTGTTATCGAATAAAAAGAACCGCAGAAAAACACTGTATATGTTTTTCTGCGGTTTTAATTTTTTAAAGTTATTTTAATCTTGCTTTATATCCGTGACTGTAAAGTTTTCTTAATTTTATAAGACGAGGTCTGTTATAACGCTGAATAATTACAAAAAGCATTTGAATAGCAAAATCAAGTATGGAAAGCAACAAAAACACACCTAAATGTTCAAGCTTATCATTTCCCGGTATAAGAAAGACAAAAAATAATGATGTGAACCCTATAATACCCACTGATAAATGTCCAAGCTCTGCTATACAACATTCCATTATAAAGCGGTTTATATATGCTTCGTCTATATCACAAGGCAAAGAATCACGCTGAAAGTGAATAAGCTTGCCTGCATCAGGAAGCTTGTCCTTCCATTTTGAAACCTTAATTTTTCTGTATAAAGGTCCTTCAAATTTGCGTTCTTTGAACAGCCATTTATTTTCATTAAAAAATCTTTTTGGTACTAAAAATCTTACAAGCCAGGGTACAGTAACATTTATTACCACCCAGAACAATGCAAGTAGCAGTGTAATATACAATACAAACTGAAAGCTTTCAGAGTTCTGCATAGCGTCAAGATTTTCAACACCTTCGTTAGATACTCCGTTAACTATGATATAGTCCATTATAACCTCCAATTTTCATTATACACCTAAATATATCATAAAATTCATTTAATATCAATATTAAAATCTTTCTGTTGTTACCAGGGTTTTTGAATGAGTAAATAAACTATGAACAAAGCCAATTCATAACAATTTTATCAAGATAAGAGCTATCCAACAAACACTTAAATTGTTTATCAGTAATACCACCTTTAAAAC
>JAXJYN010000070.1:0-20495 GCA_036306965.1 Acutalibacteraceae bacterium
CTTGTAACTACCGTAATAGATGTTATAGCACATTTACATTCCACTATGGATAGATTAAAAGTTTCAAATGTCCAGCTTCTCATATCCTTAACAGATGATTTACATTCCACTATGGATAGATTAAAAGCGGGTGTTCAAATTGAGCATATACAACAGCTACATAGATTTACATTCCACTATGGATAGATTAAAAGATTTTCAAAAACCTTGTAAGCTCTTCTTTTTTTGTTATTTACATTCCACTATGGATAGATTAAAAGCTGCAAGCTTAGTTTTAATGTTGTCTACAACTTGTGATTTACATTCCACTATGGATAGATTAAAAGATGCAAGCATTAAATTATATCGTCGCACATATTATGATTTACATTCCACTATGGATAGATTAAAAGGCTCCTGAGCTGTTATATTGCTTGTAACTATCAAATTTACATTCCACTATGGATAGATTAAAAGTGTGTCTACAACACTGCCCAGAACACTATTTGCAGTATTTACATTCCACTATGGATAGATTAAAAGACGTTTAGATAAAAAGTTGAATTATATGTGATAATTTTACTTATTTTTGTCTACCTAACATTTTGAAATCAGAATTTTCTTTAAAAATTAACACTAAAAAGTTCAAGGTATTAAATATTTGCGAAAAATACTGTATTTTTTCAGTATTGTCGAAGTACGGAATTTTTGAGCATATGTCAGGTCGACAATTTTTAACTCAACTTTGCTACTTCTTAATTACTTATTTGCTAACTAATAATACTGTTTAAATCGAAAAATTTTTAAGATTATCGAATAGTTCTGTAAACAAATATGATATCAAAGATTCTTAAACAAGCTTTATGAACAAGTATACTATAAAGAATAGCAGTGTACTTATAGTAAAAATAGTATTTAATATCAATATTCTAACTTTATAATTAAATATTAGGTTAGAAAATACTATTTAAAAATGCCCCATTAAAAATGTTGGTAAATTCAACTAATCCTTACATAAAAATTTGCTTTTTCGGTATATTTATCAATAAATTGTAATTTTATCTACAAAACATCTGAAACTCAAGTTTCTAAAAGGCTCATAATAAAATTTCAGACTGTTGTTACATAATATACTTGCTATATAATAGTCATATCATCGCAAAAAACTGTTTCTTTAATAAGATAGCTTTATCCAACAAGTCTATTTATAAAAAGAGGCTATTCGGTAGCATCAGATGAACCAATACACGACTTTATCCGGCAAGTCTATTTATAAAAAGTTTGAAGTTTTATCATCTTCTATTCCAAGAAATTCTTTGTTTAACCACCGTTCTTCACGAGTGTGGAACATTATTACAGAATCTTTGTCCTTGCGTACATATTTTGCGAGTTCCTTTTTTAAAGCCAAAGAATTTGGTTTGCTTATATCACCTTCAAAAACTGAATTTTGTATATGTGTAAGATATTTTTTGCAGATTTTAAATACTTTGGGCAAAATCTTTTTACCATTTTCATCTGCAACTATATCGTACACAAGAATAACATACATTTTATCACCGCCTTGTCAAAAATATTTAATTTTTGATTTACTTAGAATATTTTTCACAGTATAGAGCATTTATTATCAATCAGATTTACCACCATATTTCAAAGCCTTTATATTCCTTTTCGCCTAAAAGATGCTTTACAATTTTGTAAAGTTCCAATCTTATCAGAAATTGATAAGAAACATTTTTATTTAATTCTTTATGGAATATTGTTGTTTGAAGTTTGTTATCAAGTTCCTGCATAATAGTTTTTGATGCCTTTTCCGTAAGCTGTAAACCATTTAAACCTGTTACAAAGCTTTTTTCGGTAATCTGATTTCTGTTTAGCAATGAAAATATAAGTCTGTCAGCTATAAGCGGTTTAAAAACCTCCGAAACATCCAAAGCTAATGAAAAACGTCTTGTACCTGGTTGGTGCAAAAAACTTATAGTGGGATTCAGTTGGGTTTTATATATTTCTGAAAGCGTTTTTGTATAAATTAGTGAATTAACAAACGAAATAAGGCTGTTTATCATATTATCAGCAGGGTGATAAACACGTTTTTCAAAAGAAATTTCCTGGTCTATTATTATATTCCAAGCCTTATAATATTCCTTCCGTATATTTCCTTCTATACCCATTAATTGCTCTATATTTGAAACAAAGTTGAGCTGTTTTCGCAGATATTCAATATTTTTCATATATTCTGCAACATCTTTACCTCTACCGTTGTAATACCTTAGATTACGATAAATATTAAAAGATGCTGAACGTATAAACTCTGTTGCAAGCTTCATTCTCTCAGTGTAATTATCATATGCCAAAGCCTGCTTTACAAGCAGTTGTCCTGCCAGTTTACTTTCCTTAGGATAAAAACTGCCTATGTAAAATTGATAGTGATTGAAATAATGCGTTGTTATCCCATACTTTGAGAGCATATTAAGCAATTTAGTTGTAACATTCATTTCGTTCATTATGTATATTTCGCTTATATTTTCAACAGGCAAATCTCTGCGTTCTCCATTTTCTGTAGTAAAACGGATTGTATTATCCTTTTGAACAAGACTGCCGGGATTGTATATATAGTAACTGTCACGCATAATAACTACCTCAAATAAAACATAAATCATAATATGCACATGATTTACAGAATTTTTTGCGATTTATCTCGGGCGGAAGCTCACTGTCAATAATTTTTTTAATATCAGAAATTGCCTTTTCAATAGCAATTTCATCATCATCCGTAAGCTCCACACGAATACTTTGCTTTAACATAGGGTAGTCAATTTTACCTGTAAAACCTTCTACTCCACGTTTTTTAAGGTAATAAAGATAATATTTAACCTGCCATATTCCCGCTTCTTCTATATTTCTACTTTTCTTTACCTCGTGAAGGATATTATGTTCTGCCATAAAATCAATATTAATGGTATTGTCAATCATAATGTGTTTATCTCTATTTTGATATGTTGTTTCATCTATGATTTTACCAAGCTTTACATTTTCGTTTTCATTTTCCATAGAAATCTCGTGTGAAAAATACCAAAGCTTTTTGTGACAAACATAGTAATAGTACATCTGCATTCCTGTAATGTGGTCTGACATAATCCACCTCAAAAAATAAAGTTTTCAAAATCACTTTCATTTATATCTGCATTATTACAGTATTTACTTATAACATTTTTCTTAAAGTCCTCTTTGTTGATTACAAGTCCTTTTTCAAAAGTATAATCACAGTATTCAAATACAGATAAATTAAATTGTTGTATAAATATATTGTTTATTGCTCTTTTGGTGTAATATCTTGAAACAGAAACAGTTAGGCTTTTTATAAATTCATTTGCCTCCATTTTTGCTTTCAGTTTCTCGGTATCACTTAGATTTTTATCTGAAGCAAAAGCCAACTTCTTCTCAATCTCTTGCTTATTTTCGTCATAAACAACTCTTGGAATAACATCAACTTTATCTATATTTCTCAACTGCTCAGAGGTGTCTTTTTCATAATCATTCAAATCCTTGATGTATTTGTAGACATTCCTATATTCTTCGATATACTTTGAGTCCTTAATGTTTTCAACAGAAAGATAAGTATCTATAAGCTGTGACTTTTCCTGTTCAGAGATAATTCCATCTATAGTAAGAACGGCTTTTTTTGAACATTCATAAATTGTCTTATCCACAAAGCCATATTTTTTTGCATTTCCCTGTAATTCGGTAAATACATAACAGTTGGTATACGAAAAATCCTTTTTACCTTTTCTGTTGACTCTGCCAAATCTTTGAAACAACGAAAACAAATCAGAAAGCTCAGTAAATAAAATATCAAAATCAATATCCAAGCTTGCCTCAACAACAGAGGTTGAAATCCATATTTCTGTTTTTTTCCTCTCATTTGAAGCTTTCAGAATTTCTTTTTCCTTTTTATTTCTGTCACGTTTAATAAAATTTGCGTGAAATAGATTAATTTCCATTTCATTGTCATACTTTTCTTTCAGATTGTCATAAATCTCCTGTGCTGTATCAATAGAATTACAAACTACAAGAAATTTCTTATTGCTCTCGCTCTTTATGCTTTCAACAGTTGAGTAAATAAATTCTGAATTCAATGTATCCTCAAACACTTTTACATTATGGCGGAGATTTCCATAAGCTGAAAAATCTGATGTAACAACATCGTTGCCAAATATTCTGCCCAGTTCTGCTCTTACAAACGGTGGCAAGGTTGCTGTAAGTATAGCAAATTTTCCACCCATATTATGGATTATTTCTATTGCATAAATTATAGACGCAAGTAAATCGGGTGAGTACATCTGGATTTCATCAATTATAAACTTTGAATATGATGCTGTTGCAAGCTTGTATTCATAGCCCGCATACTTAAGTACGAAATCAAAAATCTGGTCAGGTGTACATACTGTTACAGGCAATGACATTTGCTTACTTCTTTCATAATAGCTTAAGTCAAATTCATCGCTTTCATTTTTCTGACTATCGTTATAATAATACGAACGCATATCAGAATGAATTAAGCCAACTCTTTCTTTAAATCCATCGCCTGACATTTTTTTAATACGTTCATACATAGCGTTTATAGCTGTTTTCAAAGGCAGTACAAAAAAGCATTTTGTATCACCGCACCACAGCAACCCTGCTTCAGTTTTTCCCATTCCTGTAGGTGCGGTAGCTATAATATTATGCTCAGAATTTTCAAGACAAAACTCCTGTAACTTTTCCAGCTTAATAGATTTTTCTTTCTGCCAGTTATTCAAGCTTTCAACAAGAAAATCATTGGGATATTCGCAGGTGATTCCTGCACTTGCACTGTAATCACACTTGTGCAGTAAACCTTTTAGCAAAACTGCATATTTCTTTTCAAGGTCATTTAAATTATTATCGGTAATCAATTTACTGTTCTTTTTAAGCTGAAGCATAGTATCAAATCTATCAGGAGCCTTTAAATCTTTTTCCTCAAAAAATTTACATATTTTATCAAAATTATTTATAATGTAATTTTTATATTGAGCATTTTTTCTGTAGTGATGGTATAAAACAGAATAAAACACAGCTGAATAATCGTGACATTTACTTTCATCAATAAAAAACACTGACAAAACATTGTGGGGTACTTCTTCATCGGGATTAAATCTTACAGTCTTGTTATATCTTATTTTTTTGTTAATTCTCTCCTGAAAAGCCGAATTAAACTTACCGCAATCGTGATATTCACAACTTGTAACAAGGTCATCGAAAAGATTTTGCTCTTTTATATAACCTAATTCAAAAAGCAATTTTGCCTGACTTACAAGTTTTTCAGTATGCTCAAATATCGTTTGATTTTCTTTCGCCATAAGGCTTTTAAACATTTTGTCATACATTATAATCACCCTAAAAGCACAGGTATTTCCAAATCAGCAAGCTTGTCCACATATACACCGTCAACACTGCCCCATACTGCAAAATCCGATGTATATAATACAGGGATTTTATTAAATATGCGTTTCCTACTTCCCTGTTTTCCCTCAAGTGTATAGTTCTTGTTGATAAGATACTTTGTACCATTTTTAATCATACCTTCTTCTGCACCTGTTAGATACAACTTTTCAACATATTCACAAGGAATATAATAACCATACTTACTTTCAATTATTGTTTTTTCATCAGGCTTTGTAAGCTCTGTTTCACAAACATCTATCAGTTCAATAAAGTCCTCACCTCTGCCAATAGCTGTTATATTGTAGGCATTTTCAAGAATGTCCTGCATTGTCTGTTCATCACTTGTAATATGTATAACTAACTCTACATTGCACAATATCTCACACTGCTTTGGTGCTTTTGCTAATGTTCTAAACATAGATTTAGGCTTTGTGTACTTTTCTTCTTCATATTTCTTGTATGCTTTTTCAAGTGCCTTTACCTTATCTGAGAAGCTTTTTAATTCTTCTTTAGAAATATTTTCATCCGATTTCATAGCCTTCAGCTTTGCTTTTTTAGCTTTTATTACACCTTTATTTTTGTCTATTCTTCTTTTGGTGCGGTTTAAAAATCTGTACTCATCAAGCAAATCCTGATTGACCACATTAATGGTTATTCCTTTGTCAAAGCTGTTGCCCTGTGCTTTTTGTGCTGTGGCTACCACCTGATATGCTGATGAAAGCATATCAGGGTTAACCATTTTCACCAATATATTTCTGTCGTCCTGTAAGCTGTTCAAAAAACAATCCTCTTTGAACATTCGCCTTTTAAGAGAACCATACTTGCCCTGTACACTAACCTGCATAGGGTGATACTCAGTGTAACCGCAGGCTTTATGTACAGCACCTATAACCGTAGAAAAAGGAGGCAGAGGGTATGTCATTCTGCAATTTACCGTTTCTTCTCTGCGGTAGTTTGCACTACTCTGTTTTATATGAAGTCTTATTGCTTTCATCTGACTTCACCACTTTTAACCAAGATAATATGACTTAACCTGTTCTTTCAAGTCAGCAAAAAACTCAGGAACAGTTATAGGATTAAGCTCACGCATAATTTCATCTTCATTTGTAAGCTGTCTGCTTCTCAAAATACCACACTTATAAGTATCACCTATCTTCTCTTTTATAGGGTCAATTATAAGTTTTGTACCTGAAAGTCTTACTGCATTCTCAAACATATGAGTTTTTCTTGGAGAAAGTCCACCCACTACAAAAATTGGTTCGGCATTGTCAAGATTTCCCTTTACAACTAAATACAGATTTTCTACGGCATTAACTAATGCAACAACTCTGCTACACTTTTCCTCTTTACTTGCCTCAGCCTTAAAGTTTTCGTCTACACCAACCTTTTCAAGGTCTATTGTAAGGCTATAAATCTTTACTGACTTATCATATTCATACTGGTATGGCATAAGTCCTACATCTTTAGAGTTACTCTGTACATTAAGACCGTTTGCATTTGCATAATTTGTTGCAAGATAAAGATTATTATGAAAACGTGCATCATTAATAAAAGGCTCTGTTGATACAGCGTCTGTAAGATAAAAAGAACTGTTACGGATATATGTAACACCTTTGGTTGACATATATCCACCCTCCAAAGCTTTACAGGTAGCTGCGTTAATTTCCTCTGTTACAAGTTTCTGCATAGCACCGTCAAGTGATGTCTGTAAATCATCATACAAACCTGACTGAACACACAAAGCGTTTTTCAAGCTTTCTCTGCTACGCACAGCATACTCTTTGCCGTTCCTATATACCTTCTGTACACTTGCAATGTTACCAAGATTTTCACCATAGTTACTGGTCATATTTGCAACAACTGTTAATGTTAAACACTTATTTTTCATCATTAATTCTCCTTTTTATTTTCTGTATTGTTCTTAGTGTTGTCATTTAATGCACTTGCAAATGCCATTGCAAGTCCTTTGTTCTTCTCAGGTTCTTCAAAAAGCTGATACGCAAAGCTAAATTCCATACCCACATATGCTGATAGACTTAGGATTATCTCATTAACTCTATCATAATCATGTGCAACCAATGCTCCAACTATTTTCTGTTTATATGAAGTAATCTTATTGGCTTTCTTTTGGCTTATCAACTCCTGCGATACTATATAACCCATCTTTTTGGCTGACTGAATATTATCCATAGGTACTTCTCCCTTCCATTTCTCATTAATATTAATTAAAATATCTGTTCTGTTTCTTATCAAACCTTTAGGTACACCATCATCAAAGTATATTTTTAGCATATACTCTACAATGTCATCAAGTAATACATTATTTAGACATCTGTCATATACCTTTTCTTCAAGGTTAAACCAGTAACTATCTGTTATTTTTTTTGTAAATGACAAGTTATAAATTGATGTATCTTTTAAAGCTTTAAGATTATCGTAACGTACAAACAATGTGTTGTAATATTCCTTATCCCTTGGCTTTGTAATAATCTCCACATCGTAGTTAATAAAATCTTCCGAATCTCTTAACACCTGCATAAGCAATGTTCTTGAACCCTTATTTTCATCTTTCAACTTTTCAAGATTTTCATCAAGTAGCTGTTTTGTTTTAACAAGCACCTCAATATTAAAATTATTGTTGATAAAATAACTCTCATATGTGGTTGTAAATGCGAAAGGAATAAAATCGAACTCCGGTATATCGCATCCTACAAAACTATCCTTTGAAAATCCAAAACCTAAAAATTTTGTTTTTCTGCCCTCGTCAACATTATATCCTAACAAACGACAATGTGGATTTTCGTCTGTAAAAAGCAGGTTGCTGTTACAGAAATTACTGTAAAGGCTTTTGCCATTTCTGAAAATTTCTTTTATAATTATTGGCCTGTTTTCTTTTATAGCATTAATAAAATACTCTTTATTGCTACCATCAAACTTAACACTGCCAATTACCTTTTTAAAGACAGTTTTTGATTTAATCAGTTCATTTACCTTGCTGATACTTTCTTTATCAAACACTTCATTTTCAAGAATAGAAAGTATTTTTTGATGTGTCATCTCCTGTGGAAATTGTTCCTCTATAAATGTTAAAATTTCTTCTTCTTTTATATCAGAGCAATTGTACATCACACCATCAAATCCACTAACCCTGTTTTCAGGCAGAATATCGGCATTATCAAGATACTTAAAAGTGTGCTTAAAGCGCTTTAGATAAAGAACCAGCCCAACAATAGCAGACGAAAATCTCCAATCTGTTGGTTGTAGTAATGTATCGAATTCTATATTGTCTGACTCAATATTGATTTTCAAAATCTCACCTCCTTTGCACTATGCTTCGGCTACAAGCTGAGCAAAACCAAATCCTGCCGACTTACGTGAGCCTATACCACTCTTGAGCAAATGATTGATTACTGATTTATCAGCATTAAGTACAAAATTACCCAGACTACACTCAAGATATGTATTGTAATGAAGTACAACTGTTTTTTTGCAATCAATAGGTATGATTTCCACACTGTTTGCTAAATTTTCAGAAAAACCATCTGATATCAACTGCTCTTTTATAATCTCTTTTGATTTGATATCAAAATTTTCATTTGCTACAGAGTAATAAATATCCTGATTTTTCTCCCTATTGTGTTCTCTCAAACATAGTGGACTATACATTCTTACCAACGCACTGTTACTATCAACTGTTCTTTCAGGCAGAGTTGAAACCTTTTTAAGTGTCAATGTATTGCCAAGCGGTGTATTAAAAGGCTTGTCCTTTTGTGCAAGAAAAGCCGACATAAACACAAATCCTGCAAGATTGTCACCTGTTGAAAAAGTTAATGCAACTTCATTTTTTCCAAGTGTTATACACTCTTTTGAAAAAGACGCTGATGGCAGATTTACCGCAAAAGTAAACGGTCTTCTGTTATCGTTAAAGTAATACTTTTCATAATACTTGCCATCCGCTACAGATGAAAGTGACTTTTTGAAAAACGAAAGAAAAACTCTCCTGTAATCAACCGGAAGCTTTGGTATTTTCATAATAAATTTTAGTAAAACTTGCATTTTAACCTCCTGTATTTTTATTCGCCTTTCGGTGTGACTATATATTACCATACGGCTTTTCATTTGTCAACCTAATATTGATAATTTTTTAGGTTTTCACGATTTTTTTTTAACTAATTGATAAATCGACTGAAATATGATAGCATGAATAATACTAATAATGCCAAATTGGAATGTAAATAATATCGATAAGCATTCACATTTCTAATCTATCCATATTGGAATGAAAATTAGTGGAATGTAAATAATCAGAATACAGTGGAAATTCGCACTATGTAATTATATTTCACTTTTATTAATCTGATTATAACATTTATTATGTCCAATAAGCAGTACAGTTGACACAATCTGTTATTTTTGGACAAAAAATCCCCAAGGTAACCAACTTATCAGTTACCTTGGGGATTTTACCTTTTCGTTATGAAATTATTACGCCACAGCCAAACGCTCCACAGCACTTTTTTATCGGCTATAAAAATACATTTTCTTCCTTTTAACTTATGTAGAAAATAACAGCTTGACCCTCATCTGAGGCTTTTTTCATAAACTTTTTTAGTTCTGTAAAATGATAATTAACATATTCAAAAAATTCGTCTTCATCTTCTTCTACAAACAGCGGATAAATCTCGTTTTCAAGCATTTCTTTCATACTAAATTTTTCTTTGAAATCCTGTTCAGTTAGATTATCCAGTGCTACTGCAAGCTCTTTTACTCTTTTGGGATTAATTAATGAAGTTGGAAATTCTTCCTTTTCCGAGTCTGTAAGGTAATTTTCACCAAGTACCAAATCATCAAACTCACTTCCACCACCTGTCAAAACTTCGCCGGTCAAAGTAAAGTGTATAGCATGCCATGTTTTGTCAATATCTATTATATACTCATCATAAGAGTCGTCATTCAGCAAATCCCAGAGTTCCATCTCTCCCTGTTGAATTTTCTTAACAGTTTCCTCACTTGTTCTTAAATATGAACCTATCATTCCCATAATTAAAATCCTCCCATATATTACTTTATAAAAACTATATTAATCCTCAAGCTGATTCATAACAAGACCTGTAATCATCTTGGGATAAAAATATGTTGATTTCTGTGGCATTTTCTCGCCATTTGATGCAACATCTCTTATCTCTGAAACTCGTGTAGGATTAAGAATAAACGCACACTGAGCCTTACCGCTGTCTACAGCTGAAATTGCCTCATCAAAAATTTTTGTATAAGTAAGGTTAATCTGTTTTGCCATATTATCAGCGTCAATGCCAAAAATTTTTTCAAGAATAAGAGTATGCAAAACTGTAACATCAAGTTGCTTTGTTGCAGTACTTGCACTTGGCAAAAGTTCATCAATAATATGCTCATCTTTTAAAACAAGTAAACTATACTTCTTATTGCCACTGTAGAAAGCATATGCCTTTTTGCCCTCATTGTACAGATTCATCAAATTATCTTCTATTGTATTTATATCATCATATTCATTAATATCAAAATACTGTTTACATTCTTCAAGAACCTTTTCAGCATTGAAATTCTCAAGGTCACGCACAAGACGGTGTGTAGGAAAAACAACTAGACCCGGATGTTCCATATCAACCAACATCATCATCTGATAGTCACAAGCATCGCCCTCTTTTGCACCTTTGTTTTCTCTTAGATAATTTCTGTAATTCAACGCTGTTTCATAACGGTGGTGACCGTCTGCAATATACAACTTTCTGTCTGTAAAATCGTTACAGATTTCTGAAATAGCTTTTTCATCTGTAACAATCCACATTCTATGAGCAACACCCTCGTTGTCAGTAAGCTTAATATCAGGTTCACCTGCTGAAAGCTCATCAATCTTTGCAAGAGTACCCTTGCCTTCGTCCATATAAAGTGAATAAATTTGGCTGAAATTGCAGTTGGTAGCTTTCATAAGGTTTAGTCTGTCTTCTTTAGCTTTTGAAAGTGTAAATTCGTGTGGTAATATAACACCCTTGCTAAATTCCTCTATCTTAACACGGCAGATAATACCCTTTATACTTTTTCTTTTGCCATAAGCTGTAAATTCTTCTTCATAGATATATATAGCCGGTTTATCCTCTTTTTCAAGAATTCCCTTTTCAAGCCAATCGTTAAGAATATCCGACGCCTGATTATATCTATCATCACCCTTTGGAAGTTCAAGACGGATAATATTTCGTGGATTTGTCTTTATATATTCCTCACGTTGTTCATCACTGATAATATCATAAGGTGGACATACCAATTCATCTATTTTGCCTGCTTTGTCACAGTTAAATCTCATACCTTTATAAGCTTTTATAATTGCCATAATAAACAACTCCTTTTCGGTTTATACTTGTTATTTTACACAACACTTATAAAAAGGTCAATAATTTCTATATAAATATTTAGTATTATATATAACAAAAACAAATAAAAAATATTTAAAATTATATTTAAGTATGCTATAATCATTCTAATACTGAATATTTTATTCTATTAATAAGGAGAAAAAATGAAATTCATTCATCTTTCAGACCTTCATCTTGGAAAGCGTGTAAACGAGTTTTCTATGATTGAGGAACAGGAATATATACTAGCCCAAATTATAAATATAATAGATAAAGAAAAACCTCAGGCTGTTCTATTAGCAGGTGATATATATGATAAGTCTGTACCTTCTGCTGAGGCTGTACAGTTGTTTGATGATTTTCTTTGCAAACTTGCAAAACGAAAGTTAGAGGTTTTTGTTATAAGCGGTAACCACGACTCAGCTGAAAGAATTGCCTTTGGTTCACGCATTATGGATAACAGCGGAATACATATGTCACCTGTTTACAATGGCAACGTCTGCCCTATATCACTTAAAGATGATTTTGGCACAGTTGATTTTTATATGCTACCATTTATAAAACCCTCCCATGTTCGCAGATTTTACCCTGATGAAGAAATAACTACATACACTGACGCTGTACGTTGTGCGGTTGATAATATGAATATCAACACAAACAATCGAAATATTATTATTACACATCAATTTGTAACGGGTGCGTCTACCTGTGAGTCTGAAGAAATTTCTGTAGGCGGTACAGACAATGTGGATGTATCTGTTTTTGATAAATTTGACTATGTGGCACTAGGACATATTCACGGACCGCAGAATATAGGTTCACCAAAGGTACGTTACTGCGGTACACCTTTAAAATACTCTTTTTCCGAAGTAAAACATAAAAAATCCGTTACAGTTGCAGAACTTACAGAAAAGGATAATTTATTTTTAAAAACTGTTTACCTTACTCCTAAAAATGATATGCGTGAAATTAAAGGTACATATTTTGAAATCACATCAAAAGAAAATTACAAAAACACAAAAACTGATGATTATATGCACATAACCTTAACAGATGAGGAAGATATTCCCGATGCTATAGGAAAGCTTAGGGTTATTTACCCTAAGCTTATGAAGCTTGACTACGACAATAAGCGTACAAGAAGCAACACAATAATTGACAGTGTAAGAAATATTGAAGAAAAATCTCCACTTGAACTTTTTGGGGAATTTTACGAAAAACAGAATAACCAGCCAATGAGTGATGAACAGAAAAGCTTTGTGCAGGAACTTATCGAGAAAATCTGGGAGGAAATATAATGCGACCACTAAAACTTATAATTTCAGCATTCGGCCCATACGCAAACAGAATTGAACTTGATATGGAAAAGCTAGGTACTAATGGACTTTACCTTATAACAGGCAACACAGGTGCAGGCAAAACAACAATTTTTGATGCCATTACTTTTGCACTTTATGGAGAAGCAAGCGGAGAAAACCGAGAGCCTTCAATGTTGCGTTCAAAATATGCACAACCAGATATTCCCACAGAGGTTGAACTCACTTTTTCTTATGGAAATAAAATTTACAAAGTTAAACGCAACCCTGAATATGAACGACCAAGCAAAAGAAAAAACGGCACAACTACCGAAAAAGCAAAAGCAGAACTTACTTATCCTGACGGAAGAATTGTAGATAAACTTAAAGAAGTAAACATCTGTATAAAGGAAATTATGGGAATAGACCGCAACCAGTTTTCACAAATTGCTATGATAGCACAGGGAGATTTTTTAAAGCTGTTGCTTGCCGATACCAAAGACAGGCAGGCTATCTTCCGTAATATATTTAAAACAGGATATTATGAAATTCTTGAAAACAAATTAAAGGAGGAATCAGGAAAACTCAACAGGCAATGTGAATATGTCAAAGGCAGTATTATCCAATATATAAACGGCATAATGTGCGACGAAAATAATGTTTTGTCTATAGAGGTAAAAAATGCTAAATGTGGCAGAATGAGTATAGATGATATAATTGAGCTTATTGTAAAAATTCTTGAACAGGATAAATTTGCAGAAACTATACTTGAAAAACAGCTTAAAAATATTGAAAAGCAACTTGCAACGGCAAATACAAACATTGGAAAAGCAGAAGAATACAACAAGGCAAATAATAGTCTTAAACTTTGCGAAAAAGAACTGAAAATAAAAACTCCACAGCTTATACAGTTTAAAAACACTTTGGAAAACGAAAAAGCAAAGCAACCATATCGCAATAAGCTAGAACAGGAAACAGCCTTAATAGAGGCGGAAATTCCTGAATATACAAGGCTTGAGCAAATCAAAACTACTCTTACTTTGACTGAAAGAAAACTTAAAGATGAACAAGCTCAGCTTGAAATATTTATTTCAAAACACAGCCGAGCAGTTGAAAAACTTGCAAGGCTCAAAGAAGAACAAAAGAAACTTGAGAACACAAGTGAACAACGAGAAAAACTGTTGCGTGAAAAAGAAAAAAACGAAACTAAAAAGACAGATTTTAAAACACTTTTAAACGATATAGATAAATACAATAAGCTTTGTATCCAACTTGACAATGCTCAGACAAGCTATAAAAAAGCTGTAGAAAATTTAAATTTACAACAGAGAAAATATAATTCTGCAAACACCCTTTTTCTTAATGAGCAGGCAGGTATTCTTGCAGAAACTTTAAATCACGGTGTACCCTGCCCTGTATGTGGTTCAACAAACCACCCTTGTAAAGCAAAAAAGTCTGAAAAAGCACCTACTGAAGCACAGCTTAATTTACTAAAAAAAGATTACGAAAAAGCTTCTGATATCGCAAATACAGAAAGCCGTAAGGCCGGAGAGCTTAAAGGTTCGATTTCAATTCAGGAAGAAAACATAAACAAGCAGATTTTGGAATTAATTGGCAACTGTTCAATAAATAACGTACCTTCTAAAATCAATTCTGCACTTGAATTACTTAATAGTGAGTTATCAGCTTTAAACAAAAGAATTATCGAAGAAGAAAATAGAATTAAAAGAAAGGCAGAGATTGATAAAAGTATTCCAACAGGAGAAAAATTTGTAATTGATACTGAGAATACAATTATCTCTTCAAAGCAAAACATCGCAACATTGAATGCTAAAAAAGAAGAATTTGAAAGACAAATAAAGGAAGTTTCTGCAAAACTGAAATTTGACGGAATAGCTTCAGCAAAGTTACAGCTTGATAAACTAAAAAACGAAAAACAAAACCTAAAAACTGCTTTTGAAAAAGCTGAAAAAGAATATTTTAACTGTGACAGAGTAATTACAGAACTAAATGGTAAAATAAGTCAGTTAAAAAAACAGCTTACAGATGCTTGTGTTATTAACCTAGAAAGCGAGATAAAGAAAAAATCAGAATTTTTAAATAATAAAACAGAAATAACTACAAAGCAGAAAAACCTTCACACACGCATTTCGACAAATATCACAGCACTTGAAAACATAAAGCAAAAATCTAACGAACTTTCACACCTTGAAGAAAAATGGATATGGGTAAAATCACTTTCAAATACTGCAAACGGAAATATAGCAGGCAAAGAAAGAATTGCACTTGAGACCTATGTTCAAACAACATACTTTGACCGAATTATTGCCCGTGCCAACACCCGTTTTATGGTTATGTCTGATGGTCAGTATGAACTTAAAAGAAGATTGAATGCTGAAAACAAGAGAAGTCAAAGCGGTTTGGAGCTTGATGTTATCGACCACTACAATGGCAGTGAACGAAGTGTAAAAACACTTTCAGGAGGAGAATCGTTTAAAGCCTCACTTTCTCTTGCACTGGGTTTGTCTGACGAAATTCAATCATCAGCAGGTGGAATACAGCTTGATACAATGTTTGTTGATGAAGGCTTTGGCACACTCAGCGAAAACGATTTACAGCAATCTATAAAGGCACTTGCAAGTCTTACCAACGGCAACCGACTGGTAGGAATCATATCTCACGTTGTTGATCTAAAGGAAAAAATTGATAAACAAATTGTTGTAACAAAAGACAAAACAGGTGGAAGCAATGTAGATATAATTATATAAAACAATCTCCCTAGTGCAGTTTTGAATTTTTGTTATTCCAAGTGTCTACTTTAATGGGATTACATCAAAGATTTTTAATAACCTATATTTTATTAGTTTATCAACTACTGAATATATCACCATATCATTTCTCTTTAACTTTATGACAGAATATACACTATCAATAGCCAAATATAAAATTTTGATTTTAATTTCCATTCATAGGCAAAACAATAAGCATAAATTACATTTTATAAAAATCAATTCAGTAAACATAATAATATTACAACATCAATTTAATAATTAACTGATTAAAAATCAAAGGTGATTTTTTAAAAATAAAATTATTATATACGATGTTGTATAAAAATGAATTTGATTAAAAATTTAATACACAGCAAATTTTTTATAGGGCGATAATCACTGCAAGGGCTAGTGTAATGCACCAAGCTGAAGTTAAGCAGACAAACGAATTTGCTGTAAAAGAAAAAGCAAAAATGGAAGGAGATTTTTATTATGTCATCAAGTAATAGTCAGATTAATGTACCAGAAGCAAGAGAAGCTATGGAGCGTTTTAAGATGGAATGTGCAAACGAAGTAGGTGTTAACCTTAAAGAGGGTTATAACGGCGATATCACAGCACGTCAGGCAGGTGCCATAGGCGGTATGATGGTTAAAAAGATGATCGAAAGCTACGAAAAGAATATGAAGTAAACCAAAGGATAACTTTTATTCTTTTATAACAAAACTAAAATAGCCACAGCATAAAAAATCGGTAGGTTTATAGTCATATAAGCCTACCGATTTTACATATGTTATTTAATAATTATTCAGAAAACAAAGGTGTTGAATAGTATCTGTCACCACTGTCGGGTAATAAAGCAACAATAGTTTTTCCACTGTTTTCGGGTCTTTTAGCAATTTCTAAAGCTGCATAAAAGGCTGCACCAGATGAAATACCAACAAGAACACCTTCTTTTTTGGCAATAACCTTTGCAGCCGAAAAAGCGTCCTCATTTTTTACTTTAATAATCTCATCGTACACATCAGTATTCAATGTTTTTGGTACAAAACCTGCACCGATACCTTGAATTTTATGAGCACCTGCTTTACCCTCAGAAAGCACAGGAGAAGTTTCAGGCTCTACTGCCACTACTTTTATATCAGGACTTTGTGACTTTAAATATTCACCAACACCCGTAATAGTACCACCAGTACCAACACCTGCAATAAAGAAATCCACTTTGCCGTCTGTATCATTCCAGATTTCAGGACCTGTTGTTACTTTGTGAATTGCAGGATTTGCAGGGTTTGCAAACTGTCCGGGAATAAAACTATTTGGTATTTCTTTTGCAAGCTCCTCAGATTTTTCAATGGCACCCTTCATACCCTTGGTACCGTCTGTAAGTACAATTTCTGCACCATACGCCTTAAGAATGTTTCTACGCTCAACGCTCATAGTTTCGGGCATTGTAAGAATAACACGATAGCCTTTTGCTGCGGCAATAGAAGCTAAACCAATACCAGTATTGCCTGATGTTGGCTCAATAATAACCGAGCCTTCTTTCAGTAAGCCTTTTTCTTCTGCATCCTCTATCATAGATTTTGCAATTCTGTCCTTAACACTGCCTGCTGGATTAAGATATTCTAATTTAAACAAAATTCTTGAATTTAAATTATTGTCCTTTTCAATGTTAACAGCTTCTACAAGTGGTGTATTACCAATCAGTTCTGTAGTGCCTTTATAAATTTTAGCCATAATATCAGTTCCTTCCTGAAAATAACTCATTAATTACTGTGACCAATGGCTGATAAGAGTGAGATTATCAGCCATTTTTACTATATGTTATTTAGTTATATATAAATTTATTATATCACTGCCCAATAAATTTTCAAGCCTTATTGCCTGAACTTAACCTTTAAAAGCCTGTTCAAGGTCTGCAATAATATCTTTTATACTTTCTGTACCTATTGAAAGTCTTATTGTATTAGGCTTAATACCTTGGTCAGCAAGTTCTTCTTCATTAAGCTGTGAATGTGTTGTGCTTGCAGGGTGAATAACCAAAGACTTTACGTCAGCAACATTTGCAAGCAATGAGAATATTTGTAAACGGTCAATAAACGCTTGTGCCTCTTTCTCTCCACCCTTAATTTCAAATGTAAATATTGAACCTGCACCAGAAGGAAATAGCTTCTTGTAAAGCTCATGGTCAGGGTGTTCCGGCAATGATGGATGGTTAACCTTTTCTACCAAAGGATGATTGTTAAGGTATTCAACCACCTTTAAAGCATTTTCAATATGACGTTCAACTCTTAGCGATAACGTTTCAAGCCCCTGTAAAAGTAGAAATGCACTGATTGGAGATAAAGTTGCACCTGTATCACGCAACAAAATAGCACGAATTTTGGTTACAAATGCAGCCTCACCAACAGCCTTTGTAAACGAAACGCCGTGGTAGCTAGGATTAGGTTCAACCAATGAAGGAAATTTACCGCTTGCCTCCCAGTCAAACTTACCACTATCCACAATTACACCACCCAAAGTTGTTCCGTGACCGCCAATAAACTTAGTTGCGGAATGTACAACAATATCTGCACCGTGTTCTATAGGACGAATTACATAAGGTGTACCGAAGGTATTATCAATTACCAGCGGAATTTTATTTGCGTGTGCAATTTCTGCGAGTGACTCAATATCCGCAATATCGCTGTTTGGATTGCCAAGAGTTTCTATAAATATAGCTTTTGTATTAGGCTGAATAGCTGATTTTACTTCTTCAAGATTGTGAATATCAACAAATGTTGTTGTTATTCCATATTGTGGCAGTGTATGTGCCAGTAAATTATATGTACCACCGTAAATAGTTTTTTGTGAAACAAAGTGGTCGCCCTGCTGTGCAAGGTTTTGGAATGTGTAAGTAATAGCCGCAGCACCAGACGCCACAGCCAACGCTGCCACACCTCCCTCAAGAGCAGCTATTCTCCTCTCAAAAACGTCCTGTGTAGAGTTGGTAAGTCTACCATATATATTGCCTGAATCCTGCAAACTGAATCTTGCCGCAGCGTGTGCTGAATTTTTAAAAACATAAGAAGTTGTTTGATAAATAGGCACTGCCCTTGCGTCTGTAACTGGATCAGGTGTTTCCTGTCCTATATGTAATTGTTTTGTTTCAAAGCCCCAATTTGATGTATTCTTTATATCTGCCATTATAATTCCTCTTTTCAAAATTTAATTAATATTTTACAGTTTACATTATAAACTTGATTTTTATATTTAATGTGTAAAGCTACATACAACACAGCCTCATATACATATAAGCGTTTTTCTTATTTGCTATACAACAACACATTCGCCTACACATCGTTTTACATATTATTACTTGTTTATCAGGTACTTTTCTTGTCATTAAATAACCCCCTGTTGATTATTCTATGTATTTACCATCCTGCAATATGATGATTTCAATTTACTGTAAAGACCTTTCCAGAATTATACAAATTCAATACCAAAACAGCATTGCAGGTATGTTACAAAAACATCTAAGAAATATAATGTGTTATACAATTTCATTTATCATATATTGCCTATTGATTTAGTATGTTTTAGTGTGTTCTTATTATATGCTAAGAAAATAAATATGTCAAGTATCTTTACCTAGTTTTTCTATATGTTTTATTGAATTTGTTTAATTGTATTATTATTTTAAATTACTCTACTATTTTTTAGTAAATTACAACAATTAAGTTCAGAGAATAAAAGCTAATTTTCTGTTTCTAAAATTTTTTGCACTTTTTTCGATATTTTTTCAAAAAAGTGTTGACAAAATGATATATGTAAGTTATAATATAAAAGCTGTCAGACGAGATAGCAAAAACAAATAAATATTTCGAGGTGTAACTCAGTTTGGTAGAGTGCTTGGTTTGGGACCAAGATGCCGCAGGTTCAAGTCCTGTCACCTCGACCAAAAAGGTGGTTTTTATAACCACCTTTCTTTTTTTGCCAAATTTTCTTAAAATGCCTCAAAATGGCTTAAACACTAAGGTTTTGAGGTACCGCAAAGTAACTTTAAGAAAAGTTAAAATCACTTAAATTAAGATAAAGTGCAGTCAAAGATGCAGTCAATTGCAGTCAAAAGTGCAGTCAAAAATCGTGAGTTTATCAGCAATTCAAAAAAATTATTCAATTTAACTGCAGTCAATTAATAAAAACACCTCCTGAAGACCTGAATTAGCTCTGACAAAAATATTTTTTGGAGGTCAACATTATGACAAATACTAATATCACTTATACACAGCAGGGTGATTATCTTATCCTGATTTAAAACTTCCCGAGCAAAAGAAAGTTGAAATCGGTGTGTTCGGTCAGCGACATAAAACCTCTCTGCTCAATCATCACAAAATCAGATATTATAATCTGCTGACAAGCTGTAAGCTCACAGAAAATTTAGCTGATGTTGATATCAGAGCTAACGAAATGTTTGCTAACCTTGTAAAACAAATGGCAGAAAACGAAAATATCACAGAACATCTAAAAGCAGAAAATCCAATGCTTTGGATTCAGAGTATGAACAATATTCGTAACAGAGCAACCGAAATCGTAAACAACGAAATAATCTATACCTAAACGC
>JAXJYN010000071.1:0-43047 GCA_036306965.1 Acutalibacteraceae bacterium
CACGATTAGTTGAATTTGCTCTCATTGCAATTTGATTAATATTCGTCTGTATTCCACTGATTGATTTTACTAATGTTTTAATTTCTTCGTTTTCATAATTCACAATAACTCCTGAAATTGCCATTTTTCTTACATAAGCACCTACTGTTTTTTTCTTCGCTTGCTTCATTCGTAATTCGATTATTTCTCTCTCTTGTGGAGTTACACGAAAACTAATTTTTATTGATTTGTTTTGAGTGTCAGACAAGGAAAACTCACCTCTTGTTAAATATATAAGTCAGGGATTTTTGCAAACTTTGATAAACACACGGGGTCTTAGGGGTTGCCCCCTAACAAGCAACGCTATATCGGACAAAAGCGGAGCATTTGTCCGACATATAGCAGTGCTTGCTACATTAGAAATCCGTATTTTTTATCCCTCTACTAATAATCCGAAAAATCGCCCATTTCGCAACCACTTTTTTAGAAAAAACTGAAAAATTTTAGAATAATATTTTATTGTTGATATTGCTGTTTTTTACCATCCGTGATATTATAGGACTAATCAATTAATTTTTATGCTTGTTCGTTCTTGTAGAACAGGAGTGTATTTACAAAGAATGGGCAGTTATAAAATTAAACGCACTGATAATAAAAACACAAAGACTCTTTTTCTCAAAGAGTATGCTAAGTTAAATCGACAGGAAAGATATTACATTTATGAGCGTGACAAGGGCAGGCTGATTAAATTTGATGAAGCATATTTTTCAGATGAAAACGCTGATGTTGTAAAGGTAATTACAAAAGAGCGTCTGCACAAAGCGTTAAATCGTGCTTTAAAAGAATTAACAGCACTTGAACAGCAAATAATTGATGATTGTTTTTTCAATGATAAAGATGAGGACGGTAACAGAAAGACTTATACTGAGTTAGCCAAAAAGTATAATATTAGCCGACAAGCGTATGCTAAAAGATTAAACAAAATCTTAATTAAATTAAGGGGTCTTATTGATTTTTATTACGAAGATTTCTAAAATCAAAAAAATTTCAAAAATATTTTGATTTTTTGGTTGCGAAAAGCCATTTTTTTCGGAATATATATAGAGGGGTTAAATTTTACCCTCTGCATATTGCCAATTTTCTTGAAAATCGAAATTTAGTGTGCTATTATGAGTATCCATTTCAGTTAGTGCCTGTTTGCCAATGTCACACAAGGGGGTTAATTTTGTGCAAACAGCAGAAAGAGTGAAAATAACTGCACTATATGCAAGATTGTCAGCTGATGACGAGCTAAAGGGTGAGTCAAACAGCATCAGCAATCAAAAACGGATTTTACAAGAATATGCTTTAACCAATGGCTTTGCTAATTGCAAATTCTATATTGATGACGGTTATTCTGGAACAACATTTAATCGACCAGACTTTGACAAGTTGGTTAATGATGTTGAGAATGATTTAATCGGAACAGTTATAGTTAAAGACTTATCAAGATTTGGAAGAAACTATCTAAAAGTCGGATATTATACCGAAGTAGTTTTTCCAGAAAAAGGAGTTAGATTTATTTCAGTAACAGACAATGTGGACTCTAACTCTGATGAGGGTATTAATGAATTTGTTCCATTTAAAAATATGATGAATGACTGGTATGCAAAAGATATTTCACGAAAGCAAAGAGCCGTTATTCAAAGCAAAGGCAATGCTGGTAAACGCTTAACAACCAGAGCGATTTACGGATATAAAAAAGACGAAAATAAAGAATGGATAATTGATGAAGAAACTGCTGATGTGGTAAGAAAGATATTTCAGCTTTGTCTTGATGGTTATGGTATTCAAATGATTGCAAATTATCTGTTTGCTAAAAAAATAAAAAATCCATCTGCTTATTCAGGACGAATAAGAACAGATGGAACAGCAAGCAAAAATCCTTATTTGTGGTCAGCACAAACTGTAAGCGGAATTTTATCAAGACAGGAATATTGTGGAGATACTATCAACTTCAAATCTCAAAAAAGAAGTTGTATGAGTAAGCAAATAATTAAATTTGACCCAAGTGAATACAAAATCTTCCCAGATACACATCAGGCAATTATCAGCCGAGAGGATTTTCAAAAAGTTCAAGAGATACGAAGCAAAAGAAAGCGTATTACTCCGATACAAGAAAGAGTAATGTTTGGTGATGTTATTTTCTGCGGTGACTGCGGAAACAAAATGTATATTATGCGTTCACGAAACTGGAAAAAAACAAAACCAGACTGCTACATTTGCTCAACATCACGCAAAAAAGGAAATTGCTCATCACACTATATTCAAGAAAAGCATTTGATTGAATATGTAGAAGATGCAATAAATAAATTGTTGCTTACAAGTAATGACACTGAAAAACTTTATAAGCGTATCCACGATGATATTACAAAACGAAACAATGAGCGACAGAGAGATTTAAATAAAAAACTCTCTGAAGCTCAGGAGAGAGTCAGAGAGATTGATAACATCATCAAAAATTTATACGAGGATAAAGTAAGAGGTAATATCACTTTAGATGTATTCCAAAAGTTGTCGAGCAATTTTAGTACAGAACAAGCTATGCTAAATGATTTTATTTTTGAGCATAGCAAAGAATGTGCGAATGTAAAAGCAGATAAATCAAGTGTTTCAGATTTTGTAAACATCGTTAAAAAATATGAAACAGGAATAAATGCTCTTACACCTGAGATTGTCGATGACTTTATTGAACGAATTGAAATTTTTGAAGCAAAAAAAATTGACGGCAAGCGTCAACAAAAAATCAATATCCATTTCAAAGGGATTGGACTTGTAGAGTTTGATTAAAAAGTTCTTCCCCAATTCAATTACGAGTAGTGTTAATTGAATAGGAGAAGAAAATTTAATCAATCTATTGTGAACCAATCTCGAAAGAGGTTGGTTCTTTTTTTATTCAAATTTTAGAAAACGAGCGAACAGGCAGTTAATTGAAATTCAAAAATGAAAGAGTGTACAAATTGAACGAGTCAAAATATTTTTTCTTACCAAAGGAACTGTTGGATAAGGATTTTGCAAACTTCTCAGTTAAAGCAAAATTGTTGTTCTCAATAATTATAACAGAAGCTGACTCAGCTAAAGCCATTAACGAGGTTGCTGATTTAATTGATGAACTTGGTTCAGGTAGAGTTACAAGACTTTACGATAAAGTTCAAAGAGAAATTAAGAGCCAACAGATGGAAAGCGAGGGAGCTTAATGTTTAATTATTTTTCAGTTGATGGTATTGACAAATTTACTTTTTATCGACTTCCCAAAAAACTTGTTATTGGTGACCAGTTCAGGGAGCTATCCTGTGAAGCAAAAATCTTTTATGGATTATTGATAGACAGAGCCAGCTTATCCAAGAGAAATCAGTGGGTTGACGAGAATAAGCACATCTATGTTTATTTCAAACTGGACGAACTGATGGAGTTGCTTAACATCGGCAAAAACAAAGCTATATCAGTGTTCAAGGAATTAGATGACATCGGTCTTATTATCAGAAAAAAACAAGGTCAAGGTAAGCCTACCAAAATCTATGTAATGAACTTTTCTGACACAGAAGCAAATTCTCAGACTTCCGACCCAAAACTGGAAAAGGAAGTCCAGACTCCCGAAAAACAAACTTCTGAAAAAAACACCTCAACTCAGGAAGTCCAGACTCCCGAAAAACAAACTTCTGACGGTTTGAATATAGGAAGTCAGCCTTTTCCTTATTATATGAATAAGACTGAGATGAATAAGACTAATCTATCTATCTTTCATTCTACGCAAGTAGGAAGTCAAGAAATCGATACTAACACTGTACCGACAAATGGAATGAATGAAGAGAATGAATATACTGCAATTGAAGAAAAAGTTAAAGAACAAATTGAATACGATTACTTACTTGATACAGTGAAATTAGCCAAAAACACTCTTAACTTAATTGTAAGCCTAATAGCAGATGTATATCTACACAGAGTAAAAAGTTTGCTAGTAGAGGGAATAGAAATTCCTGAATTTCAAATTGTCCGTGAATACGAAAAGCTAGACAGTGGGCATATAGAATACATATTCGAGTGCTTAGAAAATCAAACAAAAAAATCCCAAATACAAAATATCCGCAAATATCTTCGTGTATGTCTTTACAACGCACCCCACACAATGGAGATGTACTACGACCAAATGGTTAATTACGATTTTAACGGTTACCAAAGTAAAAGAGTGTCCAATACAACTTCTGCCCCAATGGAGCAAAAGTCCGAAAGCGAATTGTTTTGCGACACAGTATTCGAATGCGAATATAATCAACAATTAACTTCTGCTCCAGTGGGGCAAAAGTCCGAAAACGGAGGATATTAAAAAATGATTACAATAATCACACAAGAGAGTGAACTTGTTAATTACAACTCTCTAACACGCATCTCAACTTTTTCTGGTGAAGTAGATGACACTGAGTGTTTTGCAATAATAGGCTTTCCAGTTGACAGCAAAATTGAAGATGATGTTACCGATGGAGTAATTCATCTGGGTATTTATAACTCTGAGAAAGAATGTACCGAGGTAATTAATAAATTTATAGAGGCAATCGAAAATGAGCAAAAGATATTCAAAATGCCTGACCCTGTTGTTGTAAGCTAATGGACACAGCCAGAAAAACTATAAGCTTTTCAGTTCAGGCAGTTCAAGTGACCTCAGACCTTCTCAAAGGAGTATTAAGTGAATTTTTAGGCAACAACACGGTCAAAACTGGCAAAATCAAGTATGGCAAACTTGCGAAGCAAGGTAAACTCGACTCAATCGAAGTCACGGAAAACAACATTAAAGATTTTATGTCAATAGCTAAGAAATACGATATTGACTACGCTTTGAAGCGTGACTCATCAACCGAACCTCCTACCTATCACATATTTTTCACAGCCAACAACTCAGAAACATTCAAAAAAGCGTTTCAAGAATATGCAACGGGTATTTCTAAAAAGCTAGAAACAAAATCCGTATCTCAAGTTGTTAACCGAGAACAAATAAAAGCTAATGCAAGAATAATATCCCAAAAGCAAAGTAGTATCGACCGAGAGAAACACAAATCAAAATCAGATATTGCAGGACGATAAATATGAACACTGAAAAACTAAAGAAAAATATAATTCTTGCCATTCCACCCATTATGTTTTTCTGGGTGGGAAACAAGTTCAGTTACGCATACCGTATAGCGGACGGAAATGATATTTCCCAGAAAATGCTTCCGTTCTTCAATAATCTTGCAGATGTGATAACTAACCCTTTACCCAGTTTCAACCTCATTGACATAACCATCGGAATATTAATAGCGGTAATAATTAAATTCGCACTCGATTACAAGAAAAAACACGCTAAAAAATATCGTGATGGTGAAGAATATGGTGATGCTCGTTGGGGAAACGAAAAAGACATACAACCGTATATGGACACTAAATCATTTGAAAATAATGTTCTTTTAACTCAAACAGAACGAATGACTTTGGGAAAGCCCTACTCTCCAAAGTACGCACGAAACAAAAATGTTTTAGTTATCGGTGGTTCAGGTTCAGGTAAGACACGATTTTATGTTAAGCCGAACTTAATGCAAATGCACTCAAGCTATGTTGTCACCGACCCAAAAGGCACAGTATTGGTTGAATGCGGAAAATTACTGCAACGAGGTAAACCGATTAAAAATTCAAAGGGTGAAATAATCAGATACCAACCGTACAGAATTCGTGTTTTCAATACAGTAGATTTTACAAAATCAATGCACTATAACCCTTTCGCTTACATACGACCTGAAACACGAGAACAGGATATTTTAAAATTTGTTGAAGTTTTAATAAAAAACACTTCAACAAAAGAAACTGGCGGTGATGATTTCTGGGTTAAAGCCGAAAAGTTACTGTACACCTCGTATATTGCACTCATTTTTACTACTTGTCCGCAAGAAGAATGGAATTTTGAAACACTCATAGAGTTCGTTAATGCTTCTGAATGCAGAGAAGATGACGAGAGCTTCAAAAATGCTATTGATTATGCATTTTACTATTTGGAAAAGTGGATTGAAAACAGTTGGGACGAAGATGAAGAATTTGCAGAAGAAAGCAAGGACTATGAGTCCCTAAAAGATATAGAGCCATCTGCCGAGCAGGTGAGCTTAGGTCGATTTGCTGTTAGACAATACAAAGCGTATAAGTTGGCAGCAGGAAAGACCGCTAAATCAATTTTGATTTCTTGTTCAACAAGATTAGCTCCTTTTTCAATCGACAAGGTACTTGAAATTACAAGCTACGATGAAATGCAACTTGATACCCTTGGTGATGAATTAACAGCGTTATTTATCATAATTTCAGACACTGATGCTACTTTCAATTTCCTTGTAGCTATGATGTATTCGCAATTATTCAATTTGCTATGTACGAAAGCCGATAACAATCCAGACGGCTCAGGAAGATTAAAATATCACGTCAGATGTCTGATTGATGAGTTTGCGAACATAGGTCAGATACCAGACTGGGAAAAGCTCATCGCAACTATCCGAAGCCGAGAGATATCTGCGAGTATGATTTTGCAAACAAAATCTCAGCTTAAAGCAATTTATAAAGACAATGCAGACACTATCGAAGGTAACTGTGATGCAACTCTGTTTTTGGGTGGTAAGGAAAAAACAACTCTAAAAGAAATATCAGAGTCACTTGGTAAAGAAACAATTGATATGTTCACCACATCAAAAACAAGAGGACAAAGCGAAAGCTATGGTATGAATTATCAAAAGCTCGGTAAAGAGCTTAAAACGCAAGACCAATTACAGGTTATGGACAATACAGAATGTATTTTACAAATCCGTGGTTTGCGACCTTTTATTTCAAAGAAATTTGATATAACAAAACACTCAATGTATAAATATCTGCTTGATTACGATAAAAAGAACTTTTTTGATGTTGCAAAGTATGTTGCCAATGTAAAAAAGCATAAGGCGATTATTAACAGCAACACAGTTATTGAGCAGTACACAACAAAAACAAACTAAGTTATTCAAGAATGGAGAAAATAAAAATGAAAAATTCAAAAATCGTAAAAAGTATTACAAAGAACAACAGAAGTATTAAGAAGCTTATCGTAATGGCTATTTCAGCAATGTGCGTTATGTCAATGGCAACCGTATCAGCTTTTGCTGCCAGTGGTGTAGTTGACCCATCTGGTTTTATTACCAGTGCAATGACCGTACTTAAGACAGTAATCTGTCTAATCGGTGGCGGTCTTGGTATTTGGGGTGTTGTTAACCTTATCGAGGGTTACGGTAGTGATAACCCAGGTGCAAAATCTCAGGGTATTAAGCAGTTTGTTGCAGGATTGGCACTAATTATTTTAGCACTTGTTATGGTTCCTGTTCTTCAAAGTATGTTTATGGGTGCAATCTAATTTTTGAAATTTAATTTATAAAAACATACGGTTATTATCTTTTGCCAATAAAACCGTGAAGAAAGAGGGTGGTTATAAATGGGCGTAGTCAGCGATGCTGTAACAGCTATCGAAGATTGGTGTAAAGATACGATTGCAAGTGGCATAGAAGGTTGTATTAACACAACAAGTGAATTGTTATCAAACAGTTTGAATAATTCTGATGATACTGGTGTAAATCCAATTTTTGGTCAATTTCTCGGTAGTCCTGAAAGTTTTACTGGAGATACTTCAGGGGCAGGAACACCTGTCTGGACTACAATACATACATTGTCTGACAATGTGATAGTTCCTATCGCAGGATTTATTTTGTGCGTTGTAGTAATAAATGACTTACTACAAGCGGTTATGGGAGGAAATAATTTCAGAGATTTTGATGACTCCATTTTTATTAAATGGATACTCAAAACTTTCTGTGGAATATTGCTAATATCAAATGTCTTCGACATAACAACAGCTATATTTTCATTTGGCACACAAGCTGTGTCAAATGGTTTATCTACTATACTGCCAACTGGAGAAGGACTTGTTAGCAGTGATTTAATATCTAGTGCAGATTTCCATTCAGCACTAACAAGTTTAGATATTGGTACGCTTCTTGTAACCTTAATTATTTCGTTTGTAATCGTAATTGTTACATTTGTGCTATTAGGTGCAATAATAATCGTTCTTGCAAGCAGAATTATTGAGGTGTTTATGTACCTTTCAATCTCCCCTATTCCAATGGCTACAATGATGAATAATGATTGGGGACAAATCGGTAAAAACTGGCTTAGAAATATTTTTGCACTCGCTTTCCAAGGGTTCTTTATAGTGGTTGCATTAGCAATATTTAAAGCATTATTCGCTAATGCACTACCTACTATGATGAGTGGTGAAAGTGGTGATGTAATTATGACAATGGCTATACTTCTAGGATTTATTGTTGCGTTTATATTCACTATATTCCGTTCAAGCTCTATTTCAAAGTCAGTATTCTCAGCTCACTAACACACTATTTATATATTACTTATGCCCCAGTGGGGCATAAGTAATATACAGGAGAATTAAAATGCAAAATCACTATGTAAAAATCCCAAAAGATATGGCTTTGATTAAGCAAAAATTTATGTTTGGTCTTACTAAAAGACAAATTCTTTGTTTCGGCATAGGTTTGTTGTTAGGGTTGCCAGCTTTTTTTATAGTTAAATCTTTTGTAAATGATTTAACTATTCCTATTTTAGCTATGGGCATAATAGCAATGCCCTTTATTATGTGTGGACTATATAACAAAAACGGTTTACATCTTGAACAATCAGCAAAATTGATGATTGAATTTTTGAAAAAGCCAAAGGTTCGCACTTATCAGAGTGAAAATATCTTCTCGTCAATAGAAAGACAGATTGAGTATAACGAATTACACCATCTTATTTCTAATTTAGACCCTACTTACAGAAACATAAAAACAAAAAAGAAGGTGAAAAAGTAATGTCTGCCAAAAACCAAATACAACTTACTAAAGAACAGCAAAAGCAAGTAAAAAAAAGAATGCATAAACTAAAAAGCAGAAACACGAATAATAATTCTGCCACACAGTCTATGTTACCATATACCGAAATTTTCAAAGATGGTACTTGCTATTTAGGTGGAAAAATCTACTCCCAAACTATTGAGTTTTTTGATACAAATTATCAACTGGGTTCGTTTGATGATAAAAACAGTATATTTTCATCGTGGTGCAATTTACATAACTACTTTGATGACTCTATTAAATTTCAATTTACTTATGAAAGTCAAAAAGTCAACAAGGAGGATTTAGTAAACGATATTGCAATTCCACCTCAAAATGATGCTCATAACGATGTCCGTAAAGAATACTCTGATATGAGATGCAATCAGCTTGTGAGTGGTAAAAACGGTGAAACTATAAAGAAATATTTAACTTATAGCATTGAAGCTAAATCATTAAAACAAGCTCGTACTAAGTTAAATTCCATTACAGAAGAAGTTATTAAACTCTTTGCTGAATTTAGAGTTAAGGCAGAACAGTTAAATGGTCACAAGCGTTTAGAAACAATATACCATTCATTAAATCCTTTTTCTGATGAACCGTTTATATTTGATTGGGAGCTGAAGAAACGAAGCGGTTATTCAACTAAAGATTTTGTAGCACCAATGTCTATGAAATTTAAGAAAAACGAGTTTGAACTAAACGAGGGATATGGCAGTGTTACATCAATCAATATTTTAGCAGGAGAACTATCAGATAAGTTTTTGACAGATTATCTCGATGAAAATCTTGTTGCAGTAAATTTTCACATCAAACCATTCGACCAATTAAAAGCTCTAAAACTTGTAAGAGGAAAGCTGACTGATGTTGAACGAATGAAGATTGATGAACAGAAAAAAGCAAGTATGTCAGGCTATGACTCAGATATTCTACCTCCTTCAATACAGATGTATCTTGAAGAACTTAGAAATATGCTTGAGGACTTAAACAGCCGTAACGAAAGATTGTTTATGGTTACTGTTACAATCCGAAATTATGCTACTTCTGCAAAAAAGAATAAATTGCAGTTAGATAAGCTAAAGCGAATTACTCAAAAAAACAACTGCAAGCTATTTACTCTTGATTATCTTCAAGAACAAGCCTTTGTATCTTCGTTGCCACTTGGATATAACGCTGTTCCTATCGAAAGAGCTTTACCAACATCAGCAGTTGCTGTGTTTGTTCCGTTTGCTACAAAAGAAATATTCCAAAAAGGTGGCACATATTACGGTCTGAACGCAATCAGCAAAAATATGATTTTGGGTGATAGAACAAAATTAAAAAATCCAAATGGATTGATATTTGGAACACCAGGTTCTGGTAAGTCATTTTCTGTAAAAAGAGAAATCATTGATGTTTTCCTTACAACACTAAATGATATTTTTATTACAGACCCAGAGGGAGAGTATTATCCCCTTGTAAATTACCTTGGTGGTCAGGTAGTGAAAATAGCAATGAGCAGTTGTCAATACATTAATCCAATGGATATTAGTTTGACTAACATTGATGATGAGGATAACCCTATTTCTACGAAATCCGACTTCCTAATTTCTCTTTGCGAAATTATTATTGGCGGAAAATATGGATTGACATCAGAAGAACGCTCCATCATTGACCTTTGCACAAGAAGAATTTACAACAGATTTTTCCAAAACAATCCTTGTGCTGAAAATATGCCTATCCTAGCAGATTTGCTTACGGAACTTAGAAAACCAGATGTGGAAGAAGTAGCAACAAGAGTTGCAAACTCTCTTGAAATGTATGTAAATGGCTCTCAAAATTTGTTTAATCATCGTACCAATATTGATATTAATAATCGTCTTGTTTGTTTTGATGTTAAAGAGCTTGGCACTCAGTTGAAAAAGGTTGCAATGTTGATTATTCAAGACCAAGTATGGAACAGAGTATCAATGAACCGAGATGAGGAAAAGCGAACTAGGTATTACATCGATGAGTTTCACTTGCTTCTTCGTGATGAGCAGACAGCAAAGTATTCTGTTGAGATTTGGAAGCGTTTCCGTAAATGGGGCGGTATTCCAACAGGTATTACACAGAATGTTAAAGATATTCTTGCTTCACCTGAAATTGAGAATATTCTCGACAATAGTGATTTTATATATATGCTAAATCAGGCATCAGGTGACAGAGAAATTTTACAAGAGAAATTACATATTTCAGACGCTCAAATTAAATATGTAACTAACAGTTCTCAAGGTAAGGGATTAATATTCTTTGGAGATACTATCTTACCATTTGAGGACGAGTTCCCTAAAGATACAATAATGTACTCACTGCTTACAACTAACCCTGATGAAAAGAAATTACTTGAAGAAAAATTGAATGAAGCTACTCAAAGTGAGGAGTGAAATCCAAAATGAGCATTGAATACAACGATAGAGGACTTTTACATAGAATTACCAATCATACGAACTTCAAACCTCATCAATCAAAAAACAAACTCGTTCGTTTAACTGCAAAAACAGTATTGAGAGCAGAAACCGCCAGATTATTTGTAACCGATATAGCAACAAATAAATTAGTGGGTAAGGAGTTTCACATCAAATTTGAGAGAAACAAAAATAAAAAAGGTAAATATCGTACTCGTTTTAAGATAGTTCGTGCTGATGCACCACTGCATAAAGAAAAAGGTGTGTTGCACAGAGCTTCCGATTTTAATCGTCGATTTGAGGGTGATGTTCCTAACATTCTGAATAAAGATATTAAACTTCTAAAGCCAGTTAAAAAACTCGCTTTGGGTGCTGAAACTGCAGTTGTAAAGTTAAGTGAAGTTGGAATTAACAGACTAAAGAATAAAGCTAGAAACGAGCTTAATAGTTCAGACTCAGGTAAGGCTGTGCTTACAACGATAAGCACAGCACGAATGCTTAATGATGTCCGAAAGGCAGTAATTAATCAGAAAATTAAAAAAACTACCTATCGTAAAAAAAGAGCTTCTTTTAAAACTCAAAAATCACAATTAAAGAAAACCAAAAAGAACCTAAAACTTAATAAAACAAAGAAAAAAGCACTACTCAAAAGCAAAAAAAACAAATTTAAGCAAGCTAAAAGAATTTATAAAACCAATAAAGGGAGTTCTAAAAAACAGCAAAAATACCTTACATTAAAAACAGAATATAAGTTTTTAAAAAAATCAAAGAAATTTGAAAAAAAGGATTTCAAAAACCAAAAGAAGCGTTTTAAGAATATAAAAAAGCAAAAAAGGTTATCTCACCCAAAACCACTTGTTGTTCAAGGTGTTACTTCTGGGGTCAATAAAATAAATAGCTCGGTATGGCAAAAAATGGTTACAACTGACCAAAATAACGATTTTCTTACTGCAACATCAAAAGTTACGAATTACTTAGAAAAAACACACCAAAAAGTAAAACATCGCAAAGCTAAAAAAGTCCACAAAGCTGAAAAAAAAGCAACTAAACTCACTAAACAGCAAAACAAATTAAAGACTAAAGAGAGTAAGTTAAAGCAATCAAAGAAGTTTAATAAATCTAAAAAAACAACAAAAAAAGCCAGTAACACCACTAAAAAAATGGTTCAAAAGATTGAAAAGGCTATATTCGATTTTGCCAAATTTGCTTTCAAGGGGTTAGGAACAATTCTTGCACCAATGTTGATAGTTATTATTGTGTTTGCGTTAATTTTAATGATGTTTGCAGGAACTTCATCACGCAGTACATATCTTCTAGCCACATATAACTGTGTGGACAGTGATATAGGTAAAGCAATAGATGCATATACCAAAGTTGCTTACGAGTTCAACGAGAAAGTAATTAAATGTCAATCTTCTAGTAGTTGGAAAAGTGGTTTAAGAGATTTTGGAGTAAATACTTGGTCTTATGATGATACACCAACTGAATTTGTTTTCGGTAGAAGCTACAAGTTTAATTATGACCCTGTTTACGATTTTGATTATAACAAACTTGTAGCCTTTATGTGTGCATACACATACCCATTCGCTAGTGATGATGTTACGGTGAGTGATAATGAAGATGTAGAAAAATGGACTTATCGTGCAGGATATGACAGTGTTCTAAAAGATTTGTTTAATGCTGAATACCAATTTCAGCACGAATATATTAATACATCACATTGGGTGCCATTGTATTCATACACAATTTATCCAAGCAACTCCAGTCTTTATTTTGTTAATGGTTCAGGAACTACAACTATATCTGGTATGACCTATGGTTTTCTTGAGTTTACAACTCACAGTGGAGTGCCAAGTGAATTGCAACCATTCACCAGTGACGGAGCAATTCATTTTGACTTGTCAACTGGCGAAGTTAGAAATCGTACAAAGAGTTATGGAAAAACAGGCTATTTTATTCAGAATTTGAATTATCAATACACAGATAGCTCTGGCGGTGTATTAAATAGCTTCTATACTTGGTATTCGTATGCTTCTGGTTCATATTTTGGTTTCTTTGCTGATGGTATGGAACAGAGAAAAACTCAGTTGTATGTTAATGGAATGGAATTTAACTATGTTGTTGCTAAAGAAGATGTTAGAAAATTCACTGGAAATTATTCTGAAAATCGTCAGCTTATGAGATTTTACAGAGGCGAAGAATATATAACCGAATGTAAGTTATATACCAATGTAAAACAACTAAGAACATTTGATGAAGCTATACGCTATGTATTAAGCAATCAAGAGTACAGTGCAAGCCGATTGGAGTTTTACAACACATTATTGAATGGAGAAGTACCAACATATGGTAATCACCAAACATATCAGTCACCTCTGCCATCATCTTTTTCAAGCATTATCGAAGGTAATAAGATTTACAACGGGTACGGTTATGATATGAGAGCTTGGAATACAGTTCACTGCTCATTAGAAAAGCACCACGGTCTAGATATTACTGCACCAACAGGAACAAATGTGCTTGCTATGATTTCTGGAAAGGTTGACAGTATTGATACATCAAAGCATACCATAACGCTTTATAGTGACAATATTACCTACTGGTATGACAAAAACAAGAAAAGAAAAACAGAGATAAATTATGTGAATGTCAATGTATCTTCCAGTTTAAATGTTGGTGATGTGGTTAATGTGGGTGATGTTATTGGTACGGTTTCAAATTACAAGCATTGTAATGGTGATTTTGAAAATTCCAGTGCAACAAATAATTATCTACACATTAGTGTACAGATAAATTATGGTAACGCTATATCAGCTGATTGGTGTGATGTTGACCCAAGATTTTTAATTTATCTTAGCTAAAGGAGAAAAGTTTTTTATGATAACAGACAATCAGCAGAAAATCAGTATGCTAAAAACAAAAGTCGAAAACTTAAATCAAAAAATCAGAACCCTGACTTCTCAAAAGAAAGACTATGAAAAACAAATTAAGGATTTGGAAGAACAGGATTTTCTAAATGTTATTAAAGCCAATGGCTGTACTGTTCCTACCCTTAGAGATGATTTGGCTCTTGCCAAAATATTAAGAGATAACAATTTGACTCAAGATGATGTTGTTGAACTTCTAAATTTGAATAACGGAGGAGAAAAAAATGAAGAATATCAACAAAATTAAGAAAAAATCCATTATTGCATTAGCAATGGCATTAACACTTATTTTTTCATCAATTGTTTCAGTTTCCGCAACAGAAACTGCTACTGCGGTAGCATCATCTTCAAGTTCTGAAAGTAAAACAAACGATGAAGATAGAGAAGATAGTGAAGATGACGAAAAGGATAAAGAGTCCGCCACAGAAGAAAGCACCGAGAAAAAGGACTACACCTTTTCAACTACAACAAAAGGAAACTCTGAGCTTGTAGCAAATCAAGAAGTGCTACTTGAAAATGGGTATCATCAGTTTATTGCTGTTGAAACAAGAGATGGTGACATTTTTTACATCATTATTGATAAGACCAAGACAGAAGATAATGTTTATTTTCTAAACGAGGTTGATACATACGATATAAACAAGTTGATGAGTGATGATGAAAGTGGAAGTGGTACTAATAATACTACTGCAAGCACAACTGAAGATAAAGAAACCGAACCAACAGAAACTCCAACAGCTACACAAAAGCCTACTGCTTCAAGTGGCAATTCACAATTCACGCTCATTCTTGTTGTGGGAATATGCTTACTTGGTGGTATAGGATTTGCAATATTCAAATTATCTAAGGGTAAGAAAAAGCCAGTTCAACAAGATGATTTCTTTGATGAAGATGATGACGAGATAAACGAAGATGAGGAAGGTAATATATAATGCGATTGGTTATAGCCGAGAAACCCTCTGTTGCGAAAACAATCGCAACAGTTCTGGGTGTAGCCCATTCAAAAAACGGTTACATAGAAAATGACGATTATATTATTTCTTGGTGCGTTGGTCACTTAGTAGGTCTAGCTATGCCAGAAGCATACGGACAAAAATATGCTGAACAGCCTTGGAAGTTTGAAAACTTACCTATACTCCCTCAAGAATGGTCTTTTGTAGTTAAGAGTGCTACCAAAGACCAATACAATGTCCTAAAAATGTTAATGTCAAAAAATGATGTTACAGAAATAATATGTGCTACCGATGCAGGACGAGAGGGCGAGTGCATATTCCGATATGTTTACAATCTAACTGGCTGTACAAAGCCAGTAAAAAGATTATGGACTTCATCTCTTGAGGAAAGTGCTATTCGCAAAGGCTTTGATGAGCTTAGGGACGGCAAGGAATACGATAATTTGTTCAATGCAGGACTGGCACGAGCTAAGGCTGATTGGCTTGTTGGATTTAATGCCACAAGATTATTTTCAGTTAGATACCGTACTATGTTGTCAATCGGTAGAGTGCAAACCCCTACCCTTGCAATGATTGTTGACCGAAATTACAGGGTAACAAATTTTATAAAAGAAAAATTTTATACAGTAGACCTTAACTGCGGTGAGTTCATCGCTTCATCGGAGCGTATCGACAATGAGGAAACCGCTAACAACTTGCAATCAATAACTAATAATCAATCTGCAACAATAAAATCTGTTAATAAGCAAATCAAGACAGTAAACCCACCTAAGCTATATGATTTAACTACTTTACAGAGAGAAGCTAACAGACAGTTCGGCTACACAGCACAGCAGACATTAGATTATACTCAGGCACTATATGAAAAGAAGCTCTGCACCTATCCTCGTACAGACAGTCAGTACATTACTGACGATATGGAAAACACAGCATTAAGCCTGATTGATTGTATTTATACTGTATTCCCTGATTACAAAGTTGCTGAATTTGAACCTAACATTAAGCGTTCTATAAACAACGAAAAAGTATCAGACCACCACGCTATTTTGCCAACAGCAGAGATATGTAAATCTGATGTTAAAGCTCTCCCAGAGGGTGAATACAACATTCTATCTTTATTATCGTTAAAGCTCTTGTGTGCAGTTGCAACTCCACACAAGTATGAAAGTGTTAATGTTGAATTGATTTCAGAGAAAAGCAATTCACATATTTTTAAGGCAACTGGTAAAAAGATACTTTGTAATGGTTGGAAAGAAATTGAAGCTATTGCAAAAAAGAAGTCTGAACAGCAAGAAAAAACTTTGCCTGATTTATCAGAGGGACAAGTATTTGAAACTGTAAGCTCTAAAGTTGCAGAACATTACACTTCTCCACCAAAACAATTTACAGAAGATACATTGCTATCAGCAATGGAAACAGCAGGAAATAATGACTATGACGAAAACAGTGATGTTGATAAAAAAGGCTTGGGAACTCCTGCAACTCGTGCTGGCATTATAGAAAATCTTGTTGACCGCCAGTATGTAGTTCGTGATAAGAAAAACCTTATTCCTACTGAAAAGGGAATTAAGCTAATTGAATGTGTACCAGAAGAAGTAAAATCACCTAAAATGACAGCAGAATGGGAAACTAAACTGCAAGATATTGAAAAGGGATTAAGCTCTGATACGGACTTTATTGAGAGCATCACTGACTATATCAACAGTCTTATAGGTAAATACGCTGTTGCTGATACATCGCATACTTTTTCAAAAAAGTGGGAATGTATAGGTGTTTGCCCTAAGTGTGGAAAACAGGTGCTTGATTATCCAAAAACATACGCTTGCGAAAGTGGAAAAGATGGTTGTGGATTTACTATTTGGAAAACCATTTCAGGAAAAAGTATTTCTTCTGCTCAAGCTAAAAAGTTGCTTGATAAGAAAAAGACAGATTTAATAAAAGGTTTTAAAAGTAAAAATGGCAAATCGTTTGATGCTTATCTAAAACTTAATGCTGAAAACAAGGTTGAATTTGAATTTAAAAGTAAAAAGTAATCTATGGAACGAAGTTTAGAATATCCAAATAACAATCCAGATTATAAAGCACTTTTACCTGAAATAGCCGAACTGTTGAATGTTTCAGTATCCACGCTTGAAAACTACCCCACCGATATGCAAGCAATGGTATGTCAGATATATGTAAATAATTATCATCTTGATAAAGTATCTACTATTCAAGCTATTGGCAATGCTCTTGATTTGAATATTGATACACAAAAACATATAGAAAGCATTAAAACACCTGAATTTGAAAAGGCAGAAAAAGCATCACAGGAAAACAATCGTTCCTGTGATGCTGAACAAGTCAGTATCCTATCTCGAAAACAGATTTTAAGAAATGCCAAAATCATTTCAAGAAAATCATCGAATAGAGCTACCTCTATTGAAGAAGAAACATCAAGAGAAAAACCAACATCATAATGGAGAAAGGAGTTATCAAATATGCCAGTAATGGACGAAAGAAAGAAAAACGAGCTTGACGAAATTCCAGTTGATAAAAAGGAAGAGGCTAACGAAAAAGAAGTTGTCAGAGCTTCTGTATCAGACGAAAAAGAAAATCAATTCCCTGTAAACGATATAAATTCGTCTTTGAAAGAGTCAGAGTCTTTAAGTACACCAATACTTGCAAACATATATGACCAGTCAAATTTTAAAATTGCAAAGTTGGAGGATAAAAACGAAAGGCTTACTGCGAAAAATAAAAATGCTCAAACGAAAATTGATAAAGCTAAAAACTTTGTTGAGCTTTTTAACCAAATAAAAGACCCAACTATTGCAAAGGCTGTCCCAGCTCCTATTTTTAAATTTATGGAAAAAATAGCAGAACAGAAGCAAGAGAAAATAAACAATCTCAGTAGTAAGATTGAAAAAAGAAATGACAAGATAGCGAACAATGATAAAAAAATCGCAAAGCACACAAAAACACTTGAAACTTGTAAAAAGGTAGACACCTTTTTACAGAATATGAAATCTCCAGAGGGCAGAAAAGAAAACTTTATCAATGGTTTGCAAGAGTTTAATAACATTGCTTTGAACAAAGCAACAACAAAGCTTGCTGATGTAGAAGATAAGATAGCCAAGACTTCTACTGCTTACGAAAAAACTCACTCTGCAACAGATAAACTGAAACTCAGAAATAAAATCAACAAGCTAACCGAGCAAAAGGGTGTTTTAGAGAGTAAAATTCAAGGTTTAGGTGGAATTACTAACAGAATAAATGCTGTGCAGAACGCTTCGCAGGATAAGGCTGACGAGGTTATTTCAAAAAGCTGTGAGGGTATAGTTAATGCTGTTGCTGAAAATCCTGAGGGATTTGCTAAAAATCAGGCTGAAACAGTAGTCGAAGTCTGTAATACGGTTATTGATAAAGAACTGCCAAACGCTGAATTAGGACTTGGACAAGATAAGCCAGACAATTACTTAAAGAATGCTGAAATGATGATTGAAGATGATTATAACAGCATTGATGGTGTTATAAACAATGGCTCTAAAGAACAGGAACAAGAAAAGCTCACTGAAAAAGGTTCTGAAAAAGAAGAAAAAAGAGGTGCTTTTCCAGTTTCACGAAATAAAATCAAACAGAATGCTGAAAAAATTGCTAAATCTGAACACAAGGCAACAGATGATAAGCAAAAGTCCAAAGGTCAAGAATTATAAGTGTTATAAAAAGACTTTTGCCCCTCTGGGGCAGAAGTCTTTTTTTAGGTTTAAAGAGGTGAAATAATGGGAATAAAGTTATATGGCAATACTATATGGAACTCTGTGACAGCAAACAGTGATAAAAGCATTATTGTTGTCGAAGAAAACAAACTTAATAATATGATTAACGCTCTTGAGAGTGTAGGAATGAATTATTGTGCATATACCAATGATGGAAGTGCGAGAATTGCAATTAATGATAATGATGTGGATAAATTCAGAAGATTGTCTATGGAATACGGCAGAATTACGAAATCTAAAGTTTCAAACTCTGAAATTAGCAATATTATAGGCAATACAACCTACAAGAGTATTAAAAATAAAGATTATCATAAATATGATACAGACCTAGCTTTAAAAATTGCTCAAGAACTTGAGAAACAAAATATTAATTTTTCAGGAAGAATTTACGGTAAATCAACAACCATTACCATTGATAAGAACAACGCTGATATTGTTGAAGAAATTGAAGATAAAATTAAATCACAAAGAAGCATTTTTGAACGCAAAGGAGATATTTATATTGACAACAATATTAATATCGGTGAAGTTAGCAATACAGGGTACATTAATTTACAAATGTCGGTTACTGACTATGAGAACATAAAGGACTTCTTACAAGAGAAAGCATCATATTCTGCTGTGGTTGCTGAAAATATATGTACTCTTTATTGTGCAAAGGAAGACACTGAAATTTTAAAAGAACTTATTGAAGAAGCTCAAAGCAGTGTACCAACAAAAGAGGTAGCCAACTTATTTGTTCAATTTAATTACACATCAAGAAATCAATTAGATGCTTTACAACCAGTAATTCAACTTTATATGGAAAGATACGAAGATGAAAACTTTACCGACCGTTTGAAAGATACTTTTGAACATACTTCAAATTATTCACCAGAGCAATTGTCTGTTCTGGGTAAAATGTTTATAGATACATTCAAAGATTTACATAATTTAGAATGTATATTCGCTAATACTTCTGCAATAGATGAATACAAAACTAATATAAAAAATGAAAACACTCTAAACGCAATCGTGTCTGAACGAGGATATAATCAAGAACAGGCAGAGTGTATTAGAGGAATGTTAGATAACGATTTTAGCAGAACTTTAATTGATTTATTAGATTATACTTTTACTCCTGATGATATGGAACGCTTTGTTGAAGCATCAAAAGATTATAGAAGCATACTTGAAGTTATTGCTGATGTAAAAAATATTAGTGTAGATGAGATTGATATGCTTTTGAGAAATGAAGCGTATTTCCCTGTGATACCAGATAAAAATAATTCTGTGACTCAAATAGAACCAATTGAACCAGAAGCAAAGCCTATCGAAGCAGAAGTAATAGAACCAGAAGTACCAATCGAAGCAGATAATAATTCTTTAGTAGATAACCAAAAAGACGATTATTTCCGTATTTATCAGTTAAAAGATGGTTCGGATTATCACGGAATACGCTTTCAGAGCAGTGAAGATAATAAAAAACAAGGTGCTAAATTAAATCACGAAGATTACAATTTAGTGTATGAAGGTAAATGGAGTGATTTAAAAGGTATATCTGCCGAAGAAAAATTAAATTCATTGTGGATAGCATTTAATGAAGATTTACCTGATTATTTCAAGGGACACGCTTTGGCAATGAGTGATGTTATTATTGTCGGAAATGAAGATATACAGTCTGCATATTATGTTGACCGCTTTGGATTTACAGATTTTCCTGAGTTCTTCAAAGAAAAAGAATTAGAAAACCAAGTTAGTCTTTCAGAATATTTAAGCGAAAATAATAATCTTGGGAAAACACTCAGACAACAATTTGCGAGTGATGAAATCACTGATATTGCTTATGCGTTTGGTATTGTTGATAATTCTTGGCTTAAAGAAGCTCATCCAAGAGATACACACGAAAATGTTGCTAAGCGTGAAATTGGTTATCTAAACCGCTTTATTTCATTAGAGGGGGTTGAGCGTGATATTCATTTAAGCTCCAATGATACAGGAGTTATATTCTCATTAGAAGATATGGAGTATTCTTGTTCTTGGCAAGAAGTCGGAGAGAGTCTTTATTCAGCAGTGTTAGATTACACTTTAGAAAATATGTATCAAGAAATTGTTGCAGAAGCTCATAATGATAAAGCATCAATTAAAAGAGTTGAAAATAAAGACAATAGCTTAGAAAACATTCCTATGAAGATACACGATGCACGAAAAAATGAATTTTTCAACGAGTATATAACTTTTAATGAACAAGAAAACAGATATGAGCTTATGGCTGATATGAAAAATGGAAGTAAACTAAATGAAGTTATGCTTAACTCTTTTGATACTGCTAATAAATTAGTAGATTACTTGAAGAAAAACCACTATGTGTTAGACGGATATAGTATTAATAAGCAAGTAGTGTTAGGAATGAAGTCTGAAAATCCAATCACAACAGATTTGAACATTGAAGAAGAAACAATCCGTCCAACCATTACTTGTGAATGGAGTGAACACACAGCCTTTGAAAGTGGAAAAACATATTCAATATTTGAATTTGACGAGCTTATGGAAAAGGCGGATAGAGAATGGAGAGAAAACCGTCAAAAGGAAATAGATAAATACGGTAGTGTTTCTAAAGCTCTTGAGGCTGATGATGTGTATCATCAGGGTTATGCTAAAACTAAATTTACACTTAATATGCCTGACGGTTCAAGTTATACTGAAAGGCAAGATATAGGTGACGGTGATGGTGGTGTTATTGATTTTCTAAAACAATATGCAACATATAAAGATATTGTTCCTATCTTGCTTGATGATATAAAACTTGATAAACCTGATATTGAGGAAACACCACAAGCAAAACAGATAGACAATCCTTTAGTTTCAGAAAAAACAACATCAAAATCGGTTGATGAGCTTCAAGTTGGTGATAGTATTCGTTTAGAGGGTGAAGAATGGACTATACATAAGATTAATGGTGACTTTTCCGCAGAACTGAGAAACAAGGACGAAACTTCCCCTCGTTCTGTTCAAGCGTTTTTTGGGCATTGGAAAGAACGCATTGAGGAGATGGGATTTGAATATATCGAACCTACACAACAAAAGATTGAAGAAAAAACACCTGATGTTGAACCTACAATAAGTTTGTTGGATAACATCAATACAGATAATACTGCCAACACACAAAAGGACGGAATATACCACGGACTTAATATAGTTACCCAAGATATGATTTTAGGTGACAGAACAAATTTGAAAAATCCTGTTCCTAAAAATAAAAGAACTGCTGAAAAAACATCTGATATTGAGCCTGTAATAAGTTTGTTTGATAATAATATCAATACAAATAATGCTGTCAGCACACAAAAGGACGAGCCAAAGAACAGCGAAAAAAGCGTATCAAATGAGCCAATTCCTGAGCATAAACCAAGCGTTAACAATATTTCAACAGCAACTATTAAGCAACCAGAAGAAGCTCCAGACAATAAAAACTTTCGTATTGAAGATAACAACTCTGTTTCTGGTGCTAAAACTAAGTACCGCAACAATGTAAATGCAATTAGAATACTCAGAACGCTTGAAAGTGAAAACAGAAATGCTACACCAGAAGAAAAAAAGGCATTGTCGCTATATAGTGGTTGGGGCGGTCTTAGATATGCTTTTGAGGGCAAGGACGAAAAATGGCAGAATGAATTTAAGGAACTTAAAGAACTACTGACAGATGATGAATACACATCTGCAAGTGCATCTACTCTGGACTCTTTCTATACAAGTAATGAAATTATCGACAGCATTTACAAAGTGTTAGATAATCTTGGATTTAATGGTGGAGATGTTCTTGAGCCTGCAATGGGTGTAGGTAATTTCTTTGGACGATTGCCAGAAAAACTACAAGACAGCACAAACCTTTATGGAGTTGAAAAAGACAGCTTATCGGGTAGAATTGCTACAAAGCTCTATCCAGAAGCCAATATTAAGGTTGACGGATTTGAAAAGACTAATTTTCAAGATGGTAGTTTCGATGTAGCTATCGGTAATATTCCGTTTGGTGATTTTAGTGTCAATGACAGTAGATATAATGCACAGAACTTAAAGATACACGATTATTTCTTTACCAAAGCTTTAGATAAAGTGCGTGATGGTGGTGTGGTTGCTTTTGTCACCTCAAAAGGAACATTAGATAAAAAAGACAGTTCCTTTAGAAAATCACTCTCCGAAAAGGCTGATTTACTTGGTGCTATCCGACTTCCAAACAATGCTTTTAAGACGGCAGGAACAGAAGTCACCTCTGATATTATATTTTTACAAAAACGCTCCACACCGCCTGAAAAAACACCTGATTGGGTAAATGTTGGAGTCTTAACCGAGGGTACATCTGAGTTCACAATTAATAACTATTTTGTAAAAAATCGTGAAATGGTTTTAGGTGAAATCGTTGAGGGTAATAAAATGTACGGACGAAATGATGATACAATGTGTGTTCCTTACGAAAATAAAAACCTCTCCGATTTACTAGATAATGCAGTAAGTCATATTTTTGGTGTTATACCTGAAATAAAGAGCAAACCAGAGCCATTAAAGAAGATTGATAAAGAAGTACATGTACCTGAAAATCTTCGTGCAGAGAGCTTCTTTATGCAAGATAAAGACCTCTATTTTTACGGAAGTAATGAAGATAAAAATTTAGAAACAGTTAGTGCAAAAGAGCTTTGGGGTAAAAGATATACAAAGAATAATATCGAAAGAGCCAAAGCCTATATTGAGTTGCGTAGTGTGGTTAGAGAACTTCTTGAAGCTCAGCAAACTTATGTGAGCGATGAGAAGATTACGGAGCTTCAAGGCAAATTAACTGCTACCTATGACCATTTTAATAAAACCTATGGTTTAATTCACAACCAAACAAATCGTTCCCTATTTGTTAATGATACTTCTTATCCTTTGCTTTCTTCTTTGGAAGAAAAGGTTGATAAAGATAAACTTATTAAGAAATCAGACTTGTTCACCAAAAGAACGATAAAACCTGTAGAAGTAATTGAACACGCAGACAATGCAAAAGAAGCTCTTACTGTTTCGGTATTCCAAAAAGGTAATGTTGATTTGCAGTATATGTCTAAGTTATCAGATATTCCTGAAGATGTGCTTGTTGAGCAATTACAAGGTGAAATATACCCTGTTCCAGAGCTTTCTACAGATGATAATATTGTTTATCAGACTGCATCGGAATATCTCTCAGGAGATATTTACAAGAAGCTAGAGCTTGCTGAAGCAAGTGCTATGAATAATCCTATGTATCAAGCTAACTGTATTGCATTGGAAAAAGCAAAGCCAGAACCTCTTAAAGCAGGTGACATTGACATAAATCTGGGTGCTACTTGGTTAGATATAAAGTATTATCAGCAGTTTATGTATGAAGTTTTTCAAACACCTAATGAACATCGTATTGATAAACCTTCAAGGTTTCCTTGGCAGAACAAAGGTAGAAAAAATATTGAGATAGAATACTCTGAACACACAGGAAGATGGAATATAACGAATAAGAGTGCAGATAGGTCGGTAACTGCTACAAAGACCTATGGTATTCCATCAAAAAATGCTTACCAGATATTTGAAAATATCCTTAATCTAAATGACCCTAAAGCGTACAAAGATAAGGTTGACGAGTTCGGAAACACCGTATTTGATGACCGTGGAAATACTGTTCGTGTTTTGGATATAGAAACAACGAAAATTCTGCAACAAAAGTCAAGTTTAATAAGACGAGAGTTTAAAGAATGGATATTCCGTGACCCTCAGAGAAGAAATGATATTGTAGAAAAATACAATAAAGAATTTAACTGCATTAAACCACGAGAGTATGACGGTTCAGGAATGACATTCCCTGAAATGAACGCAAATATTAAGTTGCACGACCATCAGAAAAATGCTATTGCTCACGCAATATTCGGTGGAAATACTTTATTTGCACATAGTGTGGGAGCTGGCAAAACTTTTGAAATGATTGCAACTGCTATGGAAAGTAAAAGGCTCGGTTTCTGTAATAAATCAATGTTTGTAGTTCCAAATCATCTTACCGAACAGGTAGGCTCAGACTTCTTGAAGCTTTATCCAAAAGCTAATATATTAGTAGCTACCAAAAAAGATTTTACAAAAAGCAATCGTCAAAAGTTTATGAGCAAAATAGCTACAGGCAGTTATGATGCTGTTATCATCGGTCATTCTCAAATTACAAAGTTACCTATCTCCCCTCAAAGGCAAAAGGAAATATACAAGGAACAAATAAGAGATATTATTAATGGTATCAGTGAGCTAAAAGAACAAAATGGCAGTTCATTCTTAGTTAAGGCTATGGAACGCACCAAAAAGAGTCTTGAGGATAAGCTAAATAAACTTGAAGCCAAAAATAAAGATAACACAGTATATTTTGAAGAACTTGGAATAGATAAGCTATTTGTTGACGAAGCTCACGAGTTTAAAAATTTGATGTCTGTAACAAAACTACAGAATGTGTCTGGTATATCTTCACGAGCTTCACAGCGAGCTACAGAGTTATTTATGAAGTGTAGATACCTTGACGAGAAAACAGGCGGAAAGGGTGTTGTGTTCGCAACTGGAACACCAATTTCAAATAGTGTCACCGAACTGCATACAATGATGAGGTACTTGCAATATGATTTTCTTGCAAGCCACAACAATATGCAGAATTTTGATAACTGGGTGTCAACATTTGGTAAGCAGAAAACGGAGTATGAATTAGCTCCGACTGGCAATAAATTTAAAGAGCGTACACGCATTGCCGAATATGCAAATATGCCAGAACTGATTTCTATGTTCAAGCAAGTTGCAGATATTAAAACAAGTGATACGCTTAAACTGAATGTACCTGAATGTGAATTGCACATAGTCAATGTTGAACCAACTGAATTGCAACAAGATTTAGTTGAAGAATTATCTATGAGAGCAGATGATGTGAACACTGGAGCGGTTGACCCAAGTGTTGATAATATGCTTAAAATTACAGGTGACGGAAGAAAAGTAGGACTTGACCCAAGATTGATTAACCCTGATTTCGAGGACAATCCTAATACTAAATTAAATCAATGTGTGTCAAATGTTTTACATTTCTATAAGGAAACTGCTGATGAAAAGCTTACACAGATTGTTTTCTGCGATTTAGGTGTTCCTAAATCAAAAAACGCAAAAAAAGAAAACGCAAAAGATGATAACACCGATGAAGATAACGAGGAAAAGAGTATTGCTGAAATTGATGCTATTGAGGAGTCTGGTGTCTTCTGTATATATGATGATATTAAAGAAAAGCTCATAGCTCAGGGAGTACCAGAAAAAGAAATAGCGTTTATCCACGATGCAAACAATGAGCAACAAAAGGCAGAGTTATTTGCAAAGGTTCGTTCTGGTGAGGTCAGAGTGTTACTCGGTTCTACTGGTAAAATGGGAACTGGTACAAATGTGCAAGACAGAATTATTGCAATGCACGACTTAGATGTACCGTGGCGACCTTCAGATTTGGAGCAACGCCGTGGAAGAATGGTGCGACAGGGCAATATTAATAAGAATGTTCATTTATTCCGATATGTAACAAAGGGTACATTTGATGCGTATAGTTATCAAATTCTTGAAAAGAAACAGAAATTTATCAGCCAGATTATGACTTCAAAAGCACCTGCAAGAAAATGCAGTGATGTTGACCAAGAAGCACTTACATATTCAGAGATTAAAGCACTCTGTACTGGTGATGAACGCATCAAAGAGAAGCTCACACTTGAGAACAGAGTAGCCGAGCTTTCTTTGTACCGAACAGAATATTTCAACACAAAGTATGAGCTTGAGGACAAAGTGAATGCTTATCCTGATAAGCGTGAACAAATTTGCACTCGTATATCTAATATTAAAGCAGATATAGAAAAATCAAAGCAAATACCTTTAGATGATGAAAATATGCCTATATTTAAAGCAACAATCGGTGGTACTGAATATACCGACCGAAAAGAAGCTACACAAGCATTGTTCTCAGCAATGACTTCTGCTAAAAGTGCAAACAACAATGGTAAAACTTTAAGCATTGGCGAGGTTTATGGTTTCCCTATCGAATTGAAAAACGAAGGATTTTTCTTTAACACCTTAGAAGCTACAATAGTAGGTGCAGAACGCTACACAGTATCTTTTTCAGACTCTGCATCAAGTAATCTTAGAAAACTTGAAAAAGCTATATCGCAATTTGAAAATCATCTTTTCAGACAAACATCAGAACTTAATAAACTTGATATAGATTATGAGTCTGCAAAAGAAATTCTTGCAAAGCCTTTTGAATTTGAAGATGAGCTTAACGAAAAAAGTGAAAGACTTTCTTTTATCACAAATGAACTTAATGCAGAAGCTATGAAAAAGCTAACAAGCGAAGAACCAGAGAAAAGAACACACTTATTTGGAAAGAAAACAATACTTTCAGAACGAAGAAATGACCCACCAAATAAAGAGAATAAATCCAAAAGCAAAGATGATAAGTCTATATGATTTAAAGTTGTAATATAACACTTAAATTTGCCCTGCGTAGCGTTTTTATTGATGAGTTAAGAAACTTATAATTTTTAACTAAAAACGCTATACAAGCCTTATATTGCTTTTTTGCACCTGTGCTGTAATAGCTTCTGGCTGTCCTCGGCCAGAAGTTATTACAGCAACCTTATATTGCGATGATACATTATAATTCTTGACTTAATTCAGTCATTTATGTATAATATAATTGAAGATAGGCTTATAGCTTATCATATGAGAGTTTACAAACTCTTGTAAAAGTGGTGAGTCCTACCATATAAGTGGAAGTCGTACAAGAGGTGAGTCCTACCGATAAGTGGAAATAATAAGAGCGGTGAGTCCTACCGTAAGTGGAAACTATTAAAGACTGTGGCAATCACAGTCTTTTTATTTTTATATTGACATAATTAATTTGTTTTTGTATAATATAGTTGAAGATAAGTATAGACTTATCATATGGAAATCATTGGGTTTCTGTAAAGAGCGGTAGTCCCTACCATTAAGTGGGAGTTGTAAGAGCGGTAGTCCCTACCATTAAGTGGGAGTTGTAAGAGCGGTGGACCCTACCATTAAGTGGGAGTTGTTTCTTTGGGACTGTGTAAACACAGTCCCAATTTCATTATATTTGAGGTAATGTTTATGAAAAAAAGACTTAATTTCTACACTGTTGATATAAAATATGTTCGTAACTTAGCACAAAAAGATGATAATGTTCGTTCGGTATCTCCTCAATTACAAAAAAATAATAGACCCTTAGTGGGGGTGTTAGTAATGGTGAACGGAAGAAATTATTGTGCTCCATTAAGCTCTCCGAAGCTTAAACACGAGAATATGAAAAACAGTGTTGATTTTTTGAAAATCAAAGATAGTAATGAAGCAAACGCAAAAGTAATAGGTGTAATTAATTTAAACAATATGATACCAGTTGACCAAAGCGTTATTACTCCTTTAAACCTACATATTAAACAATCAGACACCCCTGAAGATAGATATTATAAAGGACTACTTAATGACCAGTTAGACTGGTGTAATGACAATATGGACTTAATTGTGAAGAAAGCACAAAAGCTATATGATACAGTAACCAATCCAAAAGAAAGCACTTCAAAACTTTTATTGAAGCGTTGTTGTGATTTTGCAAAACTGGAAAAAGTTCTTGACAAATACATATCAAAAAGTCAAAGTACTGAAAGACACTCTCCACTCTCCAGAGGTAAAATAAAAGCTACTGCACAAAAGATAAGCCAAAAATCTAAGGCAAGTCCCTCTAAGAAAAAAGAACACGATTTGTAAAAATCTGCTATACTTACCATAGTGTGAGTATAGCAATTTTTTATCTTATTATGAGTACAATATTATGATAAATCCTTGCTATATCATTGGTTTTGTTATATAATGTTTAGTGAAATAAATTTATATAGAAATGAGGTTTAAATTATGAAAACGAAAAAAATAATATGTGTAATTCTTTCTGTGTTATGCTTGCTGTTAACTCAAATGCTTACAGTGTCTGCAAACACCTATTCGGAATATGACGGAAAACGAATTATTAACATCACTGAAGAAGAACTCTTTAATGCACTTTGGGAATACGAACTTTATGTATCTGTTCCAGATGAAGAGTTAGAAACAGGAGATACAGTAGTTGCCTCAATAACATATTATGAATTAAATGAATTTTTAAGTGATTATGAGCCAATTAATCGTGATGTTACTGTAAGTGATGTTTCAAATGACTTTTCAGAATGGCTTGAAGATAAATATTCTAAAGCAGGAACAACCATTGAAAAGGACGAAAACAATAACTATTACGAATACAATGTAGATAACCCAGATGAGAAATTTTATTATAGTTACGATGAAGCAACCGACCAATATGTTTGCAAAGATAATAGTGGAAAAATTATGAAAACTTATGCCAAGTATCATTACGAAGGCGAAGATTTAACCTACTCTGAAGCCGACAGTAGTAGCTCATCGGCGGAACAGTCTAATGTCGGTGATTATAACGAAAGTTACAGTTCAGCTTCTTCTGGTTCTTCTTCGAGTTCGGTTTCTTACGCTGAAGCTGAGGTTGCAACAGCAATAGTAGAAGCCACAACAGAACAGCCTACTGAGGTTCAGTCTGATGACAGTGGAATGAGCAATACACAAATTGTTATATTAGTGGTGTTGGGTGTGCTTGTGGCTATCGGTGCAGTAGTTGCAATAGTTATGGTAATAAAAAAGAGAGATAAGGTAAAATAACTGTGATAACACTTTTTAATATTTTATTGACGATATTTAATATTTTATTGACGATACTAATTATACCATTAAAATTTGCAGTTGGTATATTCGGAATTTTATTATTTTTAGCTATGTTTATTGTCACACTTCCTCTACGCTTAATTAATAGCCTCCTTGAAATTCTGCATACTTTCGTAACCCCTATACTGGTTATTTCTGCTATTGGAGTTGATATTTTTGTAATTAATCGAGTTATATCAGGGGTAACACCGTTGTCTGAGGGGATATTCTTAGTTGTGGGCATAACATTGACATCAGCGATACTTTGGGTGCTTTTTACTATATCAGACACAATTTTAGAAGTGATAGACTCTATACCATCAGCCTTAATAAATTTAGCGAGCGTTAATTGGTTTTAATTCTGGTAACACAAAGCTCCTGCGTACATACTTATGTGTGTACGCAGGAGCTTTTATATTGTTTTGCTGTATCTATATAAAGTTTTAAAAATTCTTTAATCAGCAGAAGCTCAGAGTCTGTTATGTATTCTACATCAGAGTGCATATCATCTATAACATCCCAAATTTCGTGATACGCTTCACTAAAAAGGTGCAGTTCCAACGCTTTATGAGCCATACTCAAATGGCGAGTTTGCCATTTGGAAATTACAGATAAATGTTTAAAATCAATAGTATCGTTATTTAGGTCTAATGTTGCATTACATTTAATTATCGTATGATATGCAGTGTCAAAATCAAAGTCCTCATTACTAACCCATTCTTTACCACTTTAGATTAATACTTTTTTCAGAAGTTATCTTATTCCTTAATTTATGGGGGAAAGTGAAAATTCGAGGTAATGTAAATTTGAGTTTGCTTTTCATTCGCTGTTACCTCTATGCAAATACTCTTGGTACTATTTCATAAGCAATATTTTGTAACGAGTATCGGCTCACATCATCAAAACTTCTGTCGGTTAAGTATTTGTTGTACATATCATTAAATTTATCTGCATAAGGCTCATAATCAGTATAATCCACATAACCAGAACCTACACTGCTTTCTTTCATAATGGTACATTCATACTTCCAGTATTCTTCCCATCTTACTGTATCGACAACCGTATCAATTCTTTTTGGGTGTATGCCATATACACTTTGCCCTTTTTTATAAATCTCAAAGACAATTTCTCCAGATGTCAATTTAGCAGGTTTTACATAATATGAGCAGTTAGCATTTTCAGCAGATTTATAACTGTTGAAAATTTGTGGAACAAAAAATTCAATGCTAACTTCTCTATCTAACTGGTCAAGGATACAAATCAACTTTAATTTAAATTTTATATTAACTAAAGCTTTTTTCTTTACTTTCTTAGCTTGTCTTCTATTCATAAAATAAATCTCCTTTTTTATAATGTGTTTCTCAAATCAATGTTCTCGGTAAAAAATGTTTCAACAGGAATTTTAAGGCTGTATTTTACCGAGTTGAATTTTTCTTGTGGAACATAAAGGGTATTGGAACTCAAATCATACCACAGCTCATCAATATCCTTTTTCTCTTGCAGATTGATTTTTATATAGTAACACTTTTGCTCGTTGTTGTCGTATGTAAATCTAAGATTATATTGTAGCAAAATAGAATTATAAATTATTTCGGCTGATGTTATATTTTTATTATCAAGAATTGCTTGTATAAACTCAAATTCAAAATCTTCTTTAGGTTGTTTTAAAAAACTAATATTATCAAATATTGCGTTTTTTAGTAATGTTCCTGCAGATATTCCTACTAATAATATTCCTAAGCTAGACATCACACTGTTTTTTATACGGAAGTAATATAAAAATTGGCATACTACCGACAAGATTAAAATCATCTCTGCAGATATTAATAACCAATTTATTCTTTTTTGTCTTTTGAACATCTGTAATTTTTCTTGATAAGAAGCTATTTGATTTATAATAAACTCTTGTGCATTGAACCCTAATAGCTTTACAATCATTACTTCATCTCCCAATCATTGCAAATCTATATTGTATTCGTGACTTACACTGTTTTTAGGTATATATAACTCATAATGAGCAATCTTATAAGATTTTTCTTTTGTTTGCTTTTCTTCAATAACAGGGTCAACTATGCTAGGGTATGTAAGCCAAAATATTTCTTCGTCTGAATACTCTGTTTCTGTATCCTCATAATAAACATAAGTGTCAATGCGAGGTTCTCCATCGGCGATGTATTTTAACTTTGTGTCCGATGCTTTTATCTTATCTGGAACAATCGTATCGTTTTCCCACTTCATAAAATAATAGTAATACTCTGTATTCTCTTGACCTTTAGTGTAAAATAGATTGCCTGAAACTTCTCCATTTACATCTCTATTATCTTGCATATTTTCTATTTTCTCACTGGAATATAAACTTTCTGTTTCTGAATAATTTATAAAACTTAATGAAGAAGCTATACTAAATGAATACAGCGTACCAAATATAGCAAATATAAAAAAACCTGTGAAGCCTACTTTAGCCATAATTTCAAAAACAAATTCATATTGTTCTTTTCTCCCTAACATATATAAAATACATCCTAACAAAAATGATAGTCCACTAATAACTATTAATATTATCCATAACATAATAAAACCTCCTTATATTTGCAATTTACTTTCTAATTTAATTCTTGCCAATTCCTCTAATATTTTTTCTTCACTATCGAAATCAATATTATCACAATGAAAACTTGCGTTCTGTTCTAGCTTACAAAGAGCTTCATAGATAGTATCAGCTCTTGCATAAAGAAAACCATCATACTTTTCTGAAAATTCTTCTAGTATATTGAAAGCGTTTATAGCATCTACATCAGTAGGACTAGCTACTATATCTATTAACTCTGCTATTATGTTTCCATAAAATCTTTTTGGTGCATCTAATCCTACTAAATATCCATTTCCATATCTGCCTGCTTCTATTGATATTTTATAGTTGCTGTCTATTAACTTTTCAATATTATTGAAATTCATTGCCATCACTCCTATGTCTCAATTTTTCTTTGTCTTATTATCAATATTTACATATAAAACTTCTTCTCCAGTTGGCATTTTATAGTCTTGCGGGATATACAATGTCATTCTTATAATGTCAAATTCAGGAGCTTGGATTATATCATTTTCAACGAGTTTTATATCTGTATTAACTTTTTCGTCTTTATTTCGATAACATAAAACATAGTCGGTAGTAGTGTCACCTATACACTTTACACCTTCTTTTATAAAAAAAGTTCCTTTTGCTATATTTGAATTACTCAAACTATATTTGAATTTGTGATTTAGCATAAAATACAAGTCAAAATCATAATCTACATTTAATTCGGATTGATAGTTTTTAAGTGCTTGTATAAATCTTCCGATAACTATAAATCCCATAAAACCAACAAATCCTAATATTAATAAACTCAACCAGTATCCCTCGGCAATTGATGTTGGTTGATATTCTATCATCGTTAATACAATACCAACTACGATAAGAAGAAATAATATAATAAATATAGAGTGATATTTCAACGCTGTGAGCCAACAAAACCTTTTGTCGCTTCGGTATTCTTTTTTTATTTTTCTTATGTTTATGTACTCATCAATCCTATCAAAGTTTATGCCTTGCACTATTATTTTGTTGTTTTCCATTGCCAACATCTCCGTCCTTGTTTGTAGAAGTATCTGAAGCTTTAAACAGACTTATTATTAAACCTCCTAAATTTGCACCCATAACCTAATTTCCTAATGTAAAATAAGATTTCGTTCTATCATAAAAAATCTGAAATTCTATTTTTAATTCTTCGTCAGATATACGATTTATATCTGATTGCAACACATCGAAAATTTTATTATATTCTTCTTTGTTTTTACAATCTATAGAATACCTCAACGCAGCCTTATAATATATAGTATGATTTATTCGTTCCTCAAAAGATAGTTCATTGATTATTAGTTCACCACGTAATAATTTAAAAGCGTTTTTTTCTTCATTAACTAAATCATCATAAGTTTTTTCAGGCTTGCAAGTCTTAACTGGACAATATTCGGATTGAACAGCCAGCTTATGATTAATTCCATCCTTGTTTGTACAAGTATCTGATGCTTTAAACAGGCTCATTATTAAAACTCCTAAATTTGCACCCATAACCATACCGATAGCCCAATAAATAACTTCTCTCACTTTTTTACACCCCTTACTACATCATTTTACACTTCAAATAATACTTGTAATCATAATAATTGTTATACACTTCTTCCAGAGCTTCTCTAAGCCTACCATTTGGCAAACGATTAATATCCGAATGTAACAATTCAAGTGTTTGTTGATATTCTTCTTCGTTTTTACAATCTCTGCAATATCTAAACGAGTAAATATAATATGCACGATTACCTGTTCGTTCAGCAAAACAAAGCTCATTTATCTTGACTTCACCGTGCAATATACTGTAACCAATCTTTTCTTCTACACACATACTGTCAGTGGGTTCTTTATTTTTAAATAGATTTCCTGTTATAATTCTGTTATAAATTTTATCTGCAACTAACTGTGATGGTGCATCAAAATCAATGCACAAGCCACATTCCTTGCATTTGTAACGATAGCGTTTGTTTTCAAGATATTCTGTTTCCACTAAACTATTGCACATTGGGCAAGGGTTTAGTGGTTCTATTGATTTACCCATAATCTCACTCCTTTTTTATTCTAGCAAACATTTAATTTTGGTTATCGTTTTCTTCGGTTCGGTTGCTTAACCATTCATCATAAGTTACAAGTGTCCCATCGGCATTATATAAAGGAGTTATAGTTCGCATACCATAAGCATACATAACTTTTGTATTATTATCATAGAAATAATCAACCTCTTTACGACCGAAATCACTATAATAAAATTTATCAGAATATCCTGTATAAATTAAACAATTAGCAGAAGCAGAATTATTAAGAATAGAAACATCTCCATCACACCCAACAAGAAAATATGTACTGATAATTAGCACCACCATCATTAATATAAAAATTACTTTTTTCTTCAACTTAAATCCTCCTATCATTTTTGTTGATTATGCACAATTACACTAGCTCGATGCAAGCAACCGGCACGAGCGTTTTGCACAAAAACGAATTTAATTATTCGCTTTTAAAGCATTTAATTTTTGTTGTGCTTCTTCAAAATTCATAAACACATCATCGTTTAAAGTCCATTGATAATATCCTGAACCATTGCAAGTTAAAAGTATTTTATCTTCTCTTACTATTACAGCATATATAGTCAATTTTTCTATAATATACTGATTTAATTCTTTATCAACACAATCAATAACATATACCGTATCATTTGGCATACAAGGAATATCTTTAGTTTTCTGCTTTGTTTTAATGTTGTAACAAAGCAAGGTGTTGAGGTCAACTGAAAAATATTCAGCAAGTTTAAACATTCTTTCGTAGTTCATAGTTGCTTTGCCTAGCTCATAGTATGTGTAGGTGCTTCTGTCTACTTCCAGATAATCAGCAACATCTTGTTGTGTAACTTCTTTTTTTAGTCTTAGCTCTTTTAAATTTTCTCCTATTTGCTTGTAAATAGAAGAATTTGCTTTAACATTTCTTCTCATAATTACCACCGCCTATTTAACCATTGTGAAACGAAAAAACCAATTAATAATACAATTACCCCTAAAAACAAACCAAGCATAGGATTTTCGATGTTAGTTGGGATAAATAAACTTAGTTGTTCCAACATTTTACTCATATCAAAAAGTTTTAACCACACACCCCAAAATAATTATAAGACCTTATCTTTTATTATTTGTTCGTTTGGCATTTTGGAGTACCTCCCAAATTAAACATACAGCATTTGAGGAAATATAACTTCTTCAGCTCTTGCTCTAAGGTTGTTTAACAATCCGTAATAGGTGTCTGTATCACCATTTCTTAAAGCTAATTGAAGCTCCTTGTCGTTCTGTTCCCATAGCTTGACTTGCTCATTTACAGCCTTATTAACACGAGCTACCGTGCGTAAAATATGAAGATATAATTTTCCCTCATTCAGTAGCTTCTGGAGCCTTTCATTTCGGTGGTAGTATAAAAAGTTGGTGTACATACCCTCAAGACCATCAATATTGCGTATGCCGTATTCTTTAATCCTTTCATCATATTGATAGTAACAAAATACTTTCACAGCAGGTTCGTTTTTAATCTCTCTAAGTGCATACTTAGGTATGTCTGTGCCATTTTCAAAAATAACCATCTCGCTTGTGAGATGGTTATTTTGCTTGTTGAAACTTTTAATAAAGTAGTTAATAGTCATATAAATTCTCCTTAATCGTTATCGCTGAAATATGCCTGTAAAGCCTGTTCTACTATCTCCTGAGCTTCGTCAGGAGTCTTTTCAGAAAAGTACTTAGTGTAAAGCTCTGGTTTTAAGCTAACTTTCTTTACTGCTGGCTTTTTCTCTTTTTTCAATATGCGTTCAATGATTGTACGATTGAGTTTATCTTTCAATCGTAGGCAGTCAGTTTCCATTACACGCAAGTCCCTTGCTTGACCCTCTGAAATTTTATATACCATTTCAGCATCATCAGTTGAATTAAATTCATAGAGAAGCTCCTGAGCTTCTTCGCTTAAATAAGATAACTCTACTCCTGCTCTGATAGATATATACTTCTTATCAATCCAAGCAAGCAGACCGTCAAATAATTTGCTTATGCGTACAAGTCTGGCAACCGTGTTTCTGCTAAGTCCGTATTCTTCTCCAACTTTCTCTCTGGAATTTCCTGACTCCTGTTCAGAGGTAGGAGCTTCACCGTTAAGCACTCTTATTTCGTTTAAAATATCGTTTCTCTTGCCCTGTGAGAACATTTCTGAATATCGCCTTGAAATTACCCTTGCTTGTTCAGAAATCTTCAAATCTCCAAAGCCACGCTGTAATAGGTTACTTTCATCAACATAGGTCTGAGCTTCTTCATCGGTAAGGTTCTCTTTGATAATACTCGGTACATATTCAAGTCCTGCCAGTCTGGAGCAGTTCCAACGGTTATGACCTATCAGTATTTCATATTTACCTATTTCATCTTTGTGTGGTCGGCATACGATAGGAGTCATTACTCCGTTCTGCTGAATACTCTGCACCATATCGTCCCTGCGTTCACCCTCGTAGAGGGTGAACTGGTGGTTATGAAACGGTATGAGCATATCTATCGGTATTTGCTTAATTTGATTTTCCTGAGAAATCATTGCACCAAAGTTAAATGTTGTCATTTAACACACCTCATTTCAGGTTTTATTCGTTTGATATAAGCTCATTTGCAAGAGCTTTATATTCATCACCGAGCTTGCTTTTACTGAACAGGCATAGGCTTTTCTTTTGTCTTGATGAAGCAGTAGCTTGTGTCGCTCTGTGTATAACGGTGCTGAATAGCTTGTCACCATAGCCAGTAGTGAGCTTTTCAATTACTTTCTTGCTCTCGTTTGTATTGTCCACCATAGTAGCAAGTATGCCAGTTATATCAAGCTCTGGATTGATTGTGTCCTTTATTTCTACAATAATGTCTGTAAGGGTTTTTAGCTTATCATACGCAAACTCCTGTGTCTGAACAGGAATGATAACACCATTACTTGCTGTTAAAGCGTTCATCAGCAGAACTCCCAATGATGGGTTACAATCAATCAATACATAGTCATATCCTTTAATAACCTCATTGTTAAGCATACGCTTTAGCAATGTTTCTCTTGAAAGAACACCTGCCAAATAAAGGTCAGCGTTTGCCAAATTTAAGTCACAAGGTATGTAGTCAATGTGATTAACCTCGCTGTGTCTGATACAGTCCTTTATATCAGTTTTCTTGTTGGTTACTTGTCCCATAATTACATCACTGATAGTTGGTTTTTCATCTATCGCCTTAATTCCCTCGTCAGAGTCCACATAAAAGCCTACATATTTGCTTAAATCTGACTGTGGGTCAAGGTCGATTAACAAAACATTCATTCCTGCAAGAGTAAGAGCTACTCCGAGGTTCATTGTGGTGGTAGTCTTACCAACTCCGCCTTTTTGGTTAGATACAGATATAATCATAAATTGTTACCTACTTTCTTTAAATTAGAATGGGGCATCAGGGAGATTTGACATTGCTTCATTTATCATTTCCCACTCTTCTTGAGTTCGTAAACTTGAGTCCAGTTTAGGCTCTTTCTCGTATGTTCTGTTGCTTTCTGCAAAGTACACTTCATTAGCAATTACCTCTGTAATTTTGCAAACAGCATTATCCTTGTTGATATAGTGGCGATTTTTCATATAACCTGTCACCACTATTTTCTCACCCTTGTGCATATACTCTGCAAGAGCTTCTGCCTTTTTGCCCCAAACAACAATTGGGAAATAGTCTGCTTCTTCATTTCTTGCATCATTAACTGCAAGAACTATATTGCAAACTGGTGTGTCATTTTTAGTTTTCTTTAGCTCTGGGTCAGCAGTAAGTCTGCCCATTAAATTTACTTGGTTCATTATCTATCTCTCCTTGTTATAATTGCTTACTCTCTAGCGATTATGAATATGTATTAAAACTCAATCCTTAAATCCTGATGCTTCAATTACATCATCAGTTATATCTTCGCTAGTTACTGTTCTTTCTCTGGCTATCTGCTTTAACTTAAAAAACGGACAATCCTCAAGATTTTTATATTTATCTGCTTCTGCACAATACCAACAACTTTGTTTGTTACATCTGTTGTTTGTGTAATTAGCAATATAACTCTTAGCATCAAATGAATTGTTCTCCATAGTTTCACCTCCTACACTTATGCCCCAGTGGGGCATAAGTGGTTTATTTTATATTAAGCGTACTGCTCGTTTATAAGCTCCCAACAAGCTAACACCATAGCTCTGTTAAAAAAGCTTTCCTCGTTAGCTCTTTTAACATATTCTTCCAACTGCATATAGTAGCTCTGACCTAATTGGTTTTTTGAAAAATTAATACTTGCCTTGCAAGCATCAATGCCATACATTCCGTCACTATGTCTGTTAGCCTGTTCCTTTTCTAAAATCTGTTCAAGTGTCATTATAATTCTTTCTTTCCAGTCTGTATTAGTTTAGTTATCATAATCTGAGCAATGACCTTGTGTGCATTTCACATCATCAATAAAAGGTTTATACGCTTCAACAAATCTTTTGAGCTTGCCTGTATGAGATACCCACATCTTGCGTTCGCCGATGTGTCTTAATTCTTCGTTTGCGTGTCCTTCTTCATAATAAGTGCTTAAAATATAATCACACTCAGCTACCATATCTCGGATATTCCAGTATTCTGTATTTTCACTAAATTTAGTACCGATACTTATATGTTCGTAACCTATTGAACACACAATTTGGTTATATCTCTGAATAGCCTTATCAATATTAAGATACTTCATATCAATTTACCTTTCTTTACTCTGTCTTGGCAATTTTTTCATACTCCTCTAACCATTTTCGGCAAAGGAGAATTTCTTTTTCTATATCTGCATCAGGGTGTTTTTCTAAAAACTCATCTACACAGCAATGATAATCTATCAAGTAGTCCTCTAAATCTTCTTTCAAAGACTGAATATTGTTTTCACAATCTTCTGGAAATTCTTTTGCATAAGCAATAGAACTCTTTAGTGTTTGAATTTCATCATAATAAGTAAGTAGGTAACCCACTTCTTTTATCTCGTCGCACACTGACGAGTCTTCATACTCTGCATACCTTGAGTATGAAGATAAAAGAAAATTTAACAATGTTTCCTCTGGAGCAAAGCTGAACCCACAGCGTTCATACCAATCATTAGCATACATTCTCTCATCACTGCCATTGGAATATGTACCGTCCACCAAGTCACCGATAAAATTACTTAAAAGCTCGTCAACCGTAAGTCCAACTGTTCCTGCTTTGATTGCTAATCGTTCGCAGTCCGCATCAGACAAGCTAATTGATATGTTGCGTTTCTTTATAGTGGCAATTTCTGCCTTTTGATTTGAATAGTCTTTCATTTTTTAGTACCCTCTTTCATTCTCAAATATGGTGTTTCAGAACTCATACTTTCAGCCAACAAACTGACTTTAAGCAATTCTTCATCGCTTAATTCAGATGGAGATGTTTCGTCATCATCTGTTTCTTTATATAAGCTGTGTTTTTGAATAAATGCTATTAAAAAATACTCCAATTCTTTCTGATACAGTGTATTGTAAAAGTCAAAAAGAAAATTTATCTCTATACGCTGAGTTTCGGTACATTCAGCTCCTAATATGGTACGCTTCTTTCTTCCTGTTAAGTTACTGGAAAAACTATAAAAATCAGGGTCAGCATTTAATACTTTGGCAATAATTTGTATAAGTAATCGTTTTTCAAAAGCTCCGTGGTATGTGAACTGATGAACAGTAATACACTCATCATCAAGCTCACTTTCACTAATTCCATACTTCTTAGATAGTTTATCAAACAGCTTTTGTGCGTTCTCTTTTTCTCCATCTACTCCACGCATAGATAGTTCACGAAGCTTCTTTAATAAATCTTTGTGTTTATCTGCCATTACAACCACCTTTAGCACTCTCTAACATAAACTTCATCAGTATCACCTTTGATATACAAACAACCATTCTCGGTATAGCAATTATCTGCTATCCATTTAGCCAAAGCGATTAGTGACGGTTGTTGTACTGCAACTACATCTAAGAATTTATACACAACTTGATACCTTTTCATAATAATCAAACCTCTTATTGTCGGACAAATCATCAAAAATAGTATTGATGATTTGTCCTTTATTGTTATGGTTTTTTGTGTTTTTAACTAGCTCTATATATAATCATATCCTGTACATTCACATAAAGCATTAGTCAAACTATCTTCATCATTCAAATCTACATCATCGGGAATATCGTAAACTCTACCCCAAACCACAGTACGCTTTTTATCACTAGGGTGTAAACCTTCATAAGCTTGTTTTTCGTTTTTTAAAGCTTTCTTCGCTTCTTCTAACGATGTACCCTCATAACTTGAAAATTCATCGCCTTCTTCTGTATGAATATTTCTACAACTGGTACTGCCCACTACATAATATTTCATATTGATTTTCTCCTTTTTACCGATTTCTAAACAAATATTATTTATTACAGTTATTATTATACTTGATAGTGTTATCATTGTCAAGTATAAATTAGTGTTTTTTATTATTTTTCTTTTTATTGACTTTACAATACCTTTGGTATATAATCTTATACAAAGCAATGTAATCATTGTCTTGCATAAATATATATTTTAAGGAGTTAATTTTTATGAAAGAGTTCACCTGTCAGATGTGCGGTAATAAATTTAATACAACTGCTAACAGAGCAAGCTACTGCCCAGAATGTCGTAAGCAAAGACAACTTGAAAGAGCAAAAACCTATAATCAAAAAATTAAGAACTGTGAAAAAACAAGGACAATAGGCGAACCAGAAATATGCCCAGAATGTGGTAATACCTATATTCTAAAAAGTGGTAGTCAAAAGGTATGTGAGAATTGCAGAAAAAAGCATACTAACCAAAAGAAGATAAAGCCAAACTCTGAATACAAAGCAAAGAATTATGATACTTGCATTTTCTATGTAAAAAAAGGAGAGAAGCAAGGCATTCAGGAATATGCCGAGAAGAACGGAATGAGCCTTAATGAGCTTGTAAACCTTTCTATTAAAACCTTTATGGAAAACAATAAGGACAACAACAAATAATCCTATTCCAACTCTCCCTTAGAATGCTTCTTATCAATAGTTTTCATATATTCATTAATTGACTTTTGAGCAAACTCAATTTCCTTTAATTCCTCAACTATGCCTTTATATGTTTCGTTCATAGACTTAAATTCAGCCAATAATTCAGTTCTTTGATTTTCTAATTTTTCAAGATTTGGTAATCTCTTATCAGGGTATAAAACTTTTAATCTATTAACTGCGTCATCGTACTTACTAAGTTCGGTGGCGTTTTCTTTTTGGAACTTACTTTTCATTATCGCTTGATTATACCTATCGTGTACTGGTTTATATTTTTTATATGTTCTAAGTAGTCTTATTGCATCAGTAAGCTCATTGATTTGGTTCTGTGTTGCGTTAAGTTTTGATACGATTATCATTCGTTGGTTGTAAGTCTGGGTTGCATTACTTTCAAAATCTTTTTCACTATTCAGATTATGTGTAGTCAGGTAATTAAGCACTCTTGAAGCTTCTTTCATATTCTGCATATCTGCCCAATGCAATAAGCCTTTAGAGGTCTGGAACACATCACTGCTTGTATCAATTATTCTTGTTTTTACATCTTTTCCACTAATGCCATTTTTTAAGATTTGGTACTGCTCAATTCTCTTTCGTAATTGAGGTTCATCATAATACCAACCTAATGTTTTTCCTCGTGAAAATCGTTCCTGTCCTTTCATTCGGAATTTAATTTTTATGACATTATCTGGATTGTAAACACATTCAATTTCTTTAGCTCTGAGCTTCTTTAAGAAATCATCAAAATCAACCGATTGCATTATTGTTTCATCTATTGCAAATCGAAGTTGTGCTTTCCAACTTGTACCGAGCTTATCCTGTTGCCATTCATAATAGCATTTGCCTTTGCCTATCTTTGGATTGTCTATCACAGATAAATCATTTTCTCTGCATAATTCATCGTTGTGTTCTCTTAAATTCTTCCAAGAAACTTTTCCACGATTTTCAAGATATTCAAAGCTACGATAATGCTCAAAACTAATATTATTAAAGATTATGTGATTATGGATATTGCCAGTGTTTATATGTGTAGCAATTACATATTGGTACTGTCCTTTTAATAATTTGTCAGCTAGTTCCATTCCTAATTTCATTGCTTCTTCTGGAGTTACTTCATTTCCTTTAAAGCTCTGTTTGATATGTTGAGCCAACACATTTCCTTTACCAGTTCCAAGACTGCGAACTCTAAAAAATTCTTCTTCAACCAATTCTCCGTTTAATGGGCAAGCGTAAGAATTGGTGTACATTCCATAATTAGTTTTTAATGGATTTAATATATAATCTACTGCGAGAGAAAGTGTAGATTTGATTGGACTGAGTTTAGAGATTGCCATATATCTTGTAACACCTTTTTCATATATTCTATATCTTCATCATACACACGATTAGTTGAATTTGCTCTCATTGCAATTTGATTAATATTCGTCTGTATTCCACTGATTGATTTTACTAATGTTTTAATTTCTTCGTTTTCATAATTCACAATAACTCCTGAAATTGCCATTTTTCTTACATAAGCAC
>JAXJYN010000072.1:0-9211 GCA_036306965.1 Acutalibacteraceae bacterium
CAAGGTCATCACCGCTGTAGGTAGCGTAGCTGTCTGACGAGTTGTAATAAGCACCCGACTGAACCTGTGTTGTAGTAGCGGCAGAAGCCGAGCTTACAGCAACAGCACCTGTCATAGCAACAGCCAAAGCCACTGCTATACTCTTTTTAAGTATCATATTTTCCCTCTCCTTTTTCTTTTTTCTCTTTTATTTTTATATTTCTTCTTTTTATATTTCTTCTTTTTCTCTTTCTTCTTTTTCTCGCTTTTTCTTCTGTTTTCTTTCTCTTTTTTCTTTTTCTCGTTTTTTCTTCTTATGTATTCTCAAATATATTCTCAAACCACAAGTAACTATAGTTACCTACGGTAATATTATACAAGGTACAGTCCCAAAAAGTCATTGCTATTTATTTACAAACTTTTGTGGGATATTTTGTGGAAAAGAGATAATTTAAGTTAGGCTTTTTCCGTTTTATAAACAGCAAACAGCACCACAAATAATTGCAGTGCTGTTTCAGAGGTATTTGGTTTATTATTTGTCAATATTGAAAATTTCTTCATAAGTAGTTTTAAGAATTTTTCTGATTAGAATAATCTCATCAGGGTACAAATGTCTTTGTCCAACTTCTATTTTAGCAACAGCACTTCTTGTTATGTCGCAACCCTCCAACTGCAACCTTGCTGAAAGCATTTCTTGCGTTAAATTTGCCTTTTCCCTAAGGTTTCTGATATTTTTGCCCACTCTTTTCTCGATAGCCAAATTCACTGCCACATCACCTTGCCATTTTCAGTATTGTTGATATCCCATACATTCTGCTTTATAGAAAGACTTATGTTTCTTGTTGAAACTCCATTTTTCTCACGCAAACAAGCAAAGCTTAGCAAAAATTCTTTCTGATACATATCAATCACAACTATATATAGTTGTGATTGATTTTATATCCTTAATTTTTATTGGTATAATCACTCAAGCAGGCTACATACTAAGCCATTTCTGACTGCTTTTTATGCACTATGCTTCCTTTCCACATTCTGTGGTAGAATAACAGCAAAATTGGATAAAGCTCTAGTCTGCCTGCAAGCATATCAAACATAAGCACATATTTTGACAGTGGCGAGAAAAACCCGAAATTCTCCATAGGGCCTGCATCTGCCATACCCGGGCCTATGTTGCTCATTGCAGAAAGAACGGCTGTAAAGTTTGTTTCAAAGTCGTGGTTATCAAACGAAACCACAAGCACCGAGCAAGCAAAAACAACTACATATGTAATAAAAAACACATTTACACTTCTCATTACACTATGCTCTACAACCTTATCATCAACCTTGATTTTTCTTACTGTACCTGGGTGCAAAAATAAAAGCATCTGATTTTTTATTGATTTAAACAGGATAATAAATCTTGAAACCTTTATGCCACCACCTGTACTGCCTGCACAGGCACCTACAAACATAATTACTATAAGCACCGTTTTAGAGGTAGAGGGCCACAAGTTAAAGTCGGTGGTTGAATAACCTGTAGTTGTAATAAGTGACGACACCTGAAACGAAACGTGCCTTAAATTATCCCAAAACGACATTGCGGTGTCGTAAGCATTTATCATAATAATTGCAATGGCTGTTAAAATTATTGCAAAGTAGCACCTTACCTCTGACATAGTAAAAAATGCCTTAAACTTTTTTACAATTATAAAGAAAAACGCATTGAAGTTAACACCAAATATAGCCATAAATATGGTAACTACCCACTGTATTGCAGGTGAATAGCTTGCCATACTGTCGTTCTTTATTCCAAATCCGCCTGTACCTGCTGTACCAAATGAAATTGTAAGTGCATCAAATAACGGCATTTTGCAGATAAGCAAAATAATAATTTCTATTACTGTAAGGACGAAATAGATAAGGTATAAAATCAAGGCTGTGTGCCTTACCTTTGGTACAAGCTTTGTTACACTTGGGCCTGGACTTTCTGCACGCATAAGGTGCATATGTCCGCCCTGACTTTCTCCACGGGCAACCAGCGGAATAACCGCAAGCAGAAACACAAGCACACCCATACCACCAATCCAGTGGGTAAAGCTTCTCCAAAATAAAGAGCCGTGCGACAATGCCTCTACATTATTCAATATACTTGCACCTGTTGTAGTAAAGCCAGAAATTGTTTCAAAAAACGCATCCGTAAAATTAGGAATATCTCCGCTTATTACAAACGGTAAACAACCAAACAGACTAAGGAAAATCCAGCTTAAAGCAACTGTAGCAAAACCCTCTTTTACATTAAAAACAACCTTTTGGGGTCTTAAAAGAATAAGCACCACACCAACCGCAAAACAAATTAATGTAGAAAGTATAAAAGCAGATGCCTGCGACTCTCCATAAATTAACGAAACTATCAAGGGCAACAGCAGAAATACACCCTCAATAGTAAGAATACAACCCAATATAAAAGAAATACTTCTGTAATTCATATATAAACCCTCTGTTTTACTCTAAAATATCAACTATATTTTTAAAGCCTGTATGTGTGGTTACTATTGTAACGCTGTCACCCTTGCTTATGTAGTCCTGTCCTCGTGGAATAATTATTTTACCGTCACGACTTATGCAGGCAACAAGCAAATCACTTTTTAATTTAAGGTCACAAAGCGGTGTGTCTGTAACCTCAGAGTCACTTGTAACCTTAAATTCTATGGCTTCGGCTCTGTCGTCAAACCAGTGATAAAGAGTTTCTATATTACCACTGCCAATAGAGTTTTTCATACCACGCACATAAGCAATAATTTCTTCAGCTGTAAGGGTTCTGGGATTAATAACACTGCCAAGCTCCAAGCTTCTTATTACACTGTTAAAGTTAATTCTGTTAACCTTTGTAATAACCTTTGCATTTGTAACACGCTTTGCGTAAAGTGTAAGCAAAATATTTTCTTCATCAATACCTGTAAGCGGAATAAAAGCGTCTGTAGTTTCAATGCCGTGGGTCATAAGCAAATCTTCGTCTGTTCCGTCACCGTTTATTATCAAAACACCATTGAGAAGCTCACTAAGTTCTTCACATCTTGCTTGATTATTCTCTACAAGAGTAACATTAATGCCCATACTTGTAAGCTGTTTTGAAAGATAAAAAGAGGTTTTTCCTCCACCAATAATCATTGCATTTGAAATACGTCTTTTAACAAGACCTGTTTTCTTAAAGAAAACATAAGCATTTCTGGCGGTAGCTACCATTGTTATAATATCGCCTGCCTGAAAACGCTGGTAACCGTTTGGTATTGTAATAGAATCGTCACGCTCAACACCGCAGATAAGGAACTTAAAGTCAAATTCTTTTTGAAGTTCAAAAAGCACCCTACCATCAAGGTAGCTGTCCTGTGGTATCTGAAAGCGTATAAGCTCTGCCTGACCTTTGGCAAATGAGCTTGTGCTGAGTGCTACAGGCAAACGCAAAATTCTTGAAATTTCTCTTGCAGCTTCAAGCTCAGGGTTAATAATCATAGACAAACCCAGCTTTTCACGCAAATAAGGCTGTTCTTCACTATACACAGGATTTCTTACTCTTGCAACAGCAGAACAATCGCCAAACTTTTTAGCTATTGTACAGCACAAAAGATTAAGCTCGTCCGACTCTGTAACAGCAATAAACAGGTCAGCAACTTCAATGCCGGCTTCCATCTGCACAGTATAGCTTGCACCATTGCCTACTATACCCATTACATCAAAGGCATTCATTACTTTATCAACAATTTTTTGGTCTGTGTCTATAAAAGTTATGTTATGACCCTCCTCAGAGAGTCTTTTTATCAGGGTTGTGCCAACCTTACCACAACCTACTATAATAATGCTTAGCTGATTTTTGTCTTTTCGTGTAAACATATCAAGGAACGACATAAACATACCTCCCGTTCGCATACACCGCAATTATACCACAACTGTTTTAAAATACAAATATTTTTTAATTTTCTTTGCTAAAAATAGCATTTTTAGTTACAATTCAATAAATTAACCAAGCTTTATCAATAACAACTATACAAAAAACGGTAAGTTTGTGCCAACACACAAACCTACCGTTTTTAACAACCATATCAAATGGTGTTTATTTTTTACATATAGTAGCTTATTTTGTCAACTTCTCCAAAGCTGCAAGCTTAGTACAGATACAGAATAAATCCATAGCAAGCTCAAGCTCCTCTACAGGAGGCAGAGTTGGAGCAAGACGAATGTTACTGTCCTTAGGGTCATTACCATATGGGAATGTAGCACCTGCACCTGTAAGAACTACACCTGCCTCTTTACAAAGCTGAACTACTCTTTTTGCACAGCCTTCAAGCACGTCTACACTTACAAAATATCCGCCGTTCGGTTTAATCCACTCGGCTATGCCAAAACCGCCAAGCTTATTTTCAAGCTTGTTAACAACAGCCTCAAAACGTGGCTCAAGCAATGCTCTGTGCTTCTGCATATGTGCCATAAGTCCGTCATAATCACCAAAGAATTTAACATGACGCAACATATTGATTTTATCGTAACCAATAGTCTGAACTGTATATTTCTTTTTAAAGAACTCCATATTCTTCTCAGACGCAGCCATACAAGCAACACCTGCACCCGGGAATGTAATTTTTGAAGTTGAAGTAAACATAATAGGCAAATCCTCATTGCCATACTTCTTACATTCATCCATAAGGCTTAACAGCTTATCGCCATTTTCTGCAATGTCGTGAATAACATATGCGTTATCCCACATAATTCTAAAATCATCAGCGGCAGGCTTTAATTTAGCAAAGCGTGTAACTGTTTCATCTGAATATGTTACGCCCTGAGGATTTGAATACTTTGGCACACACCATATACCCTTAATTGAGCTGTCCTCGCTTACAAGCTTTTCTACAATGTCCATATCAGGGCCTTGTGGTGTCATAGGTACAGTAATCATTTCAATGCCGAAATACTCTGTAATGCTGAAATGTCTGTCGTAACCGGGAGCAGGACAAAGCCACTTTACCTTGTCAAGCTTAGCCCAAGGTGTGCCACCGTTTACATTTGCTGTCATCATTGTTGCAATAGTATCAAACATCATATTAAGGCTGGAGTTACCGCCAACCATAATTTCACTCTCTGTTACATTAAGAATCTTTGCAAAAATCTTCTTTATCTCAGGAATACCGTCAAGTACACCATAATTTCTACAATCCAATCCGTTTAAAGCTTTACAATCATCATTTGTAAGAACAGTATTCAACAGTCCCTCAGAAAGGTCAAGCTGTTCACTGCCCGGCTTACCTCTTGACATATCAAGCTTTAAATTCATATCCTGATATTTCTTATACTCTGACTGTAGTTCTACAAGTTGAGCCTTCAACTCATCCTTAGACATTTCAAGGTAGTTCATTATTCTTTAAATCCCCTTCACATAACTAAATTTTCTCTGTTAATAATTTTAATATAAACGGGTCGAAAATGCAAGTTATATTTATTTTTCTTGCATTTTTTGTTATTTGTAACAACTATTAATTATTTTATGCTGAATATTGTTTAATATGTTGCAAACACTTTGGTATTTTATAGTTATGATAAGGATATTACTGTTGATAATTTTAAATATTTGCATTTATAAAGCCTCAAGATTTCAAAAGGCATTACAATATTAAAATATTCTGAATTTAGAAAAGTGTTCAAATTCAAATTATATTATTCCTCTATCCTCTCCATATTCGGATAAATTATACTCAGATAATCATCGTCAAACCGTTTGTCAAGATATTTTTCAAAAGCACCCGAAGCAGGAATACCCTCAGCACGTTCACTTGCTCTTAGCTGTGCTGTAACAGAAACAAACACATCAAATAACATAAACACCAACAGCACCAGTGTAACTACATAGCCTGTTTTTTTCGGCATTTTTTCTATAAGTCTGGAAAACATCGGGTACAGCTCTCTTACCCATATAACACCCAAAATTCCCCACATAACAGCATAAGATAGGCAGGTTCTGCCGTCTATATTAAACGGTTTGTCGCTGTAATCCCACGAAATTGTGCCAAAAATAAGCTCCTGCACCCAACTGCAAAAATATTCAAAAGTAGCACCCACAGCACCGCTTATCGCAAACAAGCCCAATAAAGATGACCTATAAAAACGTGAAAGTGCCAATGTTAACAATACAGCACCCAAACCATATATAGGTATAAACGGCCCATACACAAGACCCACACGAACCTCAAAATGACCCAAAGTGACAAGTGCAAAGCAGGTTTCTATAATACAGCCTATTATACTGCCAACAAAGAACAACAGAAACAGTTTGCTTAAACTAAGTCCATATGCAAAAGGCTTATCATCTGATGAATTTTTATCAACCTCATACTCTTTCATATTCATTTCCATATGTTCTTTGGCACTTTGCTGAAGCTTTTCAGCTCCTTCTGTTGTCATTATAGTTTTGTACGCCTTTCTTATTCTTTGGGTAAAAACATTATCATTATATATTAGCTTTTCTTTAAGCTTTTCAAAGAAAAGCGAAATTCTGCCGAATATATCCTGCACAAAAAATCTTAGTTTAAGTAATTTACTGCCAAGCTTTGCTTTTTCTGTATTCTTTTCTATAACCTTTGTTGCATTTTTTTCTATCTTTTTCAGCTTACCTGCAACATTCTCAAGCTTTTTTGCCCTTTTCCGCATACCCAACATCATAAGTACAGAGAAAACAATATCGCAGAAAAGTAATGACATAAACGAAATAACTACAATCAGGTTTACAAAATCAGGCAATTCATCTGCAAGTAAACATATATATCCATCAACATAAGATGACACAACCGCCAGTGCAATACCCCACATTATAGCAACAGACAAGCTTATGTAGCCTTTATAATTAAACTGCATATCAGAAAAATCCCAGAATCTTATTTTTAAAAGCCTGTGTAATATGTAATTAACCACAAAAATAGTCACAGCAGAAAATACAGAGTAAATCCCAAGCTGTACAAAGAAAACATCTTTACACAGATACACATTAAGAATATATGCACCCGCACATAACAGTCCATATATTGGACAAACAGGGCCAACCAAAAAACCACGATTGACAAATTTGCCGTTGCTGAGTGAATCTGAAACCGTATCAAACACCCAACCCAAAACCGAAAAAATCATAAATATCCATAATGTAGAATAAAGCATACTTATAAACACCTGCCTGTTAAATAATATGTATACCCAAATAAATTTAATATCAATTATAACATAAAGCGACATAATGTAAATCTATATTTATTAAAGCGATTATTCTTCTAATCAAAAAATATAAAACATAAATTTCAGGTCTTTTTAAACAAAAACATCGCAAGAACTTTTCATAGTCCTTACGATGCTTCATTAATATTAAAAATTATTTTTCTTTATGTGCCTCGGCTCTGTTGATAGCATTAAGAACACCAAATAGAGAACTGCGGTAAATATTGCTTGAAATACCCACACCAAAAACACTTCTGCCTCGTGATGTCATTAGCTGAATATAAGAAACAGCCTTTGAGTCTGAACCTGTAGATATTGCGTGTTGAGAATAATCCACAAATTTATAGTCACATACACCAACACTCTCCAAAGCACGGAAGAAGGCATCTATAGGGCCGTTACCCTCACCTGAAATATTAACGTCTGTGCTTTCGTCACCATCTGTACGCAACAAACCGGTAACTCTTACCATATTGCCACCTTCGCCAATTTCGGTAACAACAGGATGACCCACAATCTCATACTTTCGTGGTGTATTAATGTAGCTTTCTTCAAATATATCTAGCAACTCGCTTGGAATAAGCTCTCTGCCCAATTCGTCACACTTTTTCTGTACCAGCTCGCTAAATTCGGGGTGCATTTGCTTTGGCATTTTGTAACCATAGCTATGGTCCATTACAAATGCTGCACCGCCTTTACCGGACTGCGAATTAATACGGATAATAGGCTCATATTGTCTGCCAACATCGGCAGGGTCTATTGGAAGATATGGAATTTCCCAGTAGTCTGTACCCGACTGCTTCATATACTCCATACCCTTGTTGATAGCATCCTGATGTGAACCTGAAAAAGCTGTAAACACAAGCTCGCCGATATATGGAGTACGCTCGTGGATTTTCATATTTGTACAACGCTCATAAATTTCTTTGTACTTTGGAAGATTACTGAAATCCAGCTTAGGGTCTACACCCTGTGTAAACATATTCAATCCCATTGTTACAACATCAAGGTTACCTGTACGTTCACCATTGCCAAACAGTGTACCTTCTACTCTTTCTGCACCTGCAAGCATTGCAAGCTCGGCAGCAGCAACACCCGTGCCTCTGTCATTGTGTGGATGAATACTTATAATAGCAGCTTCCCTGTTTGGCAAATGCTTTATAAAATATTCAACCTGGTCAGCATATGTATTCGCTGTACACATTTCAACAGTGTTGGGCAGGTTAAGAATAACAGGATTTTCTTTTGTTGAGCCAAGCTCCTCCATTACCTTACTGCAAATATCAACAGCAAAGTTTACCTCTGTGCCACTGAAGCTTTCGGGAGAATACTCAAAACGAATATTTGTGTCACCCTCATAAGCATCTGTAAGCTCACGAATAAGCTTTGCACCCTTAACTGCAATCTCGGTAACGCCTTCCATATCCTTTTTAAACACTACCTTACGCTGTAGTGTAGATGTAGAATTATAGAAGTGAATTATTACATTTTTTGCACCCTCAATAGCCTCAAAGGTTTTTCTTATCAAATGCTCTCTTGCCTGCACAAGAACCTGTATAGTAACATCATCGGGAATATGATTGCCCTCAATAAGCTCTCTGCAAATTTCGTATTCTGTTTCTGACGCTGACGGAAAACCTATTTCAATTTCTTTAAATCCCATATCGCACAAAACCTTAAAGAACTCCAGCTTTTCCTGCAAATTCATAGGGTCAACCAGTGCTTGATTTCCGTCACGCAAATCCACACTACACCATATTGGTGCTTTTTCTATTACCTTATTTGGCCATTCTCTGTTTTCAAGTTTAATTTGTTCAAATGGAATATATTTTTTATACGAATTATTCATTTGCACCTTCTCCTTTTTAATAAAAAATCCCTTTTCTCCCACAATACGCAAGAGAAAAGGGACGATAAAATCAAATACCGTGGTACCACCCTAGTTTAAGCAACACTTGTTGCTCCTTAGCAAGCTTCCAACAAAGCCCCGACTTATAACGTA
>JAXJYN010000073.1:0-30395 GCA_036306965.1 Acutalibacteraceae bacterium
AAGACTGTAATCGTGAAATATCTGGAATAAGCGAGCGAGAAGCCTTCCTGTGTGGCTTTCAGTTAGGTGCAAGAATAATAATTGAAGTTGTTAATAATTGAAAAAAGGGTAGGTAATCACTTAAATTGATTGCCTATCCGTTTTATATTTTGTTATTAAATTTGCCTTTTGTAGCCGTTTGTTTTATTAGAAACGAGCATACCATCGATAAAAAGATTTGTGTGGGCTAATAAAAGAGATTATTCCATACCTAATGCAGATTTAAGCTTGTTAAGTATCCTCTTTCGTTTTTTCTCAACAGCACTTTCTGTTAAACCAAGCATAAGTGCTGTTTGCTTGTATGTCTTTTTATCTGTTGTATCAAAGCTATCAAAGTTTATACCGCCTGTGAGTTCGAGTAATCGCTTTTCTATTGGTGATAGCTTTTGTATTTCGTTTTGTATCAATTCAGCATTGCTTTTAGAGGTGATGTTTGCTTCAGGTAATAAAAACACACGCTCTTCATTTGCAAATGTATTTTCATTACTAATATCATCTGAATATTTAAATGCTTTTGAGGTATCAAGATAATCACGTACAGTTTTTTCAGATATTTGCAGTTTTTCTGAAATATCCTTTATCTTTTCATCACCTGTTCGCTCAACAGGTTGCATTCGATAATGCTTCATAACTGCATTAAGGTTTCTATATCTGTTCTCTCTGTCTATGGTGGTAGTGCCACAACTTGTTCTGACGTATTCATCCCAAGATTTCGTAAGCTTAAACTTTATAATCTGCAATAAAGATAGAGAAGAATTAATATCATAGCTCTGTAATTCACTCCATAAAAGCGAAGCAAAGATTTGTTTTAAATCTGCTAATCTGTTTTGTTCAAGACTGTTTTTCTTGATGTACCTATCAGCTTTTGTGTTTAGTATAGGTTCATAGAAATGAAGAAATTCATTGAAACACCTTATGTCTTTTGTTTGAATATATCGTGTAAAGTAATCGTTGAAATTATCAAACTTTTCAGGTTCGTAATTTAGCTTATACATATTAAAGTTTTCGTTGTGCAATAGCTCACCACCTTTATTTCATAGCTTCCTCATATATTTTAGAAAGCTTCATATCTTCAGCATACCGATTTTCAGCATAGTCAAAATCAAACTGTGCCCTCTCAAATTTATCATCAATCAACTTTTTAGCCTTGGCTGATACAGCTTCGTTGTATTTGCCGAGGCTTTTATTTTTGCGTATAGAGCTGTTTCTCTTATGCCACAGAACATAGTAAGGACTATCAGATTTTCTTTGCTTTGCCATTTTTCTCTTAGTTATCTCAGGATGCTTTGCAACATATGAGCAAGGCACACCGTATTTTGAATTTGGAGTACTGCAATACAGCTGGTTATGTGCTGTAGTCATAAAGAAATGTCTGTCACAGATATCACATCTCCAAAGATAATGCCCGTTGATATATCCTTCGAATAAATCAGTCATAAGAAAATCTTTGAGGTTGCTATAATAAGCTCTTCTGTAGATTGTGCTAATACCGTTCTCGGTTTCCACCACAGGAGTAATAGTTGCTCGTGTGCTGAAAGGTTCGTCCATAAATAAAAAGCTCATATATGGGTCATTAAGAAAATCGTTAAACGCTTCTGCCAGTTCACTCTTAGTGCGAGCGTTATTTTTTAGAATTTTATTTGTAAGCTGAAAAACAGCAGAAGAATATCGAACCAGTTCCTGTACTGATGAAACAATGAACAATCCAATCTTAAAAGCATTTTTTAAATCAATATTTACTTTTATTAAATAATCTAACTTTTCGAAATTCTCTATCTTATATCCATTCTTTTCCAATTGATAACCTTCTTCATAACTCTTGATTTTATCTTCTGTAAACAGCTTATCAATTTTCTTTTTACACTCGTCAATTCCTAAAAGCTTAAAAATATCATACTGACTTAGCACATCGATAGCTTGATTTATTCTGTTGTGATATTCTAAAAAATTCTTTCTATTAAAATCATTATTTGATAGTTCTTCTGCAAAAGCTTTTAAATCTTCAAAATCTTTTACATCAATAAATCGGCAATCCTCATTCATAACAAGAAAGCTTGTATAGCCAATGGGATATTCTTTGTTGTTAATTATAAAATTATCTTTCTTGTAGGTTACAGTAAAAAGTTCAGTTGTATTAACTTTATTTAGCATATGAGTTATCAAATCCATAACATCAACTTCTGTTAAAGTATATCACACATATATAGAAATCACAATGTTTCAGGAAACGAAAAATCATTGTCACTTACTTTTCTGTGTTTCTTAAAAAATCACGCATTTATATGTTGAAGGCAAAAGGAGCTGATGAAATTATGATAGTCTTAAAATTGGACTAAAACTAATTATAAATAAAAGGAGAAAACATACACGAATTGGAAAATGATAAGAGATTTGAAGCCATAGATGGAGAAACTTTACTTGATATGGATATACCAAGCACCAAATTTATAATCAAAGGTTTACTACCACAGGGACTTGCAATTATCGCAGGAGCACCAAAGATAGGTAAGTCTTGGTTAATGCTTGAATGGTGCGTAAAGATTGCAAAGGGTGAAAGTATCTGGAGCTTTAAAACTACGCAAGGTACTACTCTATACTTATGTCTTGAGGATAATCACAGCAGGATTCAAAATAGACTATTGACTATCACAGATAAAGTCACAAACAATATTTACTTTGTTACTTCCTGCTGTTCACTTGCTGACGGACTTGAAGAACAGATAAGAAATTTTGTTAAAGAACATAGTGATACAGTACTGATTGTAATTGATACCTTACAAATGGTCAGACAAAACTCAAAGGACACAAGCTATGCAAGTGATTACAAAGAAATTGAAACTATAAAAAAGATAGCAGATGAGTTGCAAATTGCTATCTTGCTTGTACATCATATGCGTAAACAAGATGACAAGGACCCACTTAATAAACTGTCAGGTACAAATGGCATTGCAGGTGGTGTAGATACAATATTTACTCTCGATAAAAGTAAACGCAGTCAGAATAATGCAACTATGGTTTGCACAGGCAGAGATATAGAATATCGTGAGTTTGAATTAAATTTTAGTAAAGAGGATTGCACTTGGAATCTCATATCAGATAGTTTAGAAAATCCTGATATGCTGTTACCCGAGGAGATGACTCTGCTTATTGAGCTGATGAGGATAGAAAAATACTTCAATGGAAGCAATGCAGAATTTCTTGATAAATACAATACTTTTTCAGATAGAAATCTTTCTGCACGACTTCTTAAAAGAATGATGAATACATGGCGTACTGAGCTAGAAGAAAACGGAGTTTACTTTGAATCGTTCAGAGATAAGAATGTGCGTGGTTTAAAAATAGAGTATCAGCCAATCGGTGACGATAGTGACGTTAAGTACGATAAAAATATAGCTCTCTGATTTATCGTTTCTATCGTTTTTATCGTCGTAAGGCTCTTGTAGGGCAAATTTAGGCGATGTGTGCGATTTATTGAGAGTGGTCGGGAAAGTATCCGATTTTAAATAATAACGCAAATCAGGGCATTTCTGGCGAGGTTTAGAAAACAAAAGTAAAGGCAATTCGGATAGTGATTATAGGGTGGATTTTTAAGCAGGATAAAGGCGTATTCCGTGCAAGCACGGATACTGCCGAATTACACCGTACGGCAACGCCGTTCGGGCAATTTAAAAGGTGTTACCTTTTTGGAATTGTATCACACTATGTATTCCATAAGTGCGAATAACCCTATTTACAAGCCGAATTTCACGGTACAAAGATGTATGACAAAGGAGATAATATGAATCATTTTAAATTAACAAAGAAAGCTACAACGAAAGGATGATAAAAGCATAAGGATAACCTGATACTGCATAGCTTTTACTGAGGTGATTAAGATGAAAACGCAAATCATCTTTGAAAGCCGAAACGAAAATGCAGAGCAGAAAAATATCAATAAGGATTTTGAAAATGAAGTAAAGAGGTCAATTTTTCTTGCACTAAAAGAGAAAGGTTATCTTACTCAAAGTCAGTATGAGGAATGTATAAAAAGAATGTAAATATAGCAGAGTGGCAATACTAGGGGCTGTTTGAAAAATCAAAAGCACTGTCTATTTTGCCCCAAAACGGTTCTTTCTGCGTTGAAAATCCTCGAAATACGAAAGTATTTCTGTGGTTTTCGCCTTGAAATCACTCGCCTTGGAACAAAAATCCAGCACTTTTTCTTTTTTCAAACAAGCCCCTTGTTGTCACTCTGAAAATTTCTCTGGACATTATGAAATTAAATAATATACTTGTGTTACAAAAGGAGGTATCAGAATGTTAAACAGGTTTGAAAATGAAGTCAAAAGGGTTGCAGCTTACTGCCGAGTATCAACCGATAATCTTGACCAGGCTAATTCCTTAGAAAGTCAGCAAAGATATTTCAATGAATACATAAAGCGTAACCCACTATGGGAGCTATATGAAGTATATGTTGATGAGGGGATAAGTGGAACAAGTACAAAGAAAAGAGCGTCCTTCAACAGAATGATTGATGACGCAAAAAACAAGAAATTTGATTTAATAATCACAAAAGAAATCAGCAGATTTGCCCGTAATACGCTTGATAGCATAGGCTACACCAGAGAATTGAAAAGGCACGGAATTGGTGTGATTTTTATGAATGACAATATAAACACACTTGACGCTGACGCTGAGCTTCGCCTTACGATAATGTCATCAATTGCTCAGGAGGAAAGTCGTAAAACCTCTGACAGAGTTAAGTGGGGACAGCGTAGAATGATGGAGCAGGGAGTTGTATTCGGCAGAGATATGCTCGGCTACGATGTCAGGGACGGCAAATTGTATATCAATGAAGAGGGTGCAGAAACTGTAAGACTCATTTATCAAAAGTTTCTTGATGAGGGTAAAGGTACTCATATCATTGCAAAGGAGCTTCGTGAAGCAGGAATCAAAACCTCAACCTATATGAAGGATTGGTCATATACCGTTATACTGCGAATACTGAAAAATGAAAAATACTGTGGCGATTTGATTCAGCAGAAAACCTATACACCCGATTATCTTTCTCACAGTAAAAAATACAATAAGGGCGAGGTTGAGTATGTAACAATACGAAATCACCACGAGCCTATAATCTCAAGAGAGATTTTTGAAGCTACACAAAGAGAAATTGAACGCAGAAGAAATTTACACGGAGCAAAAAATGGCTTTGCTAACCGATATGCATTATCAGGAAAAATAATCTGTGCCGAGTGTGGCTCAACCTTTATTCACCGTAAAAATACTTCATCAAATGGAAATCAGAATGAAAGCTGGACCTGTATCCAGCATCAGAAATATGGCAGAGAACGCACAAACAAAAATAATGAAAGGGTGGGTTGCTCTAATGTTTCAATCAACGAAAAGGATATTCGTGCAATCCTGCAATATGTTATTGCAGATGTATTAACCGATAGAAAGAATATAATTGAAAGCGTACTTGCAACTGTATCAGAGGTTCTCAAATCAGACCATAGCAAAGATAACATAGCATACTTTGAAAATGAGCTTGAAAAAATAGAAAATAAAAAAGAAAGGCTACTCGATATGTGCTTGTCAGGAGATATAGAAACCACTGATTATCGCAAAGCCTGTGAAAGACTAAAAGCTGAACACGATAGCCTATCAGAAAAATTACAAAAAGAAAAAGCCCACAAGCAAAGGCTTATGGACAAAGAAAAAATAATTCAGGAGATTAAGGCTTATGTAAATTCTCTCACCATAGGCGAGGAATGGAACGACACATTCTATCGTAGCATAGTCGATAAAATCATCATAAACAAAAATCGTGAAATTGATATTCACCTAAAGCTTATTCCCGACAAGTGGAATGCAAAAATTCTATGTGGTAAGGTTGAGATTGATAGCTATAATCAAAATTCCGACAACCAAGGCACCTCTCAACCTATATCTGTCAATACAGCTTTTAATTCAGGATATGGCATAGAGTAGCGTTGAGACAGGTATCTTAACGACGCAGCCAATTCACCATCTGGTGAATTGAGCTTTTGGCACGATTTTAAAAAATCGCATAAACAAGCCATTTTTGTTTTTAAAATATGCTATATGGTGGGGCATAGGTAAACTGAATTTATAGCAAATACTAAAAATCAACTATCTATTACTTTAAAATCACAGGCAATGAACAGTTGCATAGCTGCTCATTGCCTGCATGTAAACATAAATTTTAAAACAAAAGCAACGGTTACGTTTACATTCTAAGTAACTGTTGCTTTTGTTTTGAATATAAGGAATTTTATTTTTATATGTATCCTTTCTTGTTTATGAGTTAGAATAGAAGGAATATTGTGACTTTCAAAACATGGTATTTATGATTTGTGATTTTTACGATATTTCTTTTTTAAAGAGATCAGTGCAATAAAAGTGTTATCAAGATTTTTAGTGTTAAAAGTTCCATTATATTTTTCAGTTATATCCTCTATTATTTTTAGTCCGTAACCGTGCAAAGTTGAATTTTTATCAGTTGTTTTTATATTTAATGAAGTAGGATTGATGCATTTTACATAAATATACTTACCGTTTTCTTTGCAGGAAATATAAATATTTTTTTCCTTGTTACCACTGTAGTTTTTTGTTGCGTTTATAGCATTATCCAGCAAATTTATAAAAATTCTGCATAAGTCAAAATCATCAATATCACTGATTTCATTAATAATTATATCATCAATTATTTTTATTGAATATTTTTTTGCAAGGTTAGATTTATCAAACAATACAGTATCAATTATTCTATTATCACAAAATTTATGAACCCTTGTATTGTTCATAATACAGATGATTTCATTTGTTAGTTTTGTTGCTTTTTTACGACTTTCAGCAGTATTTTCGTTTAATTGAATATTAATAACCTGAACAATATTGTTTATGTCATGACTAAGTTTTGCTGTTTGGTCAAAATTCTTGGTTATTTGTTCATAATATTCGTTTTGAATCCTATTTTGGTACTTCAACATTTCTCGTTCCGTTTGCAGTTTTTGATATACAGAGCTACTCTTTGTAAAGAATAGTACGATTATATCCATTATGATAAATAACAAAAAATATACAAATATAAAACTTCGTTTAGAGTTTGCTAAATAAAAAGGTAAATAACTATATATTATATAATATTCTGAAATTGAAAAGAAAAGATAAATTAATTGGATCAATATAAGAGCGAAAAATAATGCTAGATTGTTTTTGAAAAATAAAGAAATGCTTTTTTTATAAAATTTATTCCATAAGATTACATAAATAATTTCAAATAATATGAGAGATATCATTGAAATTAAATATGTTTCAGCGGAGTTTTGAAAATTTTCTTTATTTCCAAAAGCAACAACTGAAACAAAATATGTAAAATAATCAGCTCCCATTATTATAATTAGAGATATGATTGAAGATATTATTTTTATGTGTAATTTATCTTTAAATAAAAAAATAATACATATAGGTATTGCTATTAATAAAATCTGATTAGTCCAGTTAGGTATATTGTTAAAATGTTTAGGAAAAAGGGATATATATATATATAGGATAGATAATAGCATGGTTTTTTTTACACTGTATTTTCGTTCTAACATAAGTATTGAGGCTGTTATTATAATAAAAACATTAAAAATATAAAGTAGCATTTGGATTGGTAAATATTCATCGTTTTGGAAAATAGAATGCATAGTATCTCTCCTTTTATACCCCCGATAATAAAGCTTTGTGTTCGAAAATCACGACTTTTGAGCTTTGATAATAGCTTCTACTTACTGAGATTTCTCTTCCGGTTGATAGCATAATTTTTGATTTAGAAAATTCGGTAACATAGTTTAAATTTACCGCAAAGCTTTTATGACATCTTAAAAAAACTGTGCCAAGCTTTTCTACTGCTGAATCAAGCTTTATATACTCCTCAAATTTGCTGTTTATTGTATGATAGATAACCTTTCTTTTATTACTTTCAATAAATAGTATGTCATTAATTGGAAGTTTAATTTGCTTACCATTAACAGTAATAAAAATTGATGAAGGTTTATTTCCGTAAAGGCTGTATAGCTTTTTTATGTAATATTCTAATTTATTGTTATCAATAGGTTTAAGAAGCAACCCCCAAGGTTTAAAATCGATAAAAATGTCCTGAGAGTATTCAGTATAACCTGTAATAAATATAACAGGAACATCTAAAATATGCTTACTTACTTTTCTTAATTCATTTATACCATTTTCGTTATTTAAGCATATATCCATAAAAATTGCGTTGGGTTGTCTGCTGTGTTTAACATAATCAGTTAGTTCAGAAGCAGAATTAAATATAACGATTTCTGTTGTAGTAGGATGTATTTTTGTTATTTGATTTTTTATGTAGTTTGCAATATTTTTATCATCGTCGCATACAGCGAAAAGCATAGTACCACCTCGTTATGGAAATTATAACATAAAATTATATTTTGTGCTATAATTTCCATAATATAGAATGCTATTTTTTACAAAATTAATGTCAAATTTTACATATATGTATATTATTTGAAGATGATTATATATAATGTAATTGCACGAAAAATACTCTTTTTTACGAATATTTCTGTACGTTTAGTTAAGTGGTGGTTAACATTATAAATCCATTATATCAGAAATTATTCTACTATGATTTTGAGTTTTTAAGTGTTAATATAAAAATTAACGGAGGTTAGGAAAAATGAAGAAATTAACAAAATTCTTTTCAGTGGCACTTGTTATATTAAGTATACTTTGTTGCTTTAATATAACTGTATTTGCTACTGAAACAGCACAAGACGGTTTATCGGCAATAATTACATCCGATAAAGAAAGTTATAATTCAGATGAAGATATAAAGCTGAATTTAAAAGTCACAAATACTAATGACTATGAAATTAGTAATGTATCTTTAGAGGCACTTTTACCTGATGGATTAAAGCTAAAAAATGAACAAGATACAACAGCAAAAACTGTGGACAAACTAGGTTCAGGAGAAAGTATTTCTCTAAATTTAGTGGTGATTAAAGATGAAACATCAGCAGGTAATACAGAATCATCAAATCAGAATAATAATTCAAATGGTAAAGCTGTTGTTAATACTGGGAGTGTGCTTTATTCACTTGGTGCGATTTTACTGGTGGCAGGATTGTCATTAGTTGTTATTTTCATTCTTAGAAGAAAGAAAATGGCAAATAAAATAATGTCATTAATACTTTGTGCAAGTATGATTATTCCTATAACAGGTATTACAATATTAAACACAAAAGCGGTCGAACCAGAAAATAAAAGTTTTACTGTTAAACAAAAAATATCAGTTAATAATACTGTTTATGAAATTTCAGGGCTAATATCTTATGGAAAAGAAAAAAATAACACTGCTCAGTCTAATGATACTGAAATATCTAAGCAAAACGGTAACTCTTCAGCAAACATACAAAATGGTGGTGTGCTTGCTGGTAAAGATAGCTTAATTTATTATGCTCATGGTGGAACTATATACCAGCAAGATTTAAAAACCGATATAAATACTGCTATTGTTTCTTTCGGTGATGAATACGGCATTAGAGATATAAATGTATTTGGAAATTATCTATGTTTCCTTGTAAGACCAGCAGGAAAGTCTGTACATTGTATGGGTTCATATGCAGGAGTACTAAAAGTCTATAACATTAAAACAAAGGAATACGAGGTTATTACCGAAGAACTAAATCAAAATTTCCCTGTAATTTATAACGGAGAGCTGTATTATCTGCAACAAAATGGCAAATTTGCTGACGAAAACAATTCAGAACCATATGCACTTTATAATTTGTGTAAGTATAATTTTGATAACAAGACAATCACTGTTATAAAGGAAGATGTTTATACACTCACCTTAAATGACGAAAAACTTATATATGGTAAAATTGACAAACTTCTTCCAGCTGCTTCTGATACGATTGATATCAGTTATTATGACATTAACGATAATCCTATAAACGCTAGTGGTAGAACGGCTTGGTTTGCAGAAACAAATTCAAAAATGGGTTATCTATCAAGTAACTACACATTAACTGATTATAAGAATTTCACTTACGAGGCTAAAAACGGTGCATATGTTCGTACAGATGAAAACGGTGAAGAATCAAAACTTAGCAATATCAATTCTGAGGAATTTAATAATGGACATTCACCTTTTGGAAATTTAAATTATGTATATCTAAATGCAGATATAGTTTTCTATGTAAATGATAACGGTGATGTTTGCAAAGGTGACTATAACACAGGCACAGAAACAGTATTACTTAGCAAGTCAGAGTACACCTATATCGGAAGATTGCAAATATATGACGGTAAGCTATATGCTGTAATAGATGGTACAATTAAAAATATCATTGAATCGGATAACAACGTTGATAACGATATTGAAGACGTTACACCGAGTGAAGATACAGAATTTAAAACAATGAGAAAAACTGGAGTATATGATAACAAGCTTACATATTCTTTGGCTAGACCCGGCGAGTATATTGAAAATTCAACAGTATCATTTTTGCCAACATCAATAAGAGATAAGATAGGCTCTTATATGATAGTTGATGACTACATTTACTACAGACCAGTTTTTGATTATTCAGACGGTGTTACAGAACTTCATCGAATTAAGTTTGATGGAAGTAATGACGAATTATTGGCTGATGATTTATTTGTAAATGGAGAATGTAAATATTATAACAACAAATTATATTATCAGGCTTTAAATGATTATAATCTACAATGTACAACTATAAATACTGTAACACTTGAAAAGAAAAGTGAAGAAATACCTTGTTCCATGGAATATTACTATAACGGACTATTCTATGCAATCAACGGTAATAAAATATGTGCATATAATTTTGAAACAGGCACGGTTCAAGAGATATGTCAAGGTAACTACATAGTATGTATAGATAATAATTATTTGTATTATTCAAAAGACGATATATATAGTAGTGTTACATTATATAGAGTGAATTTGGATACTAATGAAACAGAACAAATCAAATCGCAGTTTAGTGAAGATTATATAGTAAATAACGGTATTGTTTACTATATGCCTGCACCAGAAGGTCAAATGACAGGAATAATAGCTTACAATATAGCTGAGGATTCAGCTAGTGTTTTAGGTGACTTATATGTAGCAGAAGGACTGAAAGACCTCTGGTTTGAAGAAGGAGTATTGTTTTATACAGTAAGCAATGGCAATAAAGGAAATGGAAGCAGTTCTTCATATGGTGCTTCTGATTATATTTTTGATTTTAATACAAATCAATATATCTTGATTAGCAATTATTATATACCATCTTGGTGATTAGGTTTATTAATATAATACTTTAAATTATAATTAAGGTGGTATGCAATAATTTTTATATTTGCATACCACCAAACTGATTATATGAGGAGGAATAATTTATGTATTGTAATAATTGTGGAAGTCAAAACCCTGATAATTCAAAGTTTTGTGCTAACTGTGGTGCTAAGTTTGAACCACAGAATGTAGCACCAAATAGTATGCCAATATCTAACAATATTCAGAACAATATACCAAATAGTATACCCAATAACACTCCAAACTCAAATTATGTAAAAAGACCTACTTTAGCAGGTATATTATTGATAATCTCAGCTGTAACTGCTGTATTTAGTGCAATTATGCCTTTCTGCACATGGGCAGATGTTCCTGTAGCAGATAATATATACTCATTTTTCGGTGGTGAAGGTAGTATATCAAGCTACTCATTGTTTACATACACATTTGCTTCGGGTACTTATACTGATAAAATTTCCGGAATTTTACTTATAGTACTGTTGTTTGCTATATTTGCAATGGTTATGTATGGGGTGTATGTTACTAAAGTGATTTTAAAAAAGAAAAAATGCCTTAAATTTCTGATTATCGGTTCATCATCAATGTTATTTGTTTCGCTGGTATTTGTTTTGTTCATAGGTTTAACTAGTGCGGTAACATTTAATTTGGTGAATATGACCGCTACTCCTTTGATATCTTTATTGCTTGCTGTTGCTAATATTGTTTTTGCAATTCTAATAAATATAGAACGCAAAAAAGGTAAAGGTGATATGTTTACATATGTTGAAACACCACAGTATTATAGCAACTATAATCAAAATATCTACCCTAATAATGTACAAGGTCAACAATATAATCCACAGTCAAATCAACAACCATATGATGCAAACCAATACTACAACCAACCAAATCAAAATAATTATAATAACCCTCAGCAATATAACAATTTTTCAAATCAACAGGCAAATCAAAATAATATAGTAAACAATACTTCGGCAGAAAATCAAGTGGTTAATGCTTGCAATAATTCTCAAGAAGTACAAAACTAAATAATTGACTAGATGTCTTTATGTATGGAGGTGTTAAAGTGAAATGTCCCAAGTGTAATGCAATTCTAAGTGAGGGAGCAAATTTTTGTAACGAATGTGGAGCTGATATATATGGTGACGGGTACTTAAAAAAAGAAAATAAGAGTACTAATAATATCACAGATGATAGTTTGATTTTACATCAACGAATTTTAGAGGAAAATGTAACATCAAAAACAAAAATAGTAATGTCAGTTCTATTTACAGCAATTATTCTAATTTTAATTGGTATAATTCTTTATCTGTTTTGGGATAGAAGTAGTGATGACAATGTAAATAATCAAAGTGATTTAAACAATCAAAATGTTACAACTACTGTTTCTGCAACAGAAAAAATAGTCAATGAAACAATAGAAGAAACAGTAGAAGAAAAAACAGATAAAAAAGTAAAAGTTCCTGATGTTGCTGGTTACGAATATTCATCTGCTTTACAACGCTTACAAAATGAAAACTTAAAAATAAGTTATATTTCAGAATACAGTGACAATATACCTGAAAATTATATTATTAGACAAAGTCCTTCATCAGGAACAGAAGTGAATGAGGGTGATACTGTTTCTTTGGTGGTGTCAAAAGGAAAATATGTTGAAATAGATTCTTCTTATTATAATGTTAATAATAATGTTGAGAATAGAACTGAAAAACCTGTATTTATATCTATTTCAGTATCATCAACACTTGCACCTGATAATGAAGCAAACTATGAATGTACAAATATGCTTTATGATGACGGTTCTTGTTGGAGTGAAGGTGTAGACGGTGTAGGTATTGGTGAGTCTATTACTTTTTCAAGCAATACAACACAGTACATTTCAGGTATGTCAATAAAAAATGGTTTATGTAAAACCGAAGGATTGTTTAAGAAAAATGGACGTGTCGCAAAAATGCGTTTTGAATTTTCAAATGGAGAGGTAATATATAAATATCTTTCGGATGTTCGTTCATTGCAAAATCTTTCCTTTGGAAAAACAATACCTACTACATATGTGAAAATGACCATTGAAGAAGTATATAGAGGTACACAATACGAAGATACTTGTATTACTCTGTTAATGCCTTATTGATAATTTTTTCATTGAATATAATTATATAAACAGACGGTTGCATTTCAATTATGCAATCGTCTGATTTATTTTGCAGAAAGTTCAAGCCGACAAGTAACAATTCAAATTTCTTTTCATATAATATCAGGTATGTATTATACGAAATCAAAGTAATTAATTAGATTAGGTAATCAGGACAAGTAATTTTTTCATAAATTATTACAGGTGATTTTATGAAAATTAATAATGTAAGGGTAAATGCAGTATATAAAAATAACGGTGTATCATTTAAAGATTTAATGCGTGAAATATTACAAAGTGAAGTTATAATTAACAGTATTTTGAAAAGTAATAACATAAATTTAAAAGTAGTGGATGGTTGTCAAAAACGAGAAAAAAGGAGCGTTTAAAATGTTTTCTTATGACAACTATTATTCAGATAAAATTTACAATGTAGGAATGTATTTAAGACTTTCAAAGGAGGACGAAACAGCAGGGCAGTCTGAAAGCATTGAAAATCAAAAAAAGATTATAACTAATTATGTTTTAGAGCATAACTGGAATATAATAGACATCTATATTGATGATGGTTTTTCAGGACTTAATTTTAAAAGACCTGCATTTGAAAAGATGATAAAAGATATTGAAGCTAAGAAAATCAATCTTGTAATTACAAAAGACCTTTCAAGACTTGGTCGTGATTATATCGACACAGGCTATTATCTTGAAAGATATTTCCCAACAAAGAATGTTCGCTATATAGCTATAAATGATGGTATTGACACATACGCAGATAACGGAAATAATGATATTTCACCTTTTAAATCTGTAATCAATGATATGTATGCTAAGGATATTTCCAAGAAAATTAGAGCCGTTATGGATACTAAGAGGATAAACGGAGAATTTATCGGAGCATTTGCACCATACGGATATTTAAAAAGTCCTGATAATAAAAATAATTTTGTTGTAGATGAAACAGCCTCGAAGGTTGTAAAGCGAATATTTGATATGTATGTTAGTGGTAATAGTATGAGTAGAATAGCAAGAATATTAAATAATGAGTGTGTACCTTGCCCTGCTAAATATAAGCTTACAAACAGCACATATAAAAATTCAATGGTAAAGCGTTATAAATGGTGTCAGGAAACTATAAAGCGTATTCTTACCAATCCAACATATATGGGATGTATGACACAAAAAAGACAAGAGAAAATAAGCTACAAGATTGATAGATTTAAAAAAATTCCCCGAAGTAATTGGATAATAGTTGAAGATACACATCAAGCTATTGTTTCTCCTGAAACATTTGCTTTGGTTCAAGAAATGATAGTAAGAAAAACAGTTTGTTATTCAAGGGGAGAGGATAGCTTTCATCTTTTAAACGGTCTTGTATTTTGCAAGGAATGTGGGGCAAAAATGACTTATCGACGCAACAGTTCAGGCAAAATGGTTATGAATTGTATGACCTATTCAAAATTTGGGCCAAGTGAATGTTCAAGCCATAATATACACGAAGAAGAATTAAATCAGTATGTAATAAACGATTTAAAGCGTATTTCAAATCTTGTACTTGATGAAGATTTTTTCAATTCACTTAATGAACTTAATATTGAAAAGTCAGAAGATGATACAAAACAAAAGCTAATTCAGATTGACAATAGATTTTCAGAAATCAGAGATATAATAAAAACTTTGTACGAGGATAAAGTAAAGGGTATTATATCGGAAAAAGACTTTTTGGAAATGACACAGGAATATAGTGATGAAAAAGAAACCCTTAACCGTCAAAAAGTACAGCTTAATCAAAAAACAGAGGAACAGCCAAAAGAATATAACTATATTGATATTCTTAAAAGTATTGCCGATTTTGATACAATAGATAAGGCTGTATTAACAAGACTTATTGATAGAATTGAAATAAGCAATGACAAAGAAATAACAATTTATTATTTGTTTAATTCACCTAAATAACAGAAAATGGCTTAATAAAGCCGATTTTGACAAGCTAAAAGTAAAGCCTTCCATCTGGTCCACCATATTTCAAAAAGATATAAAAATTATGTATAAAAATAAATATCTACTGAACAATTAGAACGATGAAAAACAATATTGTCCACAAAAGTACGCAAAAATTTATTTTTATCAGTTTCGGAAATGTCAGGATTTTTTAAAATTTTTAAGGCTTTTTTATGTTTTTTTACAAACTGTTTTTTGTGTTCTAATTCTTGTGCTTGCTTTTTTGATATTTGAATTTGTAAAGTGTTTATTTGTTCCTGAATAGCTTTTTTACTTTCTGAATATTCCAATAAGCTATAAACACCTGTTTCGTACGCTTCCTTTGCACGTTTAAGTTTATTTTGTTCTTTTGTAATGAGCTTGTTTAAATTAATTTCTGAATTTTCTATAGGTTTGTCTTTTATCTGCAAAGTAAAATTACCTGTTTCAAAAGATACTTCTATTATGCTAATTATAATTTTATTAATTTTATTAATTGATATGCTATGGGAGGTATGACATTTGCCACGGTTATAATTACAGCATTGAAGATATGATTTATTAGAGGACATAACAAGCGTAGCACCGCAATTACTACAACGCAACAAGCCTCTAAGCATAAATTCACAGGGTGTCTGTCGTGTATATTTTTTATGCGTTTTTGCGGTTTCTGTAATTTTTTCTTTTGCTCTTTCAAAATCTTCAATAGTTACTATTGCCTTATGTTCACCATCAACAATTATTGTATCAGGATTATTATAATTTCGCTTTGTACGTCCTGTTGGTGTCCATCTAATTTTTCCTATATACACAGGATTGTTTAATATATACTCAATACCTCTGTTATCCCAATCATTACCACGATTTGTTTTTATTCCCATACCGTTCAATTTTCTGGCAATGTTAGTTTTATTATTTCCTGCTATAAATTCAGAAAAAATCATTTTTATTATTGGTGCAGTTTCGGGGTCTGCAACTAGTTTTTTATCTACAATTTTATATCCAAAAGGGGCAATGCTTACAACTTCACCACGGGTTACACGCTCAAGCATACCACGCTTTACTTCTTCAGCAAGATTTATGCTGTAATATTCATCCATAGCTTCAATCATAGCTTCAAAAATAATCGACATCTTGTCATCACCAATATTTTCAGAAACAGATACAACTTCTATACCAAGCTGTTTACGAAGCATTGATTTATAAACAATACTATCCTCACGATTACGGGCAAATCTGCTGAATTTCCACAGTAAAATTGCATCAAAGGGTTTTGGTTTTAGTTTTGCCATACCAATCATTTTATTGAATGCAGTACGATTTTTTGTGTTTTTACCGGATATGCCTTCATCTGTAAAAATATATTTATCAGGTAGAATATAACCGTTAGATTTTGCATAATTGCGTATACTTTTCAGCTGGCTTTCAGGACTGTATTCTATTTGCTCATCTGTTGATACTCTTATATATGCCGCTGCTGTCTTTAATCTATCCATAATCATACCTCCTTATAAAATATTATAAAAAAACTTTATAATTATTACCTAAATACAATGTATAGCTTTCTGTTCCGTTTTATTTTATATGAATATTTGTTTTTATAACATTAAGTATCAAATAATCAGCAAAAACATATGATTTTAAGAGGTGATTTTATGGGCGAAAAAAGAAATAGTATAACAGGGTGTTCTGCAAAAGCTTTTATAACAGTTGACAATGTAACATATTTGTGGTATGAAGTTAAATTTCTTGATGACGAAGGCAATAAAAAAGAAATTATATGGTACTTACCAAAGGAGAAAACAGAGGAATATGTAAAATCTTGTCTTAAAAACATAGAAAAACAAATGAATGATTATATTTATGCTAATCCAAATTGCTCACTTATTGAAGAATTAAGAGAAAAACCACAAAAATGAACAGTCAGTTAAATTATTTTGTTTTATATCTTTTGGTTGATTTTTAACTTATGGTTTGTTATACTATATTGTAAGCGTAAAGCTTAACTATGTTTGATTTATGCTTCGAGAGGAATATTATGAAATATTGTGAAAACTGTAATTATATTGTAAAAGATAATGAGGAAGTTTGCTCTAATTGTAAAAAAAGTACAATAAAATATGGAGAACCTGAACGCAATTTTCCTGTTGTTATTATAAGAACAACAGGCTTTGAAAAAGAGCGTGTATGTGCTGCACTTGGAGATGGAAATATTCCCTATAGTACAAGAACTGTAAAAAAGAAGTTTTCTACAGATGCTGTATCAGGTAGCAAAAATGCTTATTATGATATTTTGGTTCCGTATGAATATTATGCTGATGCAATGAATCTTCTAATAGGAATAAATGCTATTACACCAGATGATAGCGAGATAGAATCCCTGTCTAAGCTTGCTGAAAAACAAAATACAAAAGGCAAATTTGACGGCGAGGATTATTACAGTACCAAAAACAAGATAGTAAGAATGGTTTCAGTTGTATTGTTTTTAGTTTTAGTTGCAGTTGTTATTTTTGGTGTAGATGCAGTAATAGCACTTGTAAAAGCTTTTTTGTCTTGATTTACATAAAGTAAATATGTCTGATTATAATAATATAGCAGTTTAATGATTAAGTTTTATATTTAATGGAATTAACAAATATGATTGATATAAATAAATTAAAAAGAATAACAATAATTTGTGGTCATTATGGCAGTGGTAAAACCAATTTTTCACTTAATCTCGCACTTGATATGGCAAACACAGGGAAAAATGTTGCTTTAATTGACTTAGACGTGGTTAACCCTTATTTTCGTAGTTCTGATTATAGAAATATTCTTGAGGAAAAGGGAATACACGTTGTTGCTCCCAAATATGCAGGAACAAATGTAGACACACCGGCATTATCAGCAGAAATAGACAGTGTGCTAATTGATAAAAACAGGTGGGTTATTATAGATGTTGGTGGAGATGATGCAGGTGCGTTTGCACTTGGTAGGTATTCCTCAAAGATAAAGAAAGAGGACTATACATTTATCTACCTTGTGAACAAGTATCGTAATCTTACGGCAACACCTCAACTTGCCGTTGGTATATTGGGTGAGATTATGTGTGCCTGTGGTCTTGAGCCTACCTATGTTGTAAATAACTCTCATTTACAGGGTGAAACAACAGCCCAAACAATAGTAAACGGTATTGCATATGGTGAAATTGTAGCCGAAACTCTTGGTATACCTTTGCTTTGTGCTACAGCACCTCGAAATTTACTAGGCGAAAAAGAACTTGATAAATACAATTTGTATTATGTTGAACCTATAGTAAAGCCACCGTTCGGCAGATAATGTGTTGATAAACAAATTTCGACAATACAATTTTATATTTTTGGATATAATATAGTGATTAGATTAGAAAGGAAGGGACTAAAGTAATGGCTCGTATTAAAGTGAATGAAGACTTATGTAAGGGCTGTGAAATGTGTGCCAACGCTTGTCCGAAGAAAATTATCGCACTTGATAAATCAAGGATAAACGCTAAGGGTTATCACCCGGCAACATTAACAGATGCGGACAAATGTATTGGATGCAAGGCATGTGCAACTATGTGCCCTGATGTAGCGATTACCGTATATCGTTAAGGTGAATTACGAAAGGATATGAAACTAAATGGAAGAAAAATTTTTGATGAAGGGTAATGAAGCACTGGCTGAGGCTGCTATTCAGGCAGGTTGTAGACACTTCTTTGGTTATCCTATCACACCTCAGACAGAGCTTGCTGCATATATGGCAAAAAGAATGCCACAGGTTAATGGTACATATTTGCAGGCTGAGTCTGAAATTGCTGCGGCTAATATGGTTCTTGGTGCTGCAGGCTCAGGTGTTCGTGCAATGACATCATCAAGTTCACCGGGTATCAGCTTGAAATCAGAGGCTATCTCTTATATGGCAGCGTGTGATATACCGGCTCTTATCGTAAATGTACAGCGTGGTGGTCCTGGTCTTGGCGGTATTCAACCTTCACAGTCAGATTACTGGCAGGCAACAAAAGCAACAGGTCACGGTGATTTTCAGATATTGGTATTTGCACCTGCAACAATTCAAGAAATGGTAGATTTGGTTGGTCTTGCTTTTGATAAAGGTGATGAATACAGAATACCTGCTATGATTTTGGCTGATGGTATGCTTGGTCAGATGATGGAACCTGTAAAGCTACCTGAGGCAACAACTTCAAAGGCTATTGACAAGCCTTGGGCTTGTTGTGGTCATCAGAATAAAAGAGAACACAATGTTCTTAACTCGCTTTTCCTTACTCCAAGTGAGCTTGAAGAATTGGTTGTAAACAGATATAAAAGATATGACATTATTAAAGAGAATGAACAAAGATGGGACGAGTATCTGCTTGACGATGCAGAGATAGTTCTTGTTGCTTATGGTGCGTCTGCCCGTGTTTCTCATACTGCTGTTGATATGGCAAGAGAAAAGGGGATAAAGGCAGGTTTATTGCGTCCTATAACCCTTTGGCCGTTCCCGGAAAAAGCTTTTGAAACACTAAAAGAAACTGCAAAGGCATTTATCAGCGTAGAAATGAGTATGGGACAGATGGTTGATGATGTTAAGCTGGCTGTAGAGTGTAAAAAGCCTGTAAGCTTTGTTGGCAGAACAGGTGGTAAAATTCCTACACCAAATGAAGTTCTTGATAAAATTATTGAAGTTGGAGGTGACTGTTGATGGAAGAAGTAATTTTTAAAAAACCACACGCTTTAACAGATGTGCCTTTCCACTATTGTGCAGGCTGTACTCATGGTATTATTCACAGACTTGTTGCTGAAGTTATAGATGAGCTTGGTTGTGAAGGTCGTACAGTAGGTGTATCACCTGTTGGATGTGCTGTTATGAATTATGATTATTTTAATTGTGATATGATTGAAGCACCACACGGCAGAGCACCGGCTGTTGCTACAGGTATCAAACGTGCTCATCCTGAAAATGTTGTATTTACATATCAGGGCGATGGTGACTTGGCAGCTATTGGTACAGCAGAAACAGTTCACGCAGCTACAAGAGGCGAAAATATCACAGTTATTTTTGTGAATAATACAATTTATGGTATGACAGGTGGTCAGATGGCTCCTACATCATTACCTAATCAAATAACACAAACAACACCTTACGGACGTGATGTTGACAAAGCAGGTTATCCTGTAAGAATTTGCGAACTTCTTTCAACACTGGACGGTGTTGCGTTAGCACAAAGAACATCAGTAGATTGTGTTAAAAATGTAAATGAAACCAAAAAGGCAATTCGTAAGGCTTTTCAGAACCAGATAGAAGGAAAAGGTTTTTCAATAGTAGAAATTCTTTCTACTTGTCCTACAAACTGGGGTATGGACCCTATCGAATCTTTAGACTGGCTCAGAGAAAATATGATTCCTTATTATCCTCTTGGAGTATATAAGGATGAAAAGAAAGGAGCCAGATTAGAGAAATGAGTAAAGATTTTAATATATTATTTGCAGGTTTTGGTGGTCAGGGTGTACTTTTCTCAGGAAAGCTGGCTGCTTACGGTGGACTTTACGACAACAAGAATATAACATGGTTACCTTCATATGGCCCTGAAATGCGTGGTGGTACAGCAAATTGCAGTGTGTGCATTTCGGATAATCCAATCGGTTCACCTTGTGTAGTTTCTCCAAATGCTTTTGTTGCTCTTAATCTGCCTTCATTTTTAAGATTTAAAGATAGAGTAGTGCCTGGTGGAACAATGATTGTTGACAGTTCTATGATTCCTGAAAAATGTGACAGAACAGATATCAATATTGTATATGTTCCTGCTGCAAAGCTGGCTACAGAAAATGATATTGATGGTCTTTCAAATATTATTTTACTTGGCAAGCTTTTTAAAGAAACAGGTTTTTGTACTCCTGAGTCTTTGGACAAGGCTATTTTAAAGTGTGTGCCCAAAAGCAAGCAACATCTTATTGAGCCTAACCGTAAGGCTTTACAGATTGGAATAAATGCTTAATACAGATAAACGCTCCAAATATAAGTGTGTGGTGTGGGACTGGAACGGAACTATTATAGACGATATACAGGCTTCGTTATTATCAGTTAATGATATGCTGATAAAACGAAATTTACCTGTTATTAATCTTCAACAATATCACAGCTATTTGGATACACCAATTTACAAATTTTATGAGCATATTTTTGACCTTGATAAAATTCCTTTTGATATAATTCAAAAAGAATTTAACGAGGGTTATAATAAACATATCAGCAGTAATCCATTAAATGATGGTGTAGTTGAAATTATGGAATTGCTTGAAAAAAACAATGTAAAACAGGTTGTGGTTTCATCCTCACATCAAGACATTGTAGAAAGTGGAGCAAAAAGGTTTGATGTAAGCAAATTTCTGGAGTGTATTTCAGGCTCATATGATAATTTTGTCGGAAGTAAAGTAGAACGTGCAATAAATGTGATTTCAAAAATTACAAAGGACTACTCACAAGTGGTTGTAATAGGCGATACATTGCACGATTGTCAGCTTGCCAATGAAATTGGTGCTGATTGTATCTTATTATCAACGGGACACCAAAGTAAAGATGATTTGCTTACAACCGGTAAACCTGTCATAAATAGTCTTAAAGAATTAATAAAATATTTGTTTTGATATAAAAGTGCCGATTATATATCGGCGCTTTTTTATTTAAGATTATTAGTATAAGTATTATGAATAATTATAACTCATAATTTTATATCTTTTTGCCATCAGCACCACCATATTGACTAATTATAATCTGTGCCATTTTAGGGTTTGTATTTTTTATATTGATAGGGTATTGTAAGCGTTTTTCATATTGCCACATACTAGCATTCCTCCTCTATTGACGAATCCCAAGGCCATGGGTTTGATATCCACGCCCATCTGTTGCCATCATTACCAGATGGCAACAGTGGACCAAAGCGACTTTCATACTCGTTTCTGAGTTCACGGGCTTTAGCCTCATATTCTTCAATTTTCTTTGAAATCGCTAAATTATTTGGGTGTGTGTCAAGAAAAAGATGTAAATCAACTATGGCAAATTCTGCTGAGGCAATCTTCCTCATTAAAATTTCACGCTCTTTCATTTTTTATCACCACATCCTTTGAAGGGCTTATTTAATACAGGGAACATTGTACCTGAAACAAAGCCTTGTTCTGTAGAATATAATTTATCATTATTTTGAAACGGAATATAAGCCATAGCTACTGTTGCATCCTTTGGTATAGAGGGCATAGTATTATCTTTTTCTGAAAAATCATAAATTTTATCAATCATTTTACTTCTCCTTTCTTTATTGGCTTATTCTATAATATGCAGATTCTTTTTAATTGTTAATTTTCAAGGTATTATGCCGAAAGTGCTGATATGATTTTATATTGGAAATAAATTTTAAGTATAGTAATAATTCTTGTATAAAAATTGAAAAAGATTTTAATATGATGTATAATAATTAAAGAAAAAACATAAAATTTGCTGTTAACTTTATCAAATAAAATTATAATAAAAATGCGTATTTAAGGGTGTGGTTTTATTAAAACTTTATATATTACCGACTTGGACGGAACTTTATTAAATAAAGAAAGTAGTTTGACAGATTACAGTAAAAATACAATAAATACATTCGTAAAAAATGGAGGTATTTTTACATATGCCACTGCACGTTCATTTAAATCATCTTCTATTGTAACAAAAGGTTTAAATATAACCGCTCCTGTTATTATTTATAATGGTGCTTTTATTTATGATAGTGTAAATGACAAATATCTGCATAGTGTTATTTTTAGTGCGGATGAAATTAAGGATATAATTACTTTGGCTAAAATGTATAATAATACACCACTCGTCTATACATTTGTAAATGGTGAGGAAAAGGTATTATGGGATAATACTAAAGAGTTAAGTTATGGTTTCAGATATTACCTTTCAAAAAGAGCAAATGATAAAAGAATGACACCTGTTGATAGTGTGGAACAGTCTTTTTGTGGAGATATTTTTTATATAACTTTTATTGACGATTATGATAATCTTTTGCCGGTATATAACGCTATAAAAAATAATCCTAAATTCAATACAATATTTCAGCAGGAAATTTACAGAACAGAATATTGGTGTGAAATTATGCCCAAACAGGCTACAAAAGCAAACGCTATAAAGAAGCTTAAAGAATTACTGAAATGTGATGAGCTTGTTGTATTTGGAGATTCTTTTAACGATATTCCTATGTTTGAAATAGCTGACAAATCATATGCTGTTATGAATGCAAAACACAGTTTAAAACAAATTGCTACAGAGGTTATAGGTTATAATTATGAAAACAGTGTAGCTTCAAAACTTTTTGAAATTGAGAAGAATTTATTTGTGAAATGATTTTGCAATAGGTGAGAGGATATTTATATGAAAGCATTAATAACTGGTGCAAGTTCTGGTATAGGCAGAGATATGGCAAAAGTGCTTGCTGAAAAAGGCTATAGCCTTATATTGGTTGCACGTAGGCTTGACAGATTACAGGAGTTAAAAGACAGTATAAAAAATGTAGATGTTGAAATTATACAGGCTGATTTATCAAACAAAGAAAATTGTATTAAACTATATGAACAGTTAAAAAACAAGGATATAGATTTTTTGATAAATAATGCAGGTTTTGGTTTGTGCGGTGAATTTACTTCTACAGATTTGAATACAGAATTGAGAATGATTGATACCAATATAACAGCGTTGCATATTCTCACAAAACTTTTTTTACAGGATTTTGTAAAAGAAGATAAAGGAATTATACTTAATGTTGCTTCATCAGCCGCCTATATGTCAGGACCTTTGATGAGTACATATTATGCAACCAAGAACTATGTCCGCAGATTATCTCAGGCAATATACGAAGAATTGAAAGAGAGAAAATCAAATGTAAAAATTTCTGTATTATGTCCTGGCCCTGTGAATACTGAATTTAATGATGTAGCAAATGTAAAGTTTGCATTGAACGGTTTAAGCAGTGAATATGTCGCAAAATATGCAATAGAAAAAACACTTCAAGGTAAGCTGTCGATAGTGCCGGGTACTTCTATGAAGTTAGGCACATTTTTACTTAGATTTGTTCCGGAAAAATTAATGCTTAAAATATCACATAATATACAAAGGAAGAAAAATCAATGAAATTAAGCCACGCAAGGTAAAAATGCGTGGCTTTTTATAATTTGTTATGTTTTTTATATTTGCTCCAAATCGTCTGTATTTCTAACCACTACGGTAACATATGTTGCACACAATATATGTTCAGCACCATTACTATAAAGTACATCAGTACATTCGCTAAGTGTTGAACCTGTAGTTAAAATATCATCTATAATCAATATTCTTTTACCTTTTACAGAATACTTTTGGTTAATGTCAAACACACCAGAAACATTCTTTTGTCGTTTGTTTCTGGGTAAATTATGCTGAGTTTTATTATCTTTAATTTTTATTAAAACAGGAGCATATTTTAAATTTAGATTCATAGCAATATATTTTGCGAGTAACTGAGATTGATTATACCCACGTTCTTTATATTTTCGTCTGGTAAACGGTACACAGGTTATATAATCAAATTTGAGATTATCATTCAGATATTCAGCAAATTCACTTTTTATAGCACTACACATAGGTATTGCCATTTGCTCGGCATAGTTTGGACAATTATTAAACTTTAAATGCCATACAGCATTTTTATACATTCCGTCATATCTGTAAGGAGAAATACTTTTACAGTGCTTGAGAGTGGTAATAATATTCTCTTGTTGAAGTTCTATAGCACATTTATTACAAGCAAGTTGATTAAATCTTATAACAGCATTACAATATGGACATCTTGGTGGAAAAACAGTATTAATACAAGTGTTTAAAATTTTCCTGAAATTCATTATTTACTCAGCTTCCCTTAGTATAAAATCCTTTAAAGCTGAATAACGCAGTGTTTTTTTGTTATTTTCCACCATTCTATAAAGTGTTTTGTTACTGCCAATTATTATAAGAAGTTTTTTTGCTCTTGTAACAGCGGTATACAGAAGATTTCTGTAAATAAGCTGTGGTGGATTATTGTATAAAGGTATAATAACAGCGTTAAATTCATTACCCTGACTTTTATGTACTGTAACAGCGTAAGCAAGTTCCAAATCGACAGCACTTTCCGCGTCATAAAACGCTACTTTATCATCATATGTAACTTGTAAAGTAGCTGGATTGTTTGTAACAGATGTGAGTATTCCAATATCGCCATTAAATACACCTTCGCCGTTTTCACCATTTTCTTTAGTCCAAGGAATATTGTAGTTGTTTTTGTTCTGCATAACTTTATCACCCATACGCAGAATTGTTCCGTTAATATTAATCTCACGCTTGAAAGCTTCTTTGGGATTAATGCTTTGTTGTAAAACTTTGTTTATTTCATATGTTCCTATTTGTCCCTTTCTGCTAGGGCATAAAATCTGAATATCACTTAAAGGTGAATAACCGTAGCTTTTTGGCAATCTGTCTACAAATAAGTCTGAAATAGTAGAAACCAATGTATCAAGGCTTGTACGTTTCATAAAGAAAAAGTCAGATGTCGTGTCATCAATAATAGGCTGTTCACCCTTAACAATTCTGTGGGCATTTGTTACAATAAGACTTTGCATAGATTGTCTAAAAATCTCATTAAGCTGTACAACAGGTATTTTACCTGAAGCTATTAAATCACATAAGATATTTCCTGCACCAACACTTGGTAGCTGGTCGCTGTCACCAACCATTATAAGTCTGCAACCAAGTGGTAATGCACGCATAACACTTTCAAAAAGCAGAGAATCTAACATAGATAATTCATCTATAACAAGAGCATCACATTCAAGCACATTTTTTTCGTTACGCATAAATACAGGTTGGTCTTGTTTGTTCCACATAACTTCTAATAGCCTGTGAATAGTTTTTGCTTCACAACCTGTTACCTGTGACATTCTTTGTGCAGCACGTCCTGTTGGTGCAGCAAGTGCAACAGTTAATCCATTATCTTTCAGTATACTGATAATTGCATTCAATGTAGTCGTTTTACCAGTGCCAGGGCCACCTGTAAGTATTAACAAACCTTTTGAAAGGGCCATTTCTATTGCGGTTCTTTGTAACTCAGCATATTTAATATTGTTTTCTTTTTCTATATTGTTTATTGCCTGTTCTATGTTATCAATTTTCTCGGCAGGAAAACGAAGTGCCATAGCAATTCGTGAAGCACTGTAGCTTTCACAGTTGTGCATATCGGGCAAAAAGATAAATTCCTTTTCACGCACTATATCAAGCACCAATAAACCTTCATTAAGCATATCCTTCAGTGTATTATTTGCTTTATCTTCAGCAATTTGTAAAAACTTACAACAAGCCTCAATAAGCTTATCCATAGGCAAACAAGTATGCCCATTATTCTGATTATGTGTTAAAATATGTAAAAAGCCTGCTCTTATTCTGCATATATCATCAAATTGCCTATTTTGCTCTATTGCAATGTTGTCTGCAATTTCAAAGGATATATTCAAGCTATTGTTGCATAATGTATAGGGGTTTTCCTCAATAATTTCAAGAACCTTATTACCATACAAATTCCAAGCCTTTATGGACTGATGTGATGATATACCAAATCTTGAAAGCTCTGTCATAACCTTTCTTACACCAAAAATTTGTTGTAAACTTTTACTCATAGTTTCTGCTTTATCTTTGCTTATACCTTTTATTTCAGCAAGTCTATGGGGTTCATTTTCAATAATCTCAAGTGTCTTTTCGCCAAATGACTCAACAAGCTTTTTGGCGGTAGACGGGCCGACACCTTTTATTGCACCTGATGACAAATATTTAAGAATTGCAGAGGTAGTTGAAGGTATGGTTCTTTCACAAACTTCAAAAGAAAATTGTTCACCATATGTAGGGTGTTTTTTATAGTTACCTATCAGCTTTACTTCTTCACCTATATTTACAGACGGAACCATACCCACAGCAGTAACAGTTTCACTTCCGCTTGTTATTTCAAAAACGCTGTAACCGTTACTGTCGTTTCTATAAATTATATCTTCAATTTCTCCTGTAAGTTCAATTAATTGTTTATTATTTGTCATTTTTTAAAGCTCCGTTTTATAAATTTATATTTTATGAATATTGCATTATATTGCAAATTGATTTATAATTAGTTGGTTAGATGATACAGTTTAAATTTCCAAAAGAAAAGGAATGAGTGTTAAATGGAATTTTACGCAAATGAAGGTAAAAAATCCGGAGTAGAGGTTAACGGGAAAAAGTATATGCGTCACTCTATAAAAACCCACTTTGTAAAGCAGGGTGAGGATTATGTAGAAGTGTTCAAAAAGTATGTTTCTCCGATTTATCAGGAAGGTGACATTGTTTCTACCAGTGAGAAAATTATTGCTTTGTGTCAGAATAGAGTAATTAAAAGAGAAGAACTAAAAATAGGATTTTGGGCAAAGCTTTTGTCTAAATTCGCTTCACATCCTGATACAGGTTATGGTGTAGGCGAAACCATTAAAATGCAGTATGCTATCCACGAGGCAGGTTTGCCAAAAGTTTTATGGGCAAGTTTTGCCAGTGCTGTAACAAAGCTTTTTGGTAAAAAAGGTGTATTCTATGAAATAGTAGGTGCAGAAGTAAGTGGTCTTGATGGTTTTTATGACAAGGTATGGGACGAATACGGTGACATAGGTATTAAAATTCCTGAAAATCCAAACGGTGTCTGCAACGAGCTTAAAGAAAAACTTGGTATGAGTTGTATTATAGTAGATGCAAATGACCTTGGACAGGAGCTTCTTGGTTGTTCCGATGATTTGCGTAAGTCTATTCCTGAAGATGAACTTATCAAATTCGTAAGAGATAACCCATCAGGACAGGGTAAAGAGCTTACTCCAATCATTCTTATAAGACCTATCGAAAACTTTGAAAAGAACGGTGACACTCTTGCACCGGGCGTTCAAGCATAAATCTTTTTATATTATATAATAAATTTGTGATTTTTACAATATTTGAAGCACACTGTTTATGCAGTGTGCTTCGTTTACTATGCAAATATTTTCTGAAAAGTTTCTGCATTCATATAATCAAGAAAGTCATATTCACTGCACAATCTTGTAATTATTTCTTTGGTATCATCGTTACAGCCATAATCAATACAAACTACTCTATCCCATTTGCTGTTACCCATAAGCAATGTGCGTTCTGCGGTACTGCGTACTATTTGCTCTACATTTTCACAAACATCATCTATAGGAATAACAACAAAAACACCTTTATCCTGCTTGTTTCTTAAAATTAAAACAATAAAGCTTTTCCATATGTATACAAGCCCTGCAACAGAAAGTAAAATGAAAATAATATCCTTTATATACTCAAGCATAAAATCACCTCAGTATATTTTATGCATTTTGGTAAAATTTGGTGTGAATATAATTTTGACCTATACATAAAATATTATCGACGTAACACGTCAGCTTTTTATTTTTGAAAGGAAGTTATAGCTATGGATAATTCTTATGCAAACGAATCAATCAAATGTACAGTAAACCAGTGTAAACATCACTGCAGTGTAAAAGATAACTGCTCATTAAATTGTATTCAGGTAGGTACACACGAATGTAACCCTACACAGGACCAATGCACAGACTGTATGTCTTTTGAAAAGAAATCATAAATAACAGGTTTATATTTTTAATTGTATTAGGATAAATTGTATTTTGTGAAAAATCCTTTTTGTTGAAATAAACAAAAAAGTTAGTGATTTAAAAAATTAAATATACTGAAAATATCAAAATTATCAAAACAGAAAAAAACTATTGCAATTTTGCTGAAAGTAGTTTATAATTAAACCGTAACAAGATGGATATCTGTTACAAGATTAATTTGCGTACAACTTACAATTAACCCTAATACACTATCTGGATAAATCCCTTAGCTTTGGCTAGGGGATTTATCTATTTTGGTGCCTTTAGGCGTGGAAAAAAACCCCCAGTTCAACTGGGGGAAGAAAAAAGCTTTAGCGAAAGAAAACCTCCGAGTATAATAGGAATGTGTTTGGCGACGCATTACCTAAGATACAAGGAGGAATTTAACAATGACAATTAATAAAAACGAAATAAGAACAACAGCCCACTCAACATATAGATGTCAGTATCATATAGTATTTGCTCCAAAATATAGAAGAAAAGAAATATATGGCAAACTGAGAAAAGATATCGGACAAATACTAAGAAAATTATGTGAGCAGAAAAAGGTGGAAATTATAGAAGCAGAAGCATGTCCAGACCATATACATCTTTTAGTAAGTATTCCACCGTACCTAAGTGTATCACAATTTATGGGATATCTCAAGGGGAAGAGTAGTTTGATGATATTTGATAGACACGCAAACTTAAAATATAAGTATGGTTCAAGACACTTCTGGTGTAGAGGATATTATGTAGATACAGTGGGAAAGAATAAAAAAATAATATCAGAATACATACAAAATCAGCTAGAGGAAGATAGCGCGTACGATCAATTAACCTTAAAAGAATATATTGACCCGTTTACGGGAAATAAGAATAAGTAAGCAAAAATAAACAGCCACTCGTGAGTGGCCGTTAGTGATAGTAATGCGTTGTCAAACATTCGATACCCCCTGTCACAGGGGGTACGCCAGTAATAACCCCTTATAGGGGTTGTGCAAACCACCCGTTCAACGGGTGGTTTTGATTTTTTTACAAAAAAGTATTGACAATTTTTATACCTATGAATATAATGTAGATAGTTAATTAATTAGATAATTGTCTAATTAATTAACTGTTGAATAAAAAAATAAAATAAATTATTACTTTGGAGGTGAGATAATGGGAG
>JAXJYN010000074.1:0-2329 GCA_036306965.1 Acutalibacteraceae bacterium
AAGTATCACATACACTATTTTGAAATAATCATCTTTAGGCATTGCTTTGCTCCTTTTTAATATTAGTTAATTAGCATTACAATATTCCGTATTTAACGAGGATATCTTTTGCTGTTTTTGCATTTGCTCGTTTTATATCAATATACCCATCACATTCTAATTCCTCAACCTCTTCTTCTGTATATGGGTTAGAACATCTAACTAAATCTTTCTTTAGTTCTTCAACTATCTCATCTGTTAACCAGTCAGGTCGTTGAGAATATGTATTTAAATCCATATATGCCACCACCTTTTGCACACTCTATTGATTGTTTTAATATCGCTTTCATTAAGTTAGTTGTTTGCTTTTTAGAAAGAGTTTGAATAACAGTTCTATTCATTTTCCCGTGTTGGATGTCATTAATCATTTGATATGTAAAATCAGTTCCATTTGCTGAATAAATAACCTCTTTAGCTTTATTGTTTAGGAAAATTTTATAAGCATCATCGTTGCTTTTATCAGTTCTAGCTATTACAAATTTACTTCCTGTATTCCCTACAGCCGTAAGACTAAGCATATCGCCATTTTGTGCAAATTTCCAAATATCAGAGAAACTAAAAGTTTCACCACTTCCGTGATTATGAAATGCGTGGTACAGAACATTAGGATTATCTATTTTAACTCTACCCACATCACCAACAACATATCCACAACCTTTTATTGGTTTCATATTTTTATCGTAAACTCTTGATACCTCAACTCCAACTGGTTTATGTTTTGAAACTTCACTAAGTAAATCCTTACTTGCTTGTTGATGTAAACTATTTAGAGTATCATTTGAAAATATATTAAGTTTAGGAATTTTATTAATACTCTCTTTTGTTACAGGCTTATATAGAGAACCATTATCTTTAAGTTCTATTATACCACTTTCACTCGAATTTGCAACAGATTTAACAGAGTTTTCAGGCTCTTTGCCATGCTTCTCCACATAATCATCCATCCACTTATCCCAGTCATCAACTGCAATGGTGTAACTGCACCTGCACCAGCTGTGGAACGGTGGAAAATTTATTCCTGCTTTACGGTCTTTTATGCTGAATTTCTTACCCTGCATATCCTTACAGAGCTTACAGGCTTTTTCGTCTGCTATGCTGATTTGGTATTCTTCAAAGTCTTCTTCAAATGGTGTAATGCTTGCTTCATTCTGTACAAATGTACCCTCGGTGTATATAAGCCTGTATATGTCATTGCGTAATACTTTGCTGAAACGCTCGCCCAGTGCTTTTATACACTTTTCGTAGCTGTCACCTCGTGCAATAGCCATAGCAAAATCATTATTGAGGTAGTCGGCAAGTTTACTTCTATTATCCCATATTCGCTCTGAAAAGTTTTTACCGTCTGCCCACTGCTTATTTACTGTTTTAGTTATAAGGTCAGAGTTAACAGTATAAAAATTCTTGCCAAAGCCAAGCTGTTCAGCTGATGAATTTGCACTGCGTACAGCCAGCTGTTCAAGGTGGCTTTGTAGCTCTGCATTATCTATTGCACCAATTTCAAACTGTTGCATTTTAATACTTGTCTGCAAGCCCTCTAATCGGTTTAACTTGTAGATACTCTCACGCACTGGCATTAGATGTGCATACTGTGGGTATTTCTCTGCAAACTCGTCCATACGTTGTAGAAGAAGCTGTTTATCCTCGTATGATAAATTCTCCATCAGCTTACGGTATTCAATTACATTGTTTTCGCCATAGGTTTGGTAATAGCTTGCTATCTCTTTTTCCAGCTTTTTCTGCTGTATATCATAGCTTTTTGATAGCTTAATTTTCAGCTTTTCTTCATCCTTTTCAAGCTGTTTATTAAGCTGTTTTTGCCTATCTTCCCAGTACATCAAATAACATCACCGTTTAAAATTGCCCTTGCCTCGTCCTTGCTGATACCTATTGCTGTTGAAATAAGATTAATAGCCTGACCCTCAGACAATGCACCAGATGTAAACTGTGCCATTATAGCAATAAGGCTTTGTGTTTGAGCACCATTTAATGATTTCCCCTGAACCTCAGGTTGAAAATCATCTGTCACTGTATTGCCATCAATTCGTTCGGTTGGATAATCTGTTTCATATCCAAGTTTATCCTGCTCGCCGTCTTTCTGCTCTATTTCCTTGTCCACATTATCAACGCAAGATAGCACCGACAACTGTGTTTTCTGACTTGTAATACCTGCAAGTGTAGGATTACAATAGATGTGTTACACAAGGAAAGATAAAGCAGACCGTCGCTCTTGACAAATGAAATAAAAATGCAAAAGGTAAGCGAGCCGACAGCGAGAAACTCAAGAACAAAA
>JAXJYN010000075.1:0-24090 GCA_036306965.1 Acutalibacteraceae bacterium
CTGATCTCCCCCAAGAGTCCACATCGACGGGGAGGTTTGGCACCTCGATGTCGGCTCATCACATCCTGGGGCTGAATTCGGTCCCAAGGGTTCGGCTGTTCGCCGATTAAAGTGGTACGCGAGCTGGGTTCAGAACGTCGTGAGACAGTTCGGTCCCTATCTGTCGTGGGCGTAAGATATTTGAGGAGCTCTGTCCTTAGTACGAGAGGACCGGGATGGACACACCTCTGGTGCACCAGTTGTCACGCCAGTGGCACAGCTGGGCAGCTAAGTGTGGATCGGATAAACGCTGAAAGCATCTAAGCGTGAAGCCGGCTCCAAGATTAGATATCTCTAGACCCCTTGTAGACTACGAGGTTGATAGGCTGCGTGTGTAAGTGCCGTGAGGCATTCAGCTTGGCAGTACTAATAGGTCGGAAGCTTGACCAAAAGATATGTTGGTTCAGCGATTGAAATTCTCAATCTGTTAATTCTTTATTCAGTTTTCAGGGTGCAACATTAATATATGTTTTCTCTGGTCCAGACTATATGTTTGGATTTTTTTAATTTTAAAAGTTTTGTTAATTGATCCGTATTCTCAGTTGAGAATGCGGATTTTTGTTTTTCTCAAATTTTAAAAAATAAATTTCTTAAATTATTTAAGGATTATTTAAGAATTTCTATGCTACAATGTAGTCACAACGATGAAAGGAGCAATTAAATGTATCTTAATATTCTGAAAAAAGACCTTAAACGCAAAAAGGCAATGAATGCCATATTGCTTATATTTATCATACTTGCAACAATGTTCGTTTCTTCAAGTGTAAACAACATTATAAATGTTACTACAGCACTGGACAGTTATTTTGAAATGGCAAATGCGCCTAATTATTTTGCGGCTACTATGAATAAAAATCTTGCTGTTGACATTGATGAAACGGTAAGTTCAGCAAGTGCAGTAGATAGCTATGCAACGGAGAACATATTGTTTTTATCGCCCGATAATTTTATCTATGAGGACGAAGATATAGTTATTGAGGGCGGTATGAATCTGATTCAGAGTGACATTTGTATGAATTATTTTCTTTCCGATGGCAGTATTCTTGAAACGGTAGAGCCGGGTGAGTTTTATATGACGGAGGGTAAGGCTGACGCTCTCGGTGTTGATGTGGGAGATAAACTTATCATAGAATTAAACGGTGTGAGACGTGAAGTTGTTCTTGCAGGTAAAATAAAGGACGCACTTTTCGGCTCAAATCAGCTGTCCTTTACCCGTTATATCATAAGTGAGGAGGATTTTGAGTATTTCCTTTCCACAGAAAATACGGAGGACTATTACGGCGGTACTCTTGTCTACATATATTCTTACGATATGGAAGCGGCTTTGCCGCAGATAAAGGCGCTTGTAGATAACAGCGTTCTTACAATGGACAGAGCGTTTATGGAATTTTGCTATATTTTTGATATGATTGTGGTAGGTATTCTGCTTGTGGTAAGCATTATTCTTATTATAATAGCATTTGTGGTGTTACGTTTTACCATTTTCTTTACACTTTCTGAGAAATTCCGTGAAATCGGTGTAATGAAGGTTATTGGTATCAGTAATTTCAAAATCCGAGGCTTATATCTTGTAAAGTATATGGGGCTTTCCGTAATCGGAGCGGCTATCGGTCTTACCCTTAGCTTCCCCTTCGGTGAAATGCTTATGAGTGTTTCCTCGCAGACAATTATTATCGGAAATCAGAGTCCAATTTTGGTAAACATCCTCTGTGCTGTTCTTGTTATCGCAGTCATTTTACTGTTCTGCTATGGTTGCACAGGCAAGGTTAAGAAAACGACTCCTATTGATGCAATCCGAAATGGTCAGACAGGTGAACGCTTCCGTAAAAAGAGTCTTATGAGTTTAGGCAAATCAAAGCTTTCGATGGCACCCTTCCTTGCACTGAATGACATTGTAAGCAGCCCTAAGCGTTACAGTATTATAAGCCTTACATTTTTCCTTTGTCTGTCCCTTATGCTTATACTTTCGGCAACTGTTTCCACTATGAACAGTGGCAGTCTTTCTGCAACATTTGGATGGGCAGATTGTGACATATATCTTGACAGTAAAATGGGTACGGAATGTATGCTTGAAGACGGACATGAAAAGCTTGAAAAGCACCTTGATGATATGGAACAGACTCTTGCAGAAAATGGTATTTCTGCAAAATGCTATCAGGAAACAATGTTCAATCTGCCTGTATCTTTCGGGGAAAATGAGAGCAATATCCGTATCTATCACGGCACAGGAACGACAATGGATATGTACAAATACACAGCAGGAACAGCACCACAGAATACTAATGAAATTGCAATAACACGAATTGCTGCGGATAAGCTAAACGCAAATATTGGTGATACCATTACAATTAAAACTATTGACGGAGATAAGGAATATATTATTTCGGCGTTTTTCCAGACTATTAATATGCAGGGAAGCGGCATACGACTTCACTGTGATGAGTACATAAATTATGTTCAGGCACAGGGTTATATCAATACCCAGATTACCTTTACGGACAATCCTGACAGCAAGGAAATTGAACAGAGAATAGAAGAAATTAAGAGGATTTTCCCCGATTACGAAAATATACAAACCTGTGCCGAAGCAACAGCGGATATGCTCGGTGTTGCAGATACTCTTGTAGCAGTAAAATCCCTTATAGTTATCCTTACAATCGTCTTAGCCGCACTTATAACCGTGCTTATGGAGCGTTCCTTTATCGCAAAGGAGCAGGGAGAAATTGCACTTATGAAAGCCGTAGGCACAAGAAACGAAAAAATCTATGCGTACCACGCTTTGAGATTTTTATTTGTGGGAATGATTGCAGTGCTTATCGGCGAGACTTTCGCAATACCACTGACTCACCTGTGCATTGACCCAATATTTAAAATGATGGGTATGGAGCTTGCGGTTGACTATGTTATCAATCCGGTTGAAATGTATCTTGTCTTCCCACTTGTAATTCTTGTTACAACAACCGTAAGTGCATTCCTCACTTCCCTTTACACAAGAAAAATCAAGTCCTCGGACACAGCCAATATTGAATAAGAAAGGAAACTATTATGAATATCTTAGAAGTTAATAATCTTTGCAAAACATATATAGTAAACAAGCGTCAGAACAATGTACTAAAAAATGTAAACTTTTCTGTTGAACAGGGAGAGATGGTTGCTGTTATGGGACCGTCGGGTTCGGGTAAATCTACTTTACTTTACACTGTTTCAGGTATGGATAAAGTTACAGCTGGTGAGGTTTTGTTTTCTGGCAGAAATATAGCAGATTTTAATGCAAAAGAGCTTGCTGAATTAAGGCTTGACGAAATGGGTTTTATTTTTCAGCAGATGTATATGCTCAAAAATCTTACGGTGCTTGATAACATTATCCTTCCTGCCTGTCAGTCAAAGAAAAATAAGATGTCTAAAAAAGAAAAAGTTGAATATGGTAAACAGCTTATGCGTAAGCTTGGTATAATTGAAATTGCGGATAATGATATAAATGAGGTTTCCGGTGGTCAGCTACAACGTGCCTGCATTTGTAGAAGTATGATTAACAAGCCACAAATGATTTTTGCGGATGAGCCTACAGGTGCATTAAATCGCACAAGCTCAGACGAGGTTATGAAAGAACTTGCAAAAATCAATAATGAAGGCACAACTATAATGCTTGTAACTCACGATGTTAAGGTTTCAGCAAAATGTACAAGGGTTATGTATATTGTTGACGGCAATATTAAAGGAGAGTATAATCTTGGCAGATACAGTGACGAAAAAACTCTTAAAGAGCGTGAACGTAAGCTGAATAACTGGCTTATGGAGATGGGCTGGTAAGCTGTGAATTATAATGTTGCTGTCTGAAATGAGGTAAATTATGATTGATGTACTTGTAGTTGAAGATAATATAGAAATGGGAACTTTACTTTGTGATTTTCTTAAAAGTGAAGGTTATGCTGTAATGCACTGTGAAACAGGTGAAGATGCACTTGAATATTTTGAGAACAACAATGTTAAGTTGGTTGTGCTTGATGTTATGTTACATAATATGGACGGTATGGCTGTTTGTAAGAAAATCAGAGAAAATTCAAATACGCCAATCATAATTGTAAGTGCCAAAACAGAAAAGGACGATAAGATTAATGGTCTTGTACTTGGTGCAGATGATTATATAGAAAAGCCATATGATATTGATATTTTACTTGCAAAAATTAATGGTATTTTTAAACGAAGATACAAGACCGACTGCATAACAGACGGAAATATTAAGCTTGACCGTGTACGCAGAGTTTTATATAAAGACGATATCAAGATAGATATAACTCAAAAAGAATTTGAGCTTCTTACTTTGCTTATGGAAAACGAAGGTAAAACTCTCAGTAAAGAAATGCTGTTTAATAAAATATGGGGTTTTGACAGCTTCAGCGAAATACAAACACTTACTGTTCATATAAAGTGGCTTCGTGAAAAGATTGAGGAAAATTCAAAAAAGCCACAGCGTATTGTTACTGTATGGGGCGTGGGTTACCGCTATGAATGTAGAGGTGAGTAAGCGTTGAAAAGTTTTAAATCTATATGTGCAGTTATTCTGACTATTATTATAGCTATGTTTGTAGGTACTGATATTTATTTGTTGAACTTAAAAAATGACAGTGGAAAGCCATACCGTGTAGAAGTAAGCAGGTTAAGCCAGAAAATTTCTGACAGCGGATACGACAGTACATATCTTGACAGCTGTGAGTATATAACCAATGTTGAAATGTTGAAAAGTGATGAGGATATTTTTTACAATGAGGATAGTGACTATATAGTTAGGAAAATAAATGGCGAAATTTATCGTTTCGATTATTCCTATTCACCTGAGAATACAGAGATTATAAAGATTATAAATATAGTTTTTGTAATTACAGTGGTTATAATTATTCTAATATTTATATTTATTTATATAAATATTATCAAACCTTTTAATACGCTTAAAGAATTACCTTATGAACTTGCCAAAGGTAATCTTAAAGTACCTCTTAAAGAGAATAACGGTAAATATTTTGGTAAGTTTGTATGGGGAATGGATTTGCTGAGAGAAAAACTTGAACAACAAAAGATAAGTGAGCTTCAACTGCAAAAAGAAAAGAAAACCCTCTTACTTTCTATGTCACACGATATTAAAACTCCTCTTGCTGTAATTGAGTTATATGCAAAAGCACTTGAAAAGGATTTATATAAGGATGAACAAAAGAAGAAAGAGGTTGCTGTAGGTATAACACATAAATGTAATGAAATAAAGAAGTATGTTAATGATATAATAAAAACTTCTAGCAATGATTTCCTGAACTTGGAAGTACAGAATGGAGAATTTTATTTATCTGATATGATGAACGAAATTAACAGATTTTATAATGATAAGCTTGACCTTTTAAAAATAGATTTTTCTATTGATAAGTATAGTAATTGTATGTTAAAAGGTGACATTGACCGTGGGATAGAAGTTTTGCAGAATGTAATGGAGAATGCTGTAAAATATGGTGATGGTCATAATATTTCAATTTCGTTTGAAAATGAGGAAGATTGCTTGATTGTATCAATTACTAATAGTGGTTGCACATTGTCAGAAAATGAATTACCACATATATTTGATAGCTTTTGGCGAGGCTCTAATGTAGGTTCAAATAGTGGAAGTGGTTTAGGTCTTTATATATGCCGTCAGCTTATGAGAAAAATGGACGGAGATATTTTTGCAAGCTGTGCAGATGGAGTTATGATAATATCTTCAGTTTTCAGAATGTCGTAGCTATATTATAATTACAAATGTTAAATTGTGGAAAACTAAATCAAAAATAATTAAAAGGCAGTTTGTAAACTGCCTTTTAATTATTATAACTATTACTTATTGTTCAGAATTTAAATATTCTTCAAGAATTTCTGTTGCGTCCTTGCAAAGTAGTGGGCAGGGACGTTTTTTATAATATTCGTCTGTTCTTTCGCTTGGATTAGGTGAGCTATTCTCCATTGGCTTTAATCCTAAAAGTTCAGCACATATGATAGAGCCATTTTGTTCTTTGAATTTTTCCAGAAGGTTCTGCACCATTTCATATGTTTCTTTTTTGCCTGTGTTGTCCTTAGGGTCGCTATAGCCTTTAATCATATTTGCAGCCATAACCATACCCGATACAGTACCGCATACATTTCTGGTTCTGCCTATTCCACCGCCAAAACCTGAAGCTACTAACGAAGCTGTTTTTTCGTCAAGTCCTGTTAAATCGCTGAAAGCAAGCAATACAGCCTGTGAACAGTTATATCCCTGCATAAAATAGTCATATGCTTTTTGTCCTCTGTCACTCATTTCTATGTTCTCCTTTTTAATTAGTCTTCTTTTGTTTTGTCATTTTCGTGTGCAAGTTCTACAAGTACCTTTACAATGCGTCGCCTTTCAACTTTGGCAACAGTAAATTTAACACCGTTACATACAACTATTGGGCGTTCGTTCTCATTTGGAACTTTACCAAGATTATCAAGTATAAGTCCTGCTATTGTGTCAAATTCATTCTCAGGTAATTTTGAACCCAACAGTTGATTAACCTCATCAAGACCTGCTGAACCCTCTACAGAATATATTTTTTCTGCAATACGGTGAACTTCATCTTCTTCATGGTCAAATTCGTCCTGAATGTTACCCATAATAAATTCTATTAAATCTTCAAGTGAAACTATACCATCTGTTCCGCCATACTCATCTACAATTATGGCAATCTGTATTTTTTCTGCTACCATCTCTGCAAAAAGCTCACTGCACTTTTTGGAGCTTGGAACATAAAAAACCTCTCTGGTTATGTCTGTAAGTTTGAAGCTTTGTGGTATATTTTCAAATATATATTTCAGTAAATCTTTAGCATATAAAATTCCAACAATATTATCGGTATCTTCGTGATAAACGGGAATACGGGAATAACCTGTTTCTATTATCTTATCAACAACATCTTTTAACGGTTCGTTATCTTCGCAGGCAATAACGTCTTTTCTGTGGGTCATAATCTCACCTGCACAGGTGTCATCAAAATTAAAAATATTCTCAATCATTATTTTGCAATTATCATCTATCAGGCCCTGTTCACAACACCCATTAAGTACATTTATAACTTCGTCCTCAGCATCTGTTGCTGTTTCAAACTCATCGTGTTTAAAAAGCTTGCTGAATAAACTGTTGCTTTTCTTGGTATTACCTTTTTCCGTAAAATCGTCTGTCATTTTAAATATTATCTCCTTAAAATTTTATATGGAATACAGGCATATAATTAACTTTTGCACCTATACATTATTAGTGTATTAGAATTTAATGTAATTGTCAAATGTATAACAATAAATTACAGCATAATAATTTTAATATCACTTAATTTTTACAAAATAGTAAATATTTTTATTACAAATTCACTTTACACATAAAAACAAAAGTGATAAAATTGTAAAAGATGTTGAGGTTTTATACGAATAACGAATTGATTATAGGAAAAGATTTACAAACAATAAATTTTCCCTTTTCAGTTTAATATTGGTATTGTACAACCACAGTCTATTGTTTGTTCTATGCCCTAGGGTATTAATTTATAAGGAGGCAAAATCTCATGGCTAGAAAAATGAAAACTATGGATGGTAACAGTGCAGCCGCTCATGTTGCGTATGCGTTTACAGATGTTGCTGCTATCTATCCTATCACACCTTCATCAGTTATGGCTGACGAAGTGGACAAACATGCCACAGCAGGTAGAAAGAACCTGTTTGGCAGAGAAGTACAGGTAACAGAGATGCAATCAGAGGCAGGTGCTGCTGGTGCAGTTCATGGCTCATTGTCAGCAGGTGCTTTAACAACAACATTTACAGCATCTCAGGGCTTGTTGCTGATGATTCCTAATATGTACAAAATGGCCGGCGAATTGTTGCCAAGCGTTATTCACGTTTCAGCTCGTGCTTTAACATCACACGCTTTGTCAATCTTTGGTGACCATTCAGATATTTATGCTTGCCGTCAAACGGGTTATGCAATGCTATGTTCTACAAACCCTCAGGAATGTATGGACCTTGCTGCTGTTGCTCATCTTGCTGCAATTAAGGGCAGAGTTCCATTCCTACACTTCTTTGATGGTTTCCGTACATCTCACGAAATCCAGAAGGTTGCTATGTGGGATTATGAAGATCTTGCTGATATGCTTGACTGGGATGCAGTTGACGCTTATAGAAGAAGAAGTCTTAACCCTGAGCATCCTGTAACAAGAGGTACAGCACAGAATGATGATATTTTCTTCCAGGCAAGAGAAGCTTGTAACGTATATTACGATGCTGTTCCTGAAATCGTTGTTGAGTATATGAACAAGGTTAACGAAAAGCTTGGCACAGATTACAAGCCTTTCAATTACTATGGTGCTCCTGATGCTGAGAATGTAATCGTAGCTATGGGTTCAGTTAATGACTGTACAGAAGAAGTTATTGACTATCTAATGGCTAAAGGCGAGAAGGTTGGTTTATTGAAAGTAAGACTATACAGACCTTTTGTTGCTGATTATATGCTTAAAGAACTACCTGAAACAGTTAAGAATATTACAGTTCTTGACAGAACAAAAGAGCCTGGTTCTATTGGTGAGCCTTTGTATCTTGATGTTCTTGCTGCTATTAACGGCTCTAAGTTCTCAGGTGTAAATGTATACACAGGTCGTTACGGTTTGTCTTCAAAGGATACAACACCAGGTGACATTATTGCTGTATACCGCAATATGGAGGCTGCTGAGCCTAAGAGAAGATTTACAATTGGTATTGTTGATGATGTTACAAATCTATCACTACCTGTTGTTGAAAATCCTGATACAACACCTGCAGGTACAAGCTCATGTAAGTTCTGGGGATTGGGTGCTGATGGTACAGTTGGTGCTAACAAGAACTCTATCAAAATTATCGGTGACCATACAGATATGTATGCTCAGGGTTATTTTGCATATGACTCAAAGAAGTCAGGTGGTCTTACAGTTTCTCACTTGCGTTTTGGTAGCACACCTATCAAATCTACATACTACATCAGTAAGGCTGACTTCGTAGCATGTCACAACCCTTCATATGTTACAAAGTATGATATGGTAGATGATTTGAAAGATGGCGGTAGCTTCTTGCTTAACTGCCCTTGGTCAGGTGAAGAACTTGAAGAAAAGCTACCTGCTAAAATGAAGAGATTAATCGCTCAGAAGCACGTAAACTTCTACACAATCGATGGTATCAAGATTGGTAAAGAAATCGGCTTGGGCGGTCGTATAAATACAATTTTACAGTCTGCATTCTTTACAATTGCTAACATCATTCCTAAGGAAGATGCAATTCAGTATATGAAGGATGCTGCTACAAAGTCTTACAGCAAAAAGGGTCAGGCTATTGTTGATATGAACCATGCAGCTATTGAGCGTGGTGCTACAGATTTCGTTAAGGTTGAAGTACCTGCAAGCTGGGCAGACGCTGAGGGCGAACTAGAGAAGGTTGTTTCTACAGAGGGCAGACCTGAGGTTCTTGAGTATGTTAACACAATTCTACATCCGGTAAATGCTTACAAGGGTAATCAGCTACCTGTTTCTGCATTCAAGAATCACATTGACGGTACAGCTCCACAGGGTTCAGCTGCTTATGAGAAGAGAGGTATTGCAGTAGACGTACCATCATGGAACCCTGAAAATTGTATTCAGTGTAACTTCTGTGCTTATGTATGTCCACACGCTGCTATTCGTCCTGTTGCTATGACAGCTGACGAGGCTGCTGCTGCTCCTGAAGCTACAAAGAAGGCTCCTATGACAGCTATGCCTGAACTTACATTCACAATGACAGTTTCAACACTTGACTGTACAGGTTGTGGCTCTTGTGCTCAGGTATGTCCTGGTAAGAAGGGCAACAAGGCTCTTGAGATGAAGCCAGCAGACGGTGAAATGGCACAGCAGGAAGTATTTGCTTATGGCTTTAACCTTGCTCCAAAGGCAGAGGTTGCTGCTAAGTTTAAGGAGACAACAGTTAAGGGTAGTCAGTTTAAACAGCCATTGCTTGAGTTCTCAGGTGCTTGTGCAGGTTGTGGTGAAACACCATATGCTAAACTTGCTACACAGCTGTTTGGTGACAGAATGTTTATTGCTAACGCAACAGGTTGTTCATCAATTTGGGGTGCTTCTGCTCCTGCTACACCTTATACAATTAACAAGGAAGGCAGAGGTCCTGCATGGCATAACTCACTATTTGAGGATAACGCAGAGTTCGGTTATGGTATGGTTCTTGGTCAGAATGCTATTCGTGACAGACTTGCTGAGTATGTAGAGAAGATTGCTGCTACAGTTACAAAGGACGATGTTAAATCTGCTTGTGAAAACTATCTTGCAACAATCGGTAGTTCAGGCGAGAATAAGGTAGCTGCTGCTGCTCTTATTGAAAAGCTTGAGGAGATTAAGGACTGTGAGTGCGAGGCTGGTCAGCTAGCTAAAAAGACACTTGCTGATAAAGACCAGTTGGCTAAGAAGTCAATGTGGATTTTCGGTGGTGACGGTTGGGCTTACGACATCGGTTTTGGTGGTCTTGACCATGTTATTGCTTCAGGTAAAGATGTAAACATTCTTGTATTTGATACAGAGGTTTACTCTAACACAGGTGGTCAGGCTTCTAAGTCTACACCAAGTGGTTCTATTGCACAGTTTGCTGCTGCTGGTAAGGCTACAAATAAGAAAGACCTTGCTGCTATTGCTATGACATATGGTAATGTATATGTTGCTCAGGTATCAATGGGTGCTGACTACAACCAGTGTATTAAGGCATTTGTTGAGGCTGAAAGCTATCAGGGTCCTTCAATAATTATCTGCTATGCTCCATGTATCAACCACGGTATTAAGGGTGGTATGACAATCGCACAGAGTGAGCAGAAGAAGGCAGTTCAGTCAGGTTACTGGCATATCTACCGTTACGATCCACGTCTTGCTGACGAAGGTAAGAATCCTCTTACAATCGACTCAAAGGCTCCTACAATGAGTTACCGTGACTTTATTATGGGCGAGGTTCGTTATAACGCACTATCACGTTCAAACCCTGAAAGAGCTGAAATGCTATTTGACAGAGCTGAAATGCAGGCATCTAAGAAGATGGCTCATCTACAGTTCCTTGCTTCACAGAAGTTTGACGAGAATAAATAATTCCTTATAAATTAAGTTCGAGGCAGATATCCAAAATAGGGTATCTGCCTTGTTCTTTTTATAAAAAAAGCTGTATCTTTACAAAACGAAGATACAGCTTTTTTTAAATCAAATTATAATATTGTACAATTAAGTAATATAGGTAAAAGGCAAAGGCTGTTTTTCATTATGAAAAACAGCCTGAGTATAATTTTCTGTTAAATAGCTTCAAGAGCCTGTGCTAGGTCTGCAATAAGGTCTGCTTTGTCTTCTATACCACAAGAAATACGAATTAAACCAGCAGGTACTCCTGCTTCTATCAGTTGTTCATCTGTCATCTGACGATGTGTAGATGTTGCAGGGTTTAGACAACAGGTTCTTGCGTCTGCTACATGGGTTTCTATTGCAGCAAGCTTAAGGTTTTTCATAAATGCCTCTGCTGCTGAACGACCACCCTTTAATTCAAATGATACTACACCACAGCCACCGTTTGGCAAATACTTTTGAGCAAGCTCATAGTATTTATTACCTTTAAGACCTGAATAATTCACATATTCTACCTTTGGGTGACTTTGTAAAAATTCTGCTACAGCCTGTCCGTTTTCTACATGGCGAGGCATTCTTACATGTAAAGACTCCAAACCCAGATTCAGCATAAAAGCACTTTGAGGTGACTGAATACAACCTAAATCACGCATTAGCTGTGCTGTACATTTTGTTATAAATGCACCTTCCTTACCAAACTTTTCAGCATATGTTATACCATGGTAAGACTCGTCAGGTGTGCAAAGTCCTGGGAATTTGTCTGCGTGTGCCATCCAGTCAAAGTTTCCGGAATCAACAATAGCACCACCAACTGCTGCACCATGACCGTCCATATATTTTGTTGTTGAATGTGTAACAATATCAGCACCCCATTCAATAGGTCTACAATTAACAGGTGTAGGGAATGTATTGTCAACAATTAATGGTACACCGTGTTTATGTGCTGCTTTTGCAAACTTTTCAATATCAAGAACAGTTAGTGCAGGGTTTGCAATGGTTTCGCCAAATACAGCTCTTGTATTTTCTTTAAATGCTGCGTCCAATTCTTCCTCTGTACAATCCGGTGAAACAAAAGTAACCTCTATACCCATTTTAGCCATTGTTACAGAAATAAGGTTAAATGTTCCACCATAAATAGAAGATGATGATACAATATGACTGCCACATTCACAAATATTGAATAGTGCAAAGAAGTTTGCAGCTTGACCCGAAGATGTAAGCATTGCTGCTGTACCTCCTTCAAGCTCTGCTATTTTTGCCGCTACATAGTCATTAGTAGGATTTTGTAGTCTTGAATAGAAATATCCCGAAGCTTCAAGGTCAAAAAGCTTGCCCATATCCTCGCTTGTAGAATATTTAAATGTTGTAGACTGTATAATCGGAATCTGGCGTGGCTCACCGTTGCCTGGAGTATAACCTGCCTGTACACATTTTGTGTTGATTTTATAATCGTTCATATTTGATTTTTCCTTTCCTGTTTATTCTATAGTTATGTAAAATAATCATTAAGAACATTATAGCATTTATGTAAATTACTTACAATACAGTTTTTAATTAATATAAATTTAAGCAAGCTTTGTCATTGCTACAAGCAATGCAAATTAACATTTGCTGTTTTTATGTCAATATTCAGTAAAACATAAAATTTGCTTAATTAGTTGTCATAGCTTTTTTATATATAGTGTTTGCAATAAAGTACATTATAAGTGCAAGTGCAATGCCTATAGGGAAAGTTATGAGTATTATTGGAGCATTTTGAAATACAGGAATGTCCATTAATATAATTATAATTGCAATGGGTAGATTTAAAATACTCCATATAAAAACTCCAACTGCTCCATCATTATCATATATTGCAACATTTTTACAGAAAGACAAAAGTATTATATATGAAATTACACCTATTGTTATCGTCATATGTGTTGAGTTTATATTAATAGTAAAAGTATCATTAATAATTGTAGCAATAAAAAGAATACATACCAAAGCATTATATCCCTTACAAAATACTCTATTTGCCTCTGCCTCTACTCTCTCATCTTTTTGATTTTTTGTTTTGATTGAATTAAAAATATCTTTTGCCAGTGAAATTTTATTTTTCATTGTTATCTTCCTCCCAAAATAAGTCGTTTAATGTTTTGTTTAGCACTTTACAAATAGATATGCAAAGCTTAATACTCGGGTTATAGTTACCAGCCTCAATCATATTGATTGTCTGTCTTGATACTCCAACTTTGTTTGCCAGTTCTTCCTGAGATAAATCCATTTCTACCCTTGCAAGTTTTAATTTTATATTTTTCAAGCTTTTACCTCCTTTTGATTGCATTATATATTATAAATTACAATATGTCAAGTATATTTTACTTTTATAAAAATATGTTTTACTTTTTGTCAAGTGAGTATAGCTGATTTAAGAATTTATGTATTAGATATAATCAATTAATAATTATAATTAATCTGATTAAAAAGAGAAAATAACTTTGGCATATCAAAACCTGAAATTTGGCTAAAAATCTTTTAATTTTTTATATAATGTGGTATAATAAAATACAAGTATACCTATATAGGAGATATAATATGATAGTACACGATATTACAAGAGAAATTACTTCTGCACCTGTTTATGAGGGTGACCCTGTTACAGATTTTCAATGGGTTATGCGAATGGACTGTGGTGATGATTATAATTTGTCTAAAATAAAATTTTGTAATCATACAGGAACTCACATAGATGCTCCACGTCACTTTTCTGATGACGGTAATACAATTACAGATTATCCTATGTCAAGATTTTACGGTTCTTGTACAGTAATTACTGTTAATGATGTGCTTACAGGTGAGGATATGGAAAAAATTCTTCCACGTTGTCATAAAAAAATTTTATTCAAAGGTTGTAACGAAGGTGTGCTTTCATTAAGTGCTGTGTTTGTTATGGCTGACTACAATATAGAAATGGTAGGTACAGAAAATATGTCTATAGGCTTTGAACCTGAAGACTATCGTGTACATAGAGAGCTTGCCTATAATGATGTTCTTGTGATAGAAAACCTTGATTTATCAGAAATTGAGAACGGTAATTATATCATTACAGCACTTCCTTTGAAAATAGAAGGTGCAGAGGCATCGCCTGCGAGAGTTATTTTATTAGAGCAGGAAAAAGGACTATAACACATAACCTGAAACGGAGATGTTTGGTTTGAAGAATTTAAAATTTATAGGTAAGTTGTTTATAATGTGTGTATCAGTTATTATTATTGCTATAATGATGAGCGGTTGTGGAGAAACCTACACACAGGTTGAAAATCTTATGAAAATTTCAAGCGATTTTGTGGGCGAGAGGGTAGTTACACTTGATTTGGGCGAAGATTTTGATAATGATGCTGAAAGAAAGAATACTTTTGAAACAGTTGTAAAAGAAAGTTGTCCAAAGAATTTAAGTTATCGCACCGAGAAAAAAGACGGCTCATATAGGTGTGTGTTTGTGTTGAGCTTTACTTCTCTTGATGAATATAAAACAAAGGTAGCAAGTATTATTGGCAGACAAATTGCTGTTGCATACGGCTATACCGATACAGTTCTTTCAAAAGGTACTTACTATAAAGAGGACTATGACGGTATGGAGCTTGTGTCGTGGCTTACAGATTATTTATATGAAAAAGATTACAAAGATATAGTGCTTGAAATGGAGTCTACCTCTAATGTTGTAAAGTATAATAATGAAGTGTTCAGTAGCAAAACATCAACACTCAATACTTCTACTATAAAAGGTGAGCCTGTACGTAGTGTTACTATAGACACTACTAACCACAAAAATGGTGCTTACAGCAGAACTATGGTGCTTTCTGTTCCACAGTCAACGTATAATAAGCTTGGTGCTTCGCTCGATAGCCTTATGAAATCCAGAGTAGGAGAAGGAGCAAAGTATAGTGGTTGGGCTCAAAGTGACGGATGTATGGATTTTACTGTTAAGTATGAGCAAATAGATATTGAAAGATTGCAAGAATATACAAAACTGTTTCTTGATTGCTACAATGAAAATATTTACTATGGTGACCAGAACCAGAGCAGTACACCTTTGGCAGAACAGCTGGTATTTGAAGAAAGGATTAATTTACTTTCTTTGGTGTCTGATACAAATGAATGTGTTCAGATGAACTACAACTACACCCTACCGGAAGAAACTACTCACGGAGAAGGTGTTGAACTTAGCAATGGTGAATGGAAAACCTGTGGTGAATGGGCAAGTAATACCTATAAAGTTACAGATACTAATGGGGTATATGATATAAGAGTTCCCGATGGTATGCAATATACAGTAAAAGGTATAAATATTTCTCTTACAGCACAAGATGATGATAATTTTAAGCGTGTGGTTGATTTTGTATATGACAGAAGCACAGGAGAAAAGGGTCTGGATTATGCTTATAATTTCCTTGCAAATAAAGGTGTAACAGTATCTAAAGAAACAACATCTGACGGAATAGCTTGCAGAATTATACATCAGGGTAATGCTGATGAAATAAGTACAGCTGTTGGAGATTTGTTTGGTAGTGGTAACTACTTTGAAAGCTCAAAACATACAAATGATATGTCACTGGTAACAGATATAGAGGTAGATGATAATATTAATATAACTCATATGCTTACAGGTGCAAATACTAATATAAATATCAATTATACTGTAAAGAGCGAAGGCGAAGAATATATACGCAGTGTTAATGCAACTAACAGAGAAACCAAAATATCTGTTGATACAAAAATGAACGATGACCATAGCTATACTTCAACAGTAAAAGGAGGTAATTTTTCTATAAATTATATGGCAACTGTACCTTATTATGACGGAATTTTATTATATTGTGTTATTTGTGGTGTTGTTATTTTGCTTACAGCTCTTACTATATTTATACTGTTGAGATATAATCATAAACTGAAACTAAAAGAGATAAAAGCAGAAGAACAGAAAGCTTTAGAAAAGAAAATGAAATCTAAAAAACCAAAAACAGCTGAACAAAGAAAAAAGGAAAAAGAAGAAAGTGAATATGATGATTTTATAAATAGTCACTATAAATTTTGATTGTAAAACGGAGTGAATAAGATGTATAAATATGCTATATTCGACCTTGACGGAACACTTGCAAACACATTAGAGGATTTAGCTAACTCTGTAAATTATGCACTAAAGAAAAATAATTTTAAAGAACATCCTATAAACGATTATAAGCAAATGGTTGGTTCTGGTATTGTAAATTTAATCAAATCAGCAACAGCTTGTGAGGATGATGAAACAGTTTTGGCAGTGAAGTCTGATTTTGATGAATACTATAAAGCACACGTTGTTGACAGCACTTGTGCGTATCCTGATGAAGAAGAAATGCTTATGAGTTTGCAGGATAAGGGAGTGACATTGGCTGTACTCTCAAATAAGCCTGATGCTTTTGTAAAAACCATACTTGATAAGCTATTTCCTGAAGTGAATTTTAAAATGGCTTGGGGCAAGAAGGAAGGTTTTGCTATAAAGCCAAATCCACAGTCACTCAACGCTATGATGTCGGAGTTGTGTGCCGATAAGGCAAGTACGGTATATGTTGGTGATAGTAATGTAGATGTATACACGGCTAAAAATGGGGAAGTTGATTTTATTGGCTGTGCATGGGGATTTAGAGGTGAAAAAGAATTAGAGGAATCAGGTGCAGTTAAGATTGCTCATAATTGTAAAGAACTTGAAAGTATGATTTTAGGAGAATAATACTTGTGAACAAAATTAATTATCAAAAGCTTCTTGATAAAAAAATAGAAGAAATACAGAAAAAGGGCATAACACCAACTTTATTATTACATAGCTGTTGTGCTCCGTGCAGTAGTTATGTTATAGAATATCTGTCAGAATTTTTTAAAATTACAGTTTTTTATTACAACCCTAATATCTCTCCGGAATCTGAATATGCTTACAGAGCTAACGAGCAAAAAAGGCTTATTGAAAATATGACTGTGAAAAATAAGGTTAATTTTGTAGAGGGTGAGTATAAGCCTGAGGATTTTTATCAAGTGTGCAAAGGTCTTGAAAACGAACCCGAAGGTGGTGCAAGGTGTGCAAAATGCTTTCAGCTGAGATTAAGCAAAACTGCTGAAATGGCTGTAAACGGTAATTTTAATTATTTTACTACTACACTTACAATAAGCCCACTAAAAAATGCACAGCTTATTAACAACATAGGTCAAGAAATTTCTGATAAATATGGTGTACCTTATTTGCTGAGTGATTTCAAGAAAAGAGAGGGTTACAAACGCTCTATTGTGCTATCGGAGCAATATAGTCTTTACAGACAGAATTATTGTGGTTGTGTTTTTTCAAAAAATAAGCAAGATGAATAATAATCAAAAGACCTGCTATTAATATTGCAGGTCTTTTTTAATCTATAGATAATAAACAGATATGTTATAATTAGCAATGATATAATATAAGAATAATGTATAAATATAGATGAATATTACAATATGTGTGAAATCCTGTGTGTAAGCCAAAAATATAAGTTTTAATGTAAATTAATAATAAAATAAATATATATTGGTTACTATTTTTAAGTTTATTTAACAAAATTTTAAAATTATGACTTTTGCTCATAAATTCCAATGATAATTTGTGCAATATATAAAATTAAATAGCTTTGTGGATAAATTTTTAAATTTCTATTGAAATAATAAAATCTGCGTGGTAAAATGACAAACAAGAGGTGAGTAAGTTTTAAAAATAATGTGCATTTTTAACAATTACATAACACTTCAAATTTGAGAAGAAAAAATTAGAGGTAAAAAAGGAGAAAATTGTATGAATAAGGTAACAAAAATTGCTGCTGTTTTTATGGCACTTTGTATGAGTGCATCAGCTGTGGCTTTAACAGGTTGTGATGACAGTACATCAGGTGGAGAATCAGAAACATCAAAGCTAAGTAGTTCATCAAAGGTTGACACATCATCAGTAGATGAAATTTATTTCTTGAACTTTAAACCTGAAATTTCTGATAAATATGAGGAAATTGCAAAGCAGTACGAGGAAGAAACAGGTATTAAAGTTAAGGTTACTACAGCTGCATCTGGTGAATATGAGAAAACTCTGACAACACAGATGGCTAACGCAGATTCTGCACCAACTATTTTCCAAATTAATGGTCCTGTTGGTTATCAAAACTGGAAAGACTACTGTGCAGATTTGAGTGATACAGAGTTCTACAACACACTAACAGACAAGAGCCTTGCTGTAACAGACGGCGATGGTGTATACGGTGTTCCTTATGCTGTTGAGGGTTATGGTATTATCTATAACAATGCTATTATGGAAAAATACTTTAGCTCTGATAAAAAGTCAACAGACTATAAGAGTATGGATGAAATTAACAGCTTCGATAAACTAAAAGAAGTTGTTGAGGATATGACAAAGATTAAAGATGAACTTGGAATCAAGGGCGTATTTGGTTCTACATCTCTAAAAACAGGTGATGACTGGAGATGGCAGACTCATCTTATGAATGTTCCTCTATATTATGAATTTAAGAGTGATGATGCAAGCTCAATCGTTAATTGTACAAATTCTACAGAGCTTGAGTTTAAGTATGCAGATAACTACCAGAATATTTTTGACTTGTACACAAATAATTCTTGTACAGAGAAAAATCAGCTTGGTTCTAAGACAGTTGACGAGTCTATGGGCGAATTTGCACTGGGCGATGTTGCTATGATTCAGAACGGTAACTGGGCTTGGGATCAGATTAAATCAACAAAGGGTAATGTTGTTGAGGCTGATGATATTAAGTATCTACCTATTTACACAGGCGTTGAAGGCGAAGAAAATCAGGGCTTATGTATTGGTACAGAAAACTACTTTGCTATTAACAGCCAGGCTGACGCTGCAAAACAGCAGGCTTCTATTGACTTCCTTGAGTGGTTGTTCTCATCTGATTATGGTAAGAAAGCAGTTGTTGAAGAACTAGGATTTATTGCTCCATTCAGCACATTCTCTGATGATGAAAAGCCAGATAATCCTCTTGCTAAAGAAGTTCTAAGCTATATGGATAAAGAAGATTGTTATTCAGTTGACTGGACATTCCTTGGTATGCCTAGTGAGCAGTGGAAGCAAGACTTTGGTGCTGACCTATTGAAATATGTTCAGGGACAGAGCGAATGGTCAGAGGTTGTTGATAATGCTAAAGCTTCTTGGAAAACAGAAGTTGAGCTAAAGAGTGAATAATTTATCTTTAGCAAAATAATGTGGTATTAAAAGTCTCCCGCATCCTTTGGGGTGCGGGAGATACAATTTAATATAGGATATTTAGTATTAATGTTAAAGGGGGATTAATTAATGCAGAAAGCGATAAAAAGATGGTTTCCGGTGTTTGTTCTGCCAACGCTTATAGCGTTTATCATTTCATTTATAGCACCATTTATAATGGGTATTTATCTTTCATTTACAAAGTTTAAAACAGTTTCAGACGCAAAGTGGGTTGGATTAAGCAACTATATAAAGGCTTTTAATGATCCCGATTTTGTAAATGCACTATGGTTTACAGTAAAGTTTACAGTAGTTTCTGTAATTACAATTAATGTAATAGCCTTTTTGTTGGCTATGTTATTAACAAGAGGATTAAAAGGTACCAATTTATTCAGAACAACATTCTTTATGCCTAACCTTATTGGTGGTATTGTACTTGGTTATATTTGGTTGATGATTATTAATGGTGTTCTGTCTTACTTTGATGTATCTATTACATATGACGCATCATATGGATTCTGGGGACTGGTTATATTGATGAACTGGCAGTTGATAGGTTATATGATGATTATTTATGTTGCGGGCATACAAAATGTATCGCCTGATTTGTTGGAGGCAGCAGACATTGATGGTGCAAACAGCTTCCAGAAGCTTATTAAAATCACTATTCCACAGGTTATGCCTTCTGTAACAATATGTACATTCCTTACACTTACAAATTCATTCAAACTATTTGACCAGAACCTTGCTCTTACAGCAGGTGCACCCGGTAAAGAAACAGAAATGCTTGCACTTAATATTTACAATACATTCTATGGCAGAGTAGGTTATCAGGGTGTTGGTCAGGCAAAGGCTGTTGTTTTCTTTGTTATAGTTGCAATAATTGCACTTGCACAGCTGTACTTTACAAGAAGTAAGGAGGTTGAAAGCTAATGACAAACATTGAAAAGGAACCTGTAATTTCTGTAACAGTGCAAACTCCTGTAGTAGACCCAAATGGTGTACAGGGTGCTTATGTTAAAGAAAAACCAGCGGTAAAAAAGGCGTCATCTGACAATAAAAAAGTAAAAGAACCTCCTAAAAAAATGAAGAAAAAGGATATTCCTCTTATTATACTTTTAACGGTTCTTGCACTTCTGTTTATTTCACCTATTTTATTGGTACTTATGAATTCATTCAAGGGTAAAAACTACTTGAGTACAGACCCATTTGCTTTTCCAACAGGTGAGTCATTTGTAGGATTTGACAATTATATTGAAGGTATTGATAAAATCGGATTTTTCAGTGCATTTGGTGCATCACTATTTATAACTGTATTTGCAGTTGCACTTATAGTTTTATGTACATCAATGTGTGCATGGTTTATTGTACGTGTAAAAACATGGTATTCAAAGCTTTTGTATTTGTTATGTGCTTTTTCTATGATAGTACCATTCCAGATGGTAATGTATCCTATGACACAAATTTCATTCAATCTACATCTTAACAATATTGTAGGTATTATATTTGTTTATCTTGGTTTTGGTGCGGGTTTGGCTGTGTTTATGTTTGTTGGTTTTATCAAGAGTGTTCCGCTTGAAATAGAAGAAGCTGCAATGATAGACGGTTGTGGTCCTATTCGTACATTCTTCCTTGTAGTTTTCCCTATACTAAAGCCAACAGCAATTACTGTGGCAATTCTTAACGCAATGTGGATATGGAACGACTATTTGTTGCCATATTTGTTGTTGAATACAACAAACACAAAAACATTGCCAATGGCTATACAGTATTTAAGAGGTGGTTATGGCTCTATTGATATGGCAAATATGATGGCTATGATTATTTTGTCTATTATTCCTATTATTGTATTCTATCTGGTTTGTCAGAAGTATATTATTAAGGGTATAGTAGCAGGTGCTGTTAAGGGATAAAAGCAATTACGCAATTTAATATAATATAAACATTGTATAAAATAATAACAGGCAACAGTATTTAAAATGCTGTTGCCTGTTTGCTTTTAAGGTTATTATTTATTTTATGGTAACTACTTCAATGAATTGAATATTTTTTCACAATTTTTCTCAACGTGTGGTTTAAAGCATATGTTATCTTTATTTTTAACATACCACTTGTAGCTTTCTTTTAAACCATCAATAAACGACGTTTCATTGAAAATGATACTTGTATTAATATTGCTTACATCAAGTACGTTGTCATAGTCAGGAAAAGGAAAGAAATCACGTATATAGTAGTTGTCCTTTTTGTAATCGTACATAACTATTTCAGGTTTTTTATTTAAAATACTCGCACAATATTCAACCCATTCTCTGCTTGTTACAGCTTGCTTGTTTCCAACATTGTATATAGCAAGCTTTTGAGTTTCTTTATCAAGTAAAGAAATAATTATATTTGCAAGGTCTGTTGTATATAAAAATTGCAATTTAGGATTACTGCTTGGCAAAATTACAGGCAGGTTATTTGAAATTCGGTTAAAAATAAAGATTTCACGTTGTGCATAATTATTTTCCCCATACATATATGGTGGTCTTAGCATTATCAGTTGTGTTGGTTTATCTGCAAAAAATTCGGAAAGATAGCTTTCTGCCTCTATTTTGTTTGTACCATACTCAAACCAGTAATTATTTGTTGCAATACTGTCGCTTTCTTTAAACGGAATTGTAAGATTGTCTATGTTGTAAACTGCACTTGAACTTATAAACACAAACTTTTTAATATTATTTGTATTTAGACAGCTACACAAAATTTGCATTTGATTTTTATTTACACCGCTTACATCTATTACATAGTCAAAGCTTTTGTTTTGTAAAGCGTTTGACATTTCTAAGATATTGTCACGGTTACAAATAATTTGTGTTGTGTTCTCAACGGTATGTGTACCTCTGTTTAGAACAGTTACATTGTAGTTATTTTGTACAAGTATATCAACAATTTTTTTGCCAATAAAATAACTACCGCCCATTACCAAAACATTTTGCGACATTTTTAAAACCTCCAATAATTTAATACTTTTAATCGTTAAATCGCTTTAACACTTTAAATTGTATCAGCAAAGCTTATATTTGTCAATACTTATTTCTATAACATTAAAAAGTGCGTAGTATTAATATAAAAAAGGGATATGTAGTGTACATATCCCTAAAATCACAAAATTTGTATTAATTTAAAATTAAATAAGTAAATAAACAAGAGCTAAAATTAGTCCCATATCTGTTTTTTCTGTACTTAAAAGTAATAATAACAACAAAATTAAACTTCGTTCTTTATCAAGAAAAAGCGAATCAAAAACACTGTTTTGCTTTTTATTTGGTGTAACTCCTGTTATACAATTTTCTTCATTATGTTCAATTACTTCAGGCTGTGGTTGTACAGAGGGTTGCTTTTGTTCGTGTACAGGTGTGGCAGAAGGCTTTCCACGGCTCTGCATTTCCTGCATTCTACGCACAGCCTCTTGTTGCATTTTATCCATATCCTCGCTGTATCTCCTCATACAACAACTCTCCTTTAAAGGTTAAGTTGTTTAATAACAGGCAAAATTTTCATTATTTGTAGTATTTTTGTTGCCTCATCAAGCTTGCAACGTCGCTCCTCGCTTAAAAACGGACGCAATGCACGTAAAAGCCTTGTGGTGTCATCCTCCTGCTTTATATCAGAAAGCAACGGCATAAGCCTCATTACGGTTTTCATTGTGTCATCGGCACCTAACGGCAGAAGTGGTTTTGTTTCTTCTACTGTCTGAGTATGCTCATCTTCTTTTTCATCAGGAATAAGAAGATTTTTCAAGCTCATAATCTGTTCCATTGCCTGAGGGTCGCTCAACAACTGACTAATTTTGCCTGTTATATCATCCATTACTATTTATCTCCCATCAACTTTTTTAGCAGTGCTTGAGCCTGCGGTGTTTTTAATATTTTTTCGGTTTGCTCTTTATCGTTTAATATACTTTGTACCTTGCTTGCTTGCTTACTGTCCATTTTGCCGAGTAATTTTCCTATATCTCCCTTTTGTGCGTTAGCCTTGATTTTATCAGGATTTTCTCCAAGTTTTTTTGATAAGGAGTTGATTATATCTTGTATTTGTTGGTCTTTGCTGTTCATAAAATAAACACCACCTTATATATAGAATTATTATGAAAAATAGTGTATAATTATTACACTATTTTTTAGGAGGTTAAAATATGAGAATTTTGGTTATTTCTGACTCGCATGGTGATTATACAAATCTGAACAGTATACTGTTATCACAACCAAAAGCCGAAGTTGTTTTCTTTCTGGGTGACGGTGAAGATGATATTGAAAAAGTTCGTTTAAACTATCCTGATAAAATGTTTATTGTTGTGCGTGGCAACTGTGACTGGGGCAGTAAACTACCTGTAACAGAATTTTTTACCATAGAGGGTAAAAAAATTATGGCAACACATGGTCACGCTTATAACGTAAAAATGACGTACAACACCGTTATATATGAAGCAGAAAGTAATAACTGCGATATTTTGTTGTTTGGTCATACACACTGTTCAATGACAGAATATGCAGATGGCTTGTACATTATGAATCCCGGTAGTGCTCATGGATATGGTGCAACATATGGTATTGTAGA
>JAXJYN010000076.1:0-16820 GCA_036306965.1 Acutalibacteraceae bacterium
ATAAATGCCTGCTCTAAAAATAACCTATTAAATTCTATAAAAGCTTTAATTATTCGTAAAGAGGATATTTGTTGCAAATTTCTGTAACACCTGCACGAACAGCATCTGCATTACCTTCAAAGTCATTGATAATCATTGAAATATACTCTGCAATCTTATCCATATCTTCCTCAACCAAACCTCTTGTTGTAACAGCGGCTGTACCCATACGAATACCGCTTGTAACAAATGGACTGCGTGGTTCGTTAGGTACAGTGTTCTTGTTAACTGTAATATAAACCTCGTCCAATCTATGCTCAAGCTCTTTACCTGTAAGTTCTGTATCACGCAGGTCAAGAAGCATAACATGGTTGTCTGTACCACCGCTTACAAGCTTGTGACCTCTCTTTGACAAGCCATCTGCGAGAGCCTTACAATTCTTGACAATCTGCTCACCATAAGCCTTAAACTCAGGCTTTAGTGCCTCACCAAGACAAACAGCCTTTGCTGCGATTGTGTGCATAAGAGGACCACCCTGTGTACCTGGGAATATAGCCTTGTCAATCTGCTTTGCGTGTTCCTCACGACAAAGAATCAAACCACCTCTTGGGCCTCTCAGTGTTTTATGTGTTGTAGTTGTAACAAAGTGAGCATACTCAACAGGGTTAGGATGTACACCCGCAGCAACTAAGCCTGCAATATGTGCCATATCTACCATTAAGTAAGCACCAACCTCGTCTGCAATCTCTCTGAATTTCTTAAAGTCGATAATTCTTGGGTAAGCACTTGCACCTGCAACAATCATAGCAGGCTTGCACTCTTTTGCAATTTCAAGCACCTTATCGTAATCAATACGGTGTGTTTCCGGGTCTACACCGTAAGGTACAAAGTTAAAATAGCTACCTGACATATTTACAGGTGAACCATGTGTAAGGTGACCACCCTCGTTAAGGTTCATACCCATTACAGTGTCACCTGGCTTTAACATTGCAAAATAAACAGCCATATTAGCCTGAGCACCTGAGTGAGGCTGAACATTTGCGTGTTCTGCACCAAACAGCTCGCAAGCTCTTTTTCTTGCAATTTCTTCAACAACGTCTACACACTGACAACCGCCATAATAACGCTTGCCAGGATAACCTTCAGCATACTTATTTGTAAGTACACTGCCCATAGCTGCCATAACAGCAGGTGAAACTATATTTTCTGATGCGATAAGCTCCAGATTTCTCTTTTGTCTTTTAAGCTCCTGCTCCATTGCCTGTGCAACGTCGCTGTCGTATTTTTCTACAAAACCTATTGAATCCAGCATATCATTGTACATTGGTATTGCCACCTCTTATATAAAAATTTCGGATATATATAAATCCATTTAATACATTATAAGTTAATTTGTATATTTTTTCAAGATATATTTATCTATTTGCAGTAATATCAGGAAATATAGCATATATTTGATATAACTTTTGATAATTATTACATCACTTTCTGCATATTTATTTATGAGCGAAAGGTTGATGACAATGAAATTAAAAAGATTTTTAATTAACGGTGCATTTCTGACCATTACAGCCATTATAACACAATCTTTGGGTATGGTTTTCAGAGTATATATGAGCAATAGCATAGGTGCAGAAGCTATAGGTCTTTATCAGCTTATTTTAACTGTTTACTTCTTTTCAATAACAGCTGTAACATCAGGAATAAATTTGCTTGTTACACGTTTAGCAACAGAGGCAGTGGCACTTGGCAATGAACATCAAATTAAAATGATAGTGCGAAAATGTATGATAGTTGCTGTAACAGTAAGTATTATAGTGGGCGGTTTTCTGTTTTTTGGCAGTGAATTTCTTGCAAACAATATTCTGAAGCAAAGTGGTACAGCAATGTCATTGAGAGTGCTTGCACCCAGTTTACCCTTTATTGCAGTATCTGCCTGCATAAGAGGTTATTTTTATGCAATGAGACAGGTTGTTAAAACTGCCGGAGAACAGCTTCTTGAACAGATTTCTGAAATGGCTGTATTTGCTCTGCTTGTAGGTACTATGGCACCTATGGGTATAGAATATGCTTGTTGTGCTGTTGCAATAGGTGCAACGGCTTCGGAGATAATAACAGCTTTTTATTCACTTATTATGTACCGCTTGGATATAAGAAAAATTAAATCAGATACAAGCAGTTTTCCTATAAAAAAACACCTTACCTTTGTAGCACTACCTGTTACTCTTAGTGCTTGCCTTAGAAGTGGACTAAGTATAATAGAAAATGCAACTATTCCAAGTGGTCTTGAAAAGTATGGCTACAGCAAAAGCCTTGCACTTGAAGACTATGGTATGATAACAGGTATGGTTATGCCTATGCTTTCGTTTCCGTCTGTGGTAATATTTTCATTTGCATCGCTTATAATTCCCGAAATAAGCGAGGTATATGCCAAAACTGACAAAAAACAGATTAAAAATATATCTACAAATGTAATAAGGGTGGTGCTGTTATTTTCTATACCCATAGCTGTACTATTTTTCTTTTTTGGAAAAGAGTTGGGCATAATTATTTACAACAACGAAACAGCAGGAAGATTTATATGTATATTTTCGGCACTTGTTCCTATTATATACCTTGACAGTATAGTTGACAGTATGTTGAAAGGCTTAAATGAACAAATACATTACCTTACATACAATATAATGGACTCTGTTATAAGAGTATTGCTGGTATTATATTTAATTCCAAAGTATGGCATAATGGGATTGGTAATTACTATGTACATAGGTGCAATTTTTAATACAGGATTATCACTTTTACGACTTATAAAGGTAGCAGAAATAAAAATAAAGGTACTACGTTGGATAGTAGCACCTTTTGTAATAACTTTCTTGTTGTCCTTTACTATTAAAACCATATTTTGGGGAAATATATAATAAATTTACACACCATAAAGCTGTTCTAAAATTTTAACACCTGTGTTGGTTCTAAAAAGCTTTTCTTTCATATTTTTAATTGCAGATATTGACAAATTATCTTCACAGGCATTAACAAGAAAATCTGCTTCTATAAGAATCTGATAATCTATGCCATCTACAGCATTATATGTATGATGATGCCCTACCAAAAAGCAAACTCTTTCTATAATATTATCATCAATGCCAAGTTTTGTTAAAAGCTTTTCTGCCTGTACAGGGCCTTCAAGCTCCTGATATTTACCCGCACTGCTGTTATACTTTTGTTCACTTATTTTTATACCTATGTCGTGTACAGCTCCTGCAATTTCAAGCGTATACTGTGTTGTTTCATCAAGCTTTTCACCATAACCTATAGCTTTACAAAAGCTATAAACTTTTAAAAAGTGATTAACTCTCTTTACATCTCCTGAATAATACTCAATCATCTTTAAAAGCACATCTGTAACATCTTTCATTTTTATATTCACCCCATTTAATTTTTCTCCAAAACTCTTATCCAATAGTGTGCTGTTAGTTTAAGACTTTGGGTTTGCTCAAGCTTTTCTCTGTTCTCTTTTTTGATTCTCCACAGGTGTGGTGTCATCATAAGCAAATTTTTAAGCTGTTGGTTATCCAATGTAAATGTAAACTGCTGTTCTTCTCTGCTTATCTCTTTAAACCCATTGCCAATATCAGCAGGCTTTTTATCCTGTTTAAAGACCTCATTATATATTATATGTTTAAGTTCAATCAAATGATTGTTGCCTGCAATAACCTCAACTATATAACCACCTTTTTTCAGAATACGGCTGTACTCGTCTTTTGAAATCAATGAAAACATAGCTGTAATAAGATTTGTGCTGTTATCAGCAACGGGCAGACAGCCTGCTGTTGCAACAACCCACGCTATAGATTTATCCCTGCTACAAGCCATTTTTACTGCGTCTTTTGAAATATCAATTCCAATACAGTTGCAGTTACCAATAGCATTTTTTATTGCTGTTGTATAATAGCCCTCACCACAGCCAATATCTACAACCTGCGGTGCATCTGCCTTTTGGGTAAGTTTTTTTACTTTTTCAGTTACAGAATTGCATATAGGAAGATAAATTCCGCTGTTTAAAAACTCACGTCTTGCAACAAGCATTTCTTTTGTGTCGCCCGGATGCAATGACTTTTTGTTCTGCACCGGCAACAAGTTTACATAGCCTTGCTTTGCAATGTCAAAGCTGTGGTGCTTGGTACATATCAGAGATTTTCCGGCTACTGTAAGCCTTTTTGAGCATACAGGGCATATAAGATTTATATTGTTGTCCATATAATCACCATACTTATTTTTGATAACTATAATTATATGCCTTTTTACAATTCTTATCAACATTAAATATTCTTGATAAAAGGTGTTGTGGGTGGTAAGATTATATAAAAAGGAGAGGATTATGTTATGAACAAATGCAGTAGAATTTTTGCGATAGTTACAGCTTTTTTATGTATATTTGGATTTTCTGGCTGTGAAGACGCAACTACCAAGTCAACCACTGATACAGGATTCAACATACATATGATTGATGTTGGACAAGGTGACAGTATACTTCTGGAATGTGACAATACTTATATGCTTATTGACGCAGGTGAAGTAAATGAAGGTGATGAGGTTGTAGATTATCTGCAAGAAAATAATATAAATAAGCTTGATTATGCACTTATAACACATCCACATTCTGACCATTACGGTGGTATGGAAACTGTGCTTAAAAATATTGAAACAGAAAATATTATTATGAGTGAAGCGATTAATACTACACGCACCTGGGAAAGCCTAGTGGACTATATAGACGAGCAAGACTACAATGTGATTTTTCCAACCACAAACGATACCTTTAGTCTTGGCGGTTGTACACTAACAGCATATGTTCCACAAATTGAAGATGACCTTAATAACTGCTCTATAGTTGTACGAGCAGATTATAACGGTATGTCAGCAATATTTACAGGTGACGCTGAGAAAAGCGAAGAAAGTAAAATTATAGAAAGTGATTTTAATGTATCTGCAAATATTTTAAAAGTAGGTCATCACGGCAGTAGTACAAGTACAAGCGATAATTTTCTTGAGAAGGTAAACCCACAGCTTGCACTTATAAGTTGTGGTGAAAATAATGATTATGGTCATCCACATAAAGAAACTACTGCAAAGCTAGAAGAAGCTGATATAACATCATTACGCACAGACAAGCTTGGTGATATACTGGTTAGCCTTGCAGATAACAAAATCAAAATCAGCACAGACAACGGTTACAGCAATGAACTTGATATTAATACCAGTTCAGTAAGTACATCTGACGAAAATGACAATACCGAAAATCAGTCTGCTATCTCTGATACAACATATATTGGCAATAAAAACTCTCACGTTTTTCACAGTAGCGATTGTAGCTCTGTAAACAAAATGTCAGACAAAAACAAAGTATACTTCACAAGCAGAAGTGAAGCCACAGACAGTGGCTACACACCTTGCCAAAGCTGTAAACCGTAATTCATAGTTAGAAATTTATATTTAACTTTACATTCAACTAACGTAACTTCTAATTTCTAACTTCTAACTCAAAAGGACGGTCTTATTTATGAAACCTATTTTAAAAATATTGGGCAAATATAAAAAAGAGGCTATACTTGGACCTTTATTTAAATTACTTGAGGCTTTGTTTGAGCTTTTTGTACCGTTGGTAGTTGCCTCGCTTATAGATTACGGCATATTACAAGATGACAAACCATATATTATAAAAATGTTTTTACTGCTTTTGCTACTAGCTGTAGTAGGACTTGTATGCTCAGTAACTGCACAATATTTTGCGGCTAAGGCTGCTGTTGGCGTAAGCACAAAGGTACGGTCAGATTTATTCAAAAAAATTCAAAGCTTGTCCTTCTCTGAATTGGACAAGCTTGGCACATCAACTATGATAACAAGAATGACAAGTGATGTTAATCAGGTTCAAAATGGTATTAATATGTTCTTAAGGCTGTTTTTGCGTTCACCCTTTATTGTATTTGGTGCAATGATAATGGCCTTTACCATTGATTTTCAGTGTGCAATGGTATTTGCAGGTGCAATACCTGTTTTATCAGTTGTTGTATTTGCAATTATGCTTATAAGTATTCCACTTTATAAAGTGGCACAGAATAAGCTTGATACGGTAACAGCAAAAACCAGAGAAAATCTAACCGGTGTAAGAGTTATAAGAGCTTTTTGCAGAGAAGCTGAAGAAGTAACTCAGTTTAAAGAATTAAACAACGATTTAACATCTGCACAAAAGCACGTTGGCAAAATATCTGCACTTATGAACCCTGTTACCTATGTTATAATAAATCTTGCAATTATTATTCTTATATACACAGGTGCTATCAAGGTTGAGCAAGGACTGTTAACGCAAGGCTCTGTTGTTGCACTTTATAACTATATGTCGCAAATTCTGGTGGAGCTTATCAAGCTTGCTAACCTTATTATAACTATGACAAAATCAGTTGCCTGTGCAAACAGAGTAACAAGCTTACTTGAAACAACTTCAAGCCTTGAAGCTATACCTGATGATAAAATTAACACAGATAATCACATAGACTTTGTAAATGTGTCACTTACTTATAAAGATGCAGGAGATGAAAGCCTGAGTGATATTACATTCAGCATTAAAAAAGGAGAAACTGTAGGAATTATAGGTGGTACCGGCTCGGGAAAATCTTCACTTGTACATTTGATACCGCATTTTTATGACTGTACAAAGGGTGGCGTATATATAAACGGAATTAATGTAAAGTCATATAAACCGGAAACACTTAGAAGTAAAATAGGTATAGTTATGCAGAAGGCTGTTTTATTTAAAGGAACTATAAAAGAAAACATACTGTGGGGAAATGAAAATGCAACAGATGATGATATAACTACTGCACTTGAAACCGCACAAGCTACAGACGTTGTTGCAAGCAAAAAAAACGGCATTAACGAAGAAATTGAACAGGGCGGTAAAAACCTTTCAGGTGGACAAAGACAAAGGCTTACCATTGCAAGAGCATTGGTTAAAAGTCCTGAAATATTGATTTTAGATGACAGTGCTTCAGCACTTGATTACGCAACAGACGCTAAACTAAGGCAGGCTCTTAAAAATCTACCCAACAAAACAACTGTTTTAATTGTATCACAGCGTACTTCTTCAATTATGTCAGCAGATAAAATAATAGTTCTTGATGACGGTAAGATAGCAGGCATAGGAACACACTCACAGTTGCTTGAAAGCTGTGAATTATATAGAGAAATCCACTCTTTGCAGACAGACAGGCAGGTGAACAGATAATGAAACAAAAGGAAACCATAAAAAAGGTTTTAAGTTATATTAAAGGTTACAGAATATATCTTATATGCTCTGTAATTCTTGCTGTTGTTACAGTAGCACTTACACTGTATATACCTGTACTTATAGGAAATGCCATTGATTGTATTGTAGATTCGGGCAATGTAGATTTTTATAAGATTACACCTATACTTATAAAAATAGGTATTGTGGCACTGGTTACAGCTTTTGCACAATGGATAATGAATATGTGCAACAACAAAATGACTTACCACGTTTCAAGAGATATAAGAAACGAAGCTATAGAAAAAATTGAAAAGCTACCTTTGAATTACCTTGACACTCACCCAAGCGGTGACACTGTAAGTCGTGTTATAGCAGACGTTGACCAGTTTTCTGACGGCTTGCTTATGGGATTCACACAGCTTTTCACAGGTGTTGTTACCATAGTTGGTACACTTGCATTTATGCTATCAGTAAATTATATTATAACACTTGTTGTTGTGCTGGTTACACCACTGTCACTATTTGTTGCAAAATTTATTGCATCTAAAACTTATAATCTTTTCAAGGTTCAGTCAGAATTGCGTGGTAAACAAACCGCCTTTATTGAAGAAATGGTGGAAAACCAAAAAGTTGTACAGGCATATACCCACGAGAAAGAAAATCAGAAAAAATTCGACGAGATAAATGAAAAGCTTAGTAAAAGCTCATTAAAGGCAATCTTCTTTTCATCACTCACAAATCCTTGTACAAGATTTGTAAATAATATTGTATATGCAGGTGTTGCATTAGTTGGAGCATTAATGGTTGTTATGGGTAATATTACAGTAGGCAGTTTAACCTGCTTTTTAAGCTATGCTAATCAATACACAAAGCCATTTAATGAAATTTCGGGAGTAGTTACCGAACTTCAAAATGCTTTAGCCTGTGCGGGCAGAGTTTTTGAGCTTATTGAAGAACCTACCGAAATTGAAGAAGCTAAAAATGCTTTAGTGCTTAATAATGTAAAAGGCAATATTGCACTTGAAAATGTGTATTTTTCATACACACAAGAAAAGAAGCTGATTCAAAATCTTAATCTTAATGTTATGTCAGGTCAGCGTGTAGCAATAGTAGGACCTACAGGCTGTGGCAAAACTACACTTATTAATCTGCTTATGAGATTTTACGATACTGTAAGTGGCGAAATTAAAGTAGATGGTTTTGAAGTTAAAGATATAACACGAAAAAGCCTTCGTGAAAACTATGGTATGGTGTTGCAAGAAACATGGCTTAAATCCGGTACTATAAGGGATAATATAGTTATGGGCAAGCCTGACGCAACAGATGATGAGGTTATACAAGCATCAAAAAAATCACACGCACACAGTTTTATAAAGAGGTTACCAGACGGATATAATACAATTATAGGAGAAGACGGAGGCGGACTGTCACAAGGACAAAAACAGCTTTTATGTATAACACGCATTATGCTTTGCTTACCTCCAATGCTTATTCTTGATGAGGCAACATCTTCTATAGATACTCGTACAGAGCTTAAAATACAAGAAGCTTTTCAACAGATGATGAAAGGCAGAACCAGCTTTATTGTAGCACATAGACTTTCTACTGTAAGAAATGCGGATATTATTCTGGTAATGAAAGACGGCAATATTATAGAGCAAGGCACACACGAAGAACTGATAGCTCAAAATGGTTTTTACAGTAACCTTTACAATAGTCAGTTTGCACAGTAATAATTATATAGCTTTTTTAATTTAACAAACAGGCTTGTTTAAGTCTGTTTGTTTTTTACATATTGTATATCTTTATAAAGTGAAAAATCTATAAAGTGTGTGAAATCTCTTTATTGCTTTAATAAAATAATTGACAAAACAGTATGTTTGTAAGTATACTGTATGATGACAAGTTATATGGCTTTATTTAATTTGTACATTTTATATACGGGGGTGCATAAATTGAGTGAAAATCCTATTATCTCTTTAAAGGATATTGAGGTATCATTTGACGGCGAGGTGATACTCGACAAAATTAACTTGGACATTGAGGACAGGGAATTTATTACACTGCTTGGTCCTAGTGGTTGCGGTAAGACCACCACACTTAGAATTATAGGCGGTTTTTTGGAACCGGACGCAGGTGACCTTTACTTTGATGGTGAGCGTATTAATAATGTTCCACCAAACAAACGCAACGTAAACACTGTATTTCAAAAATACGCACTATTTCCACATCTTAATGTTTACGAAAACATTGCCTTTGGCTTAAAATTGAAAAAGAAATCAAAGGAAGAAATTGATAGTGCAGTTAAAAAAACGCTTGCTGTAGTAGACCTTAAAGGCTACGAAAAAAGACCCGTTTCAAAGCTTTCGGGCGGTCAGCAACAGCGTGTTGCAATAGCCAGAGCTTTGGTGTGTGACCCTAAGGTTCTGCTTCTTGACGAACCATTGGGAGCACTTGACCTTAAACTGCGTAAAGATATGCAAATAGAACTTAAACAGCTTCAACATCAGCTGAAAACAACCTTTGTTTTTGTTACACACGACCAGGAAGAGGCTCTTACAATGTCTGACAGAGTTGTGGTAATGAACAACGGTAAAATAGAACAGATTGGCTCACCTACTGATATTTACAACGAACCTGCAAATGCCTTTGTTGCTGATTTTATCGGAGAGGCTAATATTCTTAACGGAATTATGAAAGAGGACTACAAGGTTATTCTGCAAGGAAAAGAAATAACTTGTAGTGACGCAGGCTTTGGTACTTATAAACCTGTAGATGTTGTTATACGTCCGGAGGATATAGAGGTTGGAAAGCCCGAAAACGGTTTGCTTGTAGGCACCGTTACAGATGTTGTTTTTAAAGGTGTACATTATGAAATGGAAGTTGACTGTGACGGTTGTTTATGGATAATTCACAGCACAAAATGTGAACCTGTAGGAACAAAAATAGGAATGAGCTTTACTCCCGAAAATATACATATAATGAATAAGTTGTTCCCTACCGAAAATAATATTTTTACTGCAACAGTTGTCAGCAGTAACCCTGACGATAATTCTATGGAAATTGAAATAGAGCAAGAAACTGTAGAAGTTGCAGGTCATTGCTATGCTGAAGGAACCAAGCTTGAAATTACCCTGCCACCGTCTGATATTTATATAGCCGGTGACGGTAACGGTCAGCTTGAGGCTTATATAGAATCGGTTATATATAAAGGCGAATACAACGAAATTATTATGGAAACCGAAAACCATAAATGGCTTATGACAAGTATGCAGGACGAACAGGTGGCTACAACTGCTCCGATTTGCTTTAAATTTGACAATGCTCACTTTACTGAGTGTGAAGAAATTGGAGGTGACAACAGTTGAAATCAAAAGCACCTGCATATCCTTACCTGATATGGATGTTCTTCTTCACCATTATTCCTTTAATAATGGTTATCTATTATGCTTTTACAGATAAAAGCGGTAATTTTACACTTCAATCATTTATCGACAGCACATTTTATACAGATGTATTTTTCCGTTCACTTTGGATTGCTCTTATTTCAACTGCTATCTGTCTTATTATAGCTTACCCGTTAAGCTATATAATGTCACGAGCAAAACAAAGCACACGAAATGTACTTACAATGCTGATTATGTTGCCTATGTGGATGAATTTTATTCTAAGAATATACGCATGGGTTCTTTTATTGCAGAACGATGGTTTAATAGACTTAGCCGTTAAACTGTTGGGGCTTGATGTGCCTTTGCTAGGCAATACAGGTGCGGTAGTGCTTGGTATGGTTTATAACTACCTGCCTTTTATGGTACTGCCAATACACTCGGTAATGCTTAAAATAGACAACAGACTTATAGAGGCGGCTGAGGACCTTGGTGCAAGCAAGCCAAAGGTATTCAGTAAAGTTGTTTTCCCACTTAGTGTACCGGGTATTATCAGTGGTATAACTATGGTATTTGTACCTACTGCAAGTACATTTTTAGTCGCTCAATATCTTGGTGGAACAGGCGACAAGATGATTGGTGATGTAATAGAAAATATATTCCAGCGAGATAAGAACGTAGGCTCGGCAATCTCTTTGGCACTTATGGTTATAATTCTTATATTCATAATTGTTATGAATAAATTTGGTGACGAGGAGGCTGCTGTAGTATGAGAAGTAAAAGAAAAATCGGGTCAAAAATATATATTGCTCTGGTTATGGTTTTTCTTTACATTCCCATTGCAGTGCTTATTCTATATTCGTTTAATGATGGTAAAACTTCTGTATGGAAAGGCTTTACTTTAAAATGGTATGTTGAACTTTTCAACAATAATGCCATTATGAATTCTTTGTATAATTCACTGGTAATTGCAGTGCTTGCGGCTATTATTTCAACAATCCTTGGTACCTTTGCAGCTATTGGTATATATAATATGAAAAAACCTGTACGCAGTCTTGTTACCAATGTATCAAACTTTCCTATTATTAACCCTGAAATCGTAACGGGTGTATCCTTTATGCTACTGTTTTCTTTTCTGGGTAATATATTCAATTTTGAAATGGGATTCTGGACAGTGCTTATTGCTCATATAAGTTTCTGCACACCATATGTGATATTAAACGTAACACCAAAACTAAGACAAATGGATTATAGCATTTATGAAGCAGCACTTGACCTTGGCTGTAATCAACGTCAGGCATTTTTTAAAACAGTTTTACCCGAGATTATGCCCGGTATAGTGTCTGGTATGCTTATGTCATTTACCTACTCTTTGGACGATTTTGTTATTACATATTTTACACGAGGTGCAAAATTCCAAACATTGCCTATCGAAATATACACAATGCTTAAAAGAAGAATATCACCAACAATAAACGCACTTTCCACATTGCTTTTTGTGGTGACTATAGCTATACTTATCATTGTTAATATAAGAGAACGCAAAGCAGAAAAAGAACGCTGTGAATAATGCCACAGTAATTTTAAGGAGAGATAAAAGTGAAAAAATTTCTTAGTATTTTTATGAGTGCTATTCTTGTAGGCTCTACAGCACTTGTATGTGCAGGCTGTGGCTCTGAGCCAAAAGAGGAAATCAATGTATATAACTGGGGTGAATATATCTCTAACGGTGAAGACGGTACATTGGATACAATCGCTTCTTTTGAAGAAAAATACAATGTAAAGGTAAATTATACAAATTACGAGTCCAACGAAGAGATGTACAATCTTTTAAAAGAAAGTAATTCAACCTATGATGTAATTATTCCTTCGGACTATATGGTAAGCAAGCTTATTGAAGAAGATATGCTTGAAAAAATCAACTACGATAATATACCAAACTATAACAATCTTATGGATAAATATAAAACAACAGATTTTGATCCAACAGGTGAATATTCTGTAGCTTATTCTTGGGGTGTGGTTGCACTTGTATACAATAAGACAATGGTAGACGAAAAACCTACAAGCTTTAGTTCTCTTTGGGACGAAAAATACAGCGGAAATATCCTTATGTTTAACAACTCAAGAGATGCTATGGCTATTGCTATGAAGCTTAAAGGCATTACACCAACTACTGTTACAACAGAACAAATAGATATTGCGTCTGCGTATTTATCAGAGCAAAAGCCACTTCTTAAAAAGTATGTAATGGATCAGGTATTTACAGAAATGGAAGGCGACCAAGCTGCAATAGCACCTTATTATGCTGGCGATATTGCTGTTATGATGGAAAATAATGAAAATCTTGACTATGTATTGCCCGAAGAAGGCTCTAACCTGTTTATTGATTCTATGTGTATTCCAAAAACAACACAAAACAAAGAGCTTGCAGAAAAATTCATCAACTATATGCTGGAGGCTGAGGTTGCAAAGGCAAACGCTGAATATCTTGGTTACTCCACACCAAATCAGGCAGCATATGAGCTTCTTGACGATGAAGTAAAAAATAATGAACTTATCTACCCTTCTGATGAATATTTAGAAAAGTGCTATACTTTCTCTAATCTTCCACAAGAAACCTATAACTATATGCAGGATGAATTTTTAAAGGTTCAGTCATAATAATCCAATATCAATAAAAGAAACTAATTAATAAAGATAATTTAATTACTCAACAAAAAGTCGGATGTTATACAACATTCGACTTTTAATTTTATAAAAATATGTGACCTTTAAACACATTTTTCACTTAAAGTGTGTTTTATATGTTAAAATATTGGCATAAATTGTACAATTTATAGTGTAAAAGGGATTGATATTATGTTTAAAAATGGCAAAAATACAAACCTTATCATAAAAATTACAATAGGTTTCTCATTACTTTGTCTGTTTGCGTGGATTTTTGCTTTAATTTTTTGTGATAAAGCAAATGCAGTATATAGCACACAACTAAATAACTTTAATATCAATAAAACACTTTGCTGTGACAGTAGCGGAGTATATGCTATAGGCTTTAACAGTCATACTTCTACAGTAAGCAAGCTGATTACAAACAGCAATGAGGTAAGAACTTTAAGTTTTGAGGGTAATATCAGATATGCTACTGTAAATAATGGTTGTATTTATACTTTGTCGGTACATAATAATGACATTATAATAAACAAGTACGTTTATGACTATGACAGTATATACAGTTATAATTTGGGACAAGTTGCAATAAATTCAAGCTATAAATTTTATGTATCCGGTGACAGAGTTTATTTTGCAGAAGACGATGAATATAGTTGTTTCAGCTGTTACAGTATTTATGGTGAAAAACTATATTCGTTCAACAGTATAGAGGAAGCTATAGACTACACAACCAATATTAATGGGGATATTTTTTATATCTTTTCAAAAAACAGTGTTTATACTGTAAACACAAATAATAATACACAACCTCAGTACATTGTAACAACACCAAATCTATACCCTTCTGTATTTGTTTGTGATAATACAGCATTTGACTATGACGGAAACATTATAGATTTTAATAACAACACTGCAATTTCAACAGGTATTATTACAGGTGATAAAATTAATGCCGGTATTATAAATGGTTACTACTGCAAATATAGTAATGGAATAATATACGGATACGACTCAAATGGCAATAAAAATATTCTTTACAAAACAAATTTTAACTGTAGTGTACAGATGTGCAGTTTTGATAACAAGCTCTATTTACTATCAGAATACGGTGATGTACTTATAATAGCTGACAATGAACTTACATATCCACAAAACAACAGTAACAGCAATACCAACTCAGTAAATAATACTCCAAATACATCTGACAATAATAATGAGCAAAACAATACTAATGCAACAACAGAATTTAACATAAACAGCTATAAAGTTGACACAAATAAAAATATTATATGGGATATATCGACAGGAACTACAATAGCACAGCTTAAACACAATATAACATATACTGGTTATGAACTGGAGTTTTACAACAAAAACAACAAGAAAAAGATGAGTGGCAAAGTAGGCACAAATTTTACAATGATTATAAAAGAAAACGGAACAGAATATAACCGATACACTTTATCAGTAAAAGGAGATTTATCAGGAGAAGGAAATGTAAACAGCAATGATGTTGAACAAATGAGCATATTCCTTATGAATGGTACTACTTTTACAGACGAACAATATACGGCTGGTGATATAAATAATGACGGTGTTCTAAACGGTGTTGACCTTTTAAAAATAGCCAGAAATAATCTGTAACCTATTTTTGAAAAATGCGTATTATATACTAAAAGCCAATGGACGGTGAGAGTATATGCGACGACATCGCAAAAAAGGTTGCAATGGTGCTTTATTGTTTGGAATAGGTCTGCTGATAGGTACATTGTTGCCCTGCAAAGTTGTAGTTGTTATTGCGGCAATAGTTATTTGTATACTTTCGCTATTTGCTTTTAAATGCTGACGGAGGTAATAGTATGAAATTTATCGTTATTGATAATCCAAAAGTATGGGGCTTTATATTAAGAAAAATCTACGGCATTAAAAAGATAGACTTTACACAAAACTGACTTTGTGTAAATATAATTACATATTTTTACCGAATAAAAATATCTTTAAATCACAATAATAAATTGAATATTTTACAGTATAAATACCTGATAGCGTCAAAACTGCCTTAAACGAGGCATATCCAATTTTTAGAGGCTATCAGGTATTATTTTTGCTTACTAATACTTTATATTGCCCTCTCTTGCGTTCTGACACATTTGTGGTAGAATATATATATTCCATAGTGATTTTACATTAGATTCTATTTACAATCTGTCAAATAAAAATAACCAAGAAAAGAGAATAAAATTATGAATACACAAGAGTGCAACGTATATAAAAAATGTAGTGGCTGTCAGCTTATGAATATGACATATGAGCAACAGCTTAACTGGAAACAGATTAAAGTTGAAAGACTTATGGGCTGTTTTGGTAAGGTAAAACGAATTATAGGTATGGACGAGCCATATCACTACAGAAATAAGGTTCAGACACTTTTTAGAAAAGCTAAAAGTGGAAAGATAATTACAGGCGTTTATCAGTCATCTACAAACGGCATAGTTGCGGTAGAAAGCTGTTTACTTAATAACAAACGTGCCGATAGAATTGCCATAGCTGTAAAAACTGTTGTTAAAAGACTAAATATAAGCATATACGACCCTAAAACAGGCAAAGGATTTTTGAAAAACACACTTATCCGCACAGCCTACAACACAGGCGAAAATATGCTTGTGTTGGTAACGTCAGACGAAAAATTCCCACAAAAAGATGAATTTGTCAAGGAGCTTTTAAAGCTGTATCCAAAGATAACAACTATTGTTCAGAATATCAACAACCACCCTGACAAAATGATGCTTGGAAGTAAAGAATTTATTTTATACGGCAGTGGAAGCATTGAAGATGTGCTATGTGGTTGTAAATTTAAAATTTCACCTAAGTCTTTTTATCAGGTTAACCCACAGCAAACAGAAATTCTGTACAAAAAAGCCATAGAAATGGCACAGCTCAACGGCAATGAAATTGTACTTGACGCTTACTGCGGTACTGGTACAATAGGAATAATAGCTTCAAAATACGCAAAAAGTGTTGTTGGTGTAGAAATTAACACACAGGCTGTAAATGATGCTAAAGAAAACGCAAAATTGAATAAGAAATCTAATATTAAGTTCTTTAATAAAGATGCAGGCGATTTTCTGGGCGAACTTGCAAATGAAGATATATCTGCACCCAATGTAATGTTTGTAGACCCACCAAGAGCAGGCTGTAACCGAGCATTTTTAACAGCCGTTGCAAAAATCAAGCCTGAAAAAATAGTTTACATAAGCTGTAATCCAACAACACAGCAAAGAGATGTGATGTTTCTGAAAGAACGTGGCTATAACATTGAAGAAATCCAACCTATAGATATGTTCCCTCATACTAATCATGTGGAAAATTTAGTGTTGCTTTCAATACAAAAATGAAGGAATGTTAAAAACAAAAACTATAACAATATATTTTTGCACAATATTTAAATTTGATAATGATTATACTAAAAAACACAAATTGTAGGTATTAACTTGTAA
>JAXJYN010000077.1:0-40251 GCA_036306965.1 Acutalibacteraceae bacterium
GCTTAAAAGTGAAAACAAAAAATAGCCATTCGTACCAAAAACAATACGAATGGCTATAATCCAAATATAAGAGTCACGTTAACCACATCTTCTTTTTTTAATTGGAAGAAACGCAAATATTAATAAAATAAGCAACACCCAGCCACCTTTGTCAAAATTAACAATTGCTGTTTCAAATAGAACACCAATACTTTGTATTAGCGTTTCAATTCCTAGTAGAAAACCATCAATAAAAGAATAGTGCATTAATTTCACCTCCTAAAATAATTTGAGGTAATTATAACATAAATTTTGGTTAAATTGTGACTAAAATGTTAAAACACAATGAAATATTTATAACAAAGGAGAAACTTAAATATGTTAATAGGAACTTACAATGTAGCGATGGTTAAAATGCTACAAGGTGTAAATACAACTAAAGAATATGCATTTGCTTTATATGATGAAAAAGTCAATGTTGATAATTTGGTTCTTTGTGACACTCAGTATGGATATGCTGTCGCAAGAGTAGTGAATATTATGCCACTAGATGAGTACGAAGGTGTAAATATCACTAAAGAAGTTATTTGTAAAGTTGATTTTACCGATTTTGAAAAGCGTAAAGATGCTAAACGCAGAGCTAATAAATTAAAATCCTCAATGGATAAAATAGTAAAAGAACTTCAGGATATTGCTTTAGTTGAATTAATGGCTGAGAAGAACCCCGAACTTAAAAATATGCTTGATGAATATAAAAATTTAATGACATAAGGAGAAACTAAATGAATAATAAAAAACCAAACATAAATCCCACTGACGATTATTTTGGAACAGTGTTAAACTGTGCAATTAGATATTCCCTTGGAAGACAAACTTATATGCCACATCTTGTAATGGATTTTGCACGTCCTTTGTTGCCATATCTTTCCGAAAAAACCTTATGGTGTATGTCAAGAGACATAAAAGAAGCAGAAACTTATGGTGGATATGGAAGTCCTGTTATAGATGAGCCAAAGTGGAAGGCGTTTTTAAGAGATGTTGATGTTGAGATTGATAAAAGGAAACAGGTAACTACTAATGAAAAAGACCAATATTTACAAAGGTAAATTACCATTTCAGTCAGAGTTTTCTCATAAGCACGCTTGTTGGACAAATAATCATAGAGGTTGGGCAAAAATGAAAAAGTCCAACAAGCGTATTGCTAAGAGAAAGTTAAAGCAAGAATGGCTACGAATTATCACCGTAGAAAATCTCGTAAAAGAAATGGAGTGCGATTAAATTTGAAATGTATGTGCAAACAAGCTAGATATAATAAAGCTAAATTTGAACACGAAAGAGCAGTCGAAAGAGAAAAAGTTCGTTGGGACAGTTTAACACCCGAAGAACAGAAAAAAGAACCGGCTAAAAAGGCGAAAAAAGAGAAAAGAACAAGGAAAATGGTTTTCACTTTGGGTTCGTTTGTAAGTGCTTTTAGTAACTCATATAATAAATTTCGTTTATAGGAGAGCTAACAAAAAACGAGAAAAGTGCAAATAGGTGATTTTGTATAAACAATCCACGAAATTAATGGAATATTAGTTGATGTCGAAACAGGATTTTACGGATTGACGGCTTTTGTAGCTACATCAGACGGCAGAACATTTTATTGTCCTGTAGGCGGAATTGAAAAATTGTGTGTATAAGAAGTGTGAATAAAATGAGTGAGTTAAAACTGTGTCCTTTTTGTGAAGGTAAAGCCGAACTCAAAATGGTCGGTGATAATAAAGAGTTTTATATGTATTTTTGTTCAAAATGCAATAGAACACCAGTATATTTTAATGAAGCTCGTTTGCTAGAAAAAAAGGCAAAAGAAGTTTGGAATAGGAGTGTTGATATTGCAGAACGAAATTTGTCACAATGCGATATAAAGAAGATGAATAACTGTGTTAAAAAAATCTGATACATCATACAGACCAAATTACACTGATGGGTGGCTCGAATTGATAAATGACATAAGTTATGACTACGATGGTTATAACACAGTTGAAGGTTTAAAAGAACATATTGATGAATTGGTAGATATGGCTAACAATGCGAGGTTGTGTTTACACAAAGGGAAAGTATTTTAGCAAAATAGATGTCTCTAAAACGATTTGATATGCATACAAAATGAAAGGAATTTAAAGAATGAACAGAAAACAAAAAAGACAATTAAGCAAATATAAAACTAATAAGTCAATTGTATTCAATAATCTTTCTAAAATAGCAATTGATAGTTTAACCGCCAAAACTGATAAATCCAGACCACGGATTGGTGACAAGTGTAGAATTAACATTGATAAAATAACCAATAGAAAAGAATGGGATAGATTAAATCCCAAATACAAAAAGTTTGTTCTTGATAATGCTAGTACTATATTTACAGCAAGAGAAGATAAGTTTAAACCAAAAGAAGATGGGTTTGTTTCTATTGTTGCCTTTGAAGAGGATATAACTGAACCAAAGTGGCTATGGAATGTTGATGATTTAATCAAAGTTGAATAATAAAAATAATGAAGGTGCGTAGATGAATGAAAATAAAGTTTTACTTTCTCTTAATGATGTTTGTGAAATAACTGGTTGGGGGAAAACAAAAACACGAGAAATACTAAAAAATAAAAATAGCAACTTTACAATCAAAGTTGGAAATAGATTAATGGTACATAAAGAGCTATTTTTAGAATATTTAAAAAAATGTGCCAAATATCAAATCGACATAGATTGATTATATTACATAAATATTGTATAATATTTGTGTGAAGTTGCACGCACCTGATTTAAAAGGAGAGTGCATACAAATGGGTAAAAACTTAAAAGGTAAGGAGTTAGGTAGAGGTTTTAGTCAAAGAAAAGATGGTAGGTATGAAGCTAGAGCAGTAATTGAGGGCGTGAAAATTGATATTTACGACACAAATTTATCCAACCTAAAAAAAAGATTTGAACAAGAAAAAATAAGAGTTTTACGAAAAGAAAAAAATGACCGAAGTGGAATTACATTTGGCGAATGGTTTGATGAATGGTTTACCACTTGTAAATCACCCCAGTTAAAAAATGACGCTTGTAGAAAAAGGTATTACAATAGAGTTAAAAACACATTTTTAGAAATACTAGCGAATAAAAAAATGGAGAATATTTCTCAAATAAATATTCAAGACGCAGTGAATGAATTAATTGAAAAAGGATATACTGCTAGAATTGTTCGAGACACTTATGGTATTGTAAAGGAGTGTTTTAACACAGCAGTTATAAACCACATAATAACATTCACTCCTTGTGACAACATCAAACTTCTAAGTATTGATACAAAAAAAGAAGTGAGGTTTTTGGAACACTGGGAACAAGATTTGTTTTTACAAGAAGCTAAACCTACGTATTTTTATGAAGCTTACTGTGTCCTTTTACTGACAGGAATGAGAATAGGCGAATTTGCAGGACTTCAATGGCAAGATATAGATTTTAATAGAAAAACGATAACTATTAGTCGTTCGTTATCCACTCAGTATATTGAAGGTAAAAAATATGAAATGTTGGGAAGTCCAAAAACAAAAACCTCTTGTCGAGTAATTCCTTTCATGGGTGATGTTGAAAAGTATCTAAAACAATGGAAAACTAAGCAAGATGCTATAAAATCTGAGCTTGGAGATAGGTGGAGATTAGACGCCGAACTAGGAGATTTGGTGTTTACCAATAGCTTAGGTTCTCCTACCTCACGATATGTACTCGCTCATAATATTGAAGCGTTGCTTAAAAATTTAAGACTGAAAGAAGATTATAATGCTAAAAAAGAAGGTAGACCTCCAAGAGAAATAAAACATATTCACCCTCATACTTTTCGTCATACTTTTGCTACTAGGTGTTTTGAGAAAAAGCTAGACCCATCGTTTGTTCAACAAATTATGGGTCACTCTGACTACTCAGTAACATTACACTACACTCACCTTGTAGAAGATATGTTGCTACAAGAATGTAAAAAAGCTGGTAAATTGATTGATTAAAAATTGCGTAAACCTCAAAAACTGATATAACTCCTAATTATCGTAAATCGTCTAATATTTAAAAGTTGCGTAATTTTTGCGTAAGCTTTTAAAAAAACACTTAATAATTCCCATATTAAAGGGATTTTCTTAAAAACTTTGCTTCAATGGTTAAGTAATAGTTCTTTAGTTTAATTATAAGTGACTATAAAAAAGATAGACGATGAATTTTCAATCGTCTATCTTTTTATTTTACACAGAGTATAAAAATCATAACAGGAGGAATAAAATGGCATCAAAGGTTAAAAGTGTGTATATTTGCTCAGAATGTGGCTGGGAATCCTCAAAATGGGTTGGAAAATGCCAAGGCTGTAATAGTTGGAATACTATGCAAGAGGAGATAAAAAACACATCTAAAATTACATCTTCAACATATTCGTCATATGGGTTAGAAAAACATTCTTCATATGCTACACCTATTTCAATGCGTGAAATCAATACAGAAAATGAAGAAAGATATAAAACAGGCTTAAAAGAATTTGACAGAGTTCTTGGTGGCGGTATTGTAAAAGGTTCTCTGGTTCTTTTGGGAGGAGACCCGGGTATTGGTAAATCCACTATATTACTACAGGTTTGTAATCAACTGGCAAATACTTTAAAAGTTTTATATGTGTCAGGTGAAGAGTCTAAAAGGCAAATTAAACTTCGTGCTGATAGATTAGGAGTAGATTGTGATAATTTGTATGTAGTTACAGAAACAGATGTAGAAATTGTTGCACAAATCATTCAGAACGAAAAGCCTGATTTAGTAATGATTGACTCTATTCAGACTATGAATTATACCGAACTCTCATCATCACCCGGAAGTGTAACACAGGTAAGAGAATGTACTAACATTCTTATGAAAACTGCAAAACGTATTGAAATTCCTGTTATGATAGTTGGGCACGTTAATAAAGATGGTGCTATAGCAGGCCCGAAGGTTCTTGAACACATTGTAGATGCGGTACTTCATTTTGAAGGCGACAAGCAGATGTCATATAGAATTTTGCGTGCAGTAAAAAACCGTTATGGTTCTACTAATGAAATAGGTGTGTTTCAAATGACAAATGACGGCCTCAGTGAGGTTGAAAACCCGTCGATGATGTTACTATCCGGCAGACCTAAAAATGTCTCAGGAACCTGTGTAGCCTGTGCTATGGAGGGTACAAGACCTATACTTGCTGAAATACAAGGTTTAGTAACAACATCAGGTTTTGGAAATCCACGCAGAATGTCAACAGGATTTGATAACAATAGAATGAACCTGATTCTTGCAGTTTTAGAAAAAAGAGCAGGTTACTTTTTCTCAAATGCTGATACATATATAAACGTAGTAGGTGGATTACGTTTAGACGAGCCTGCTGTAGATTTAGCTGTTGCAATGTCGCTTATCAGTAGTCTTAAAGATGTTGCTATTCTTGAGAACGCATTGGCTTTTGGAGAAATTGGATTAGCAGGGGAGATAAGAGGAGTTTCTCAGGCTCAGGCAAGAATTTCCGAATCGGTAAGACTTGGATTTACAAAAATAATTTTGCCATATCAGAATTTAAAAAATATAAAACGTAATGAATTAAGTGCTGATATAGAATTAATAGGTGTTCGAAATATAAGAGAAGCATTTAGTGCAATGATTCGGGAATAAAATTTAATCATTATCATTACTGTTTATATCTGGGTTTTCTTCTGATTTGTCTGTTTTTCTTGGTTTAACATTAGAAAGAGGATTTGCATTTGCAGCTCGTTCCATTTGCTTATCAGAAAGATGTGTGTATATCTCAGTTGTTCCCAAATTTTCGTGTCCCAATATATCTTGTAAAACTCTTATATCAACATTACCATGCTGATACATAAGGGTTGCTGCTGTATGACGTAATTTATGCACTGAATATCCAGCACCATCAAGACCAATTTTCTTTAAATATTTATTTACCATGGCCTGTACAGTTTTAGGACTAATACGCTTGTTTTGTCTACTTAGAAATAAAGCGTTTTTATCCTTAATTCCGTCAACAGGCCTTACTTTTTTGTACGCATTTATAGCGGTTATACAAGCGGAATTAAGATAAATAATACGTTGTTTATTACCTTTACCTGTTATAATAAGTTGATTTTCTCCTTTGAAACTATTAAAGTTTAACGAAGTAAGTTCAGATAAACGTAAACCACAATTTAGAAACAAAGTAAGTATGCAATAATCACGTTCTTTGTATGGACCTTCTACAGCATTCAAAAGTTCTAAACTTTCTTCTAAGGTAAGATATTTAGGAAGAGATTTTGGTACTTTAGGAGTTTCCAATGCGGCAGTAGGGTCATCGTTAAGCTTTAAACTTTTTTGTGTATGATATTTAAAAAACATTTTTAAAGTAGATGTTTTTCTAGCACGAGTTTTGGCACTATTATTGCGATTAGTTATACTAAAATTCATAAATTCCCAAAGGTCAGTGACTGAAACAGATTTAACCAAATCAATATCAACATCACTTATAGGAATATCCGAAAACTCTATATCTGAATTAATCAGTCCACGACGTTGTTTGATAAATCTGAAAAATGTTCTTAAATCCAGATAATACTCTTTAATTGTGTTTTGAGATTTATTTTTTACAGTACCTAAATACATCAAAAATTCGCTTATAATTTCAGGCACTTCGTTATAATCAATTAAATTGCTCATAATGTTTATTAATTAATTTTCTCTCCAATTATACAAAATAATTTTAGGTACTAAAGTATAGATTACTAACAAATACTTTAGTACCGTTTATCAGCTAAGTATTCCAAACATTGTTTTGAGTTCAGATTTTACTTTTTTTAATTTTACAGAGTTATTGATAATATCAGGTTTTTTCGTATCTTTTCAAGTTTTTACAACAGAAAGTGTTATTTTAATCAAATTATAAATACTGATAAAAAATATTATTAAAACTTACTGAGATTCTTTGAAAAAATACTATAAAACATCAAAGCTTACTTTTCATCTTCCCTGAATTATACAAAATATTCATTTTGTATAATTATCTATATTTTCCTATAACCTGTTTTTTACTTAATTTTTATAATACATGTATACTTGACACTTTATCATACCATTGTAAAGCTTTCTTCGTTTATCAGCTTTTCTACCAAATATAGTTTCAAAATCCTCATCAGGACTGATTATGGTATAGCTATAGCCTTGATGTTTAATAAATTTTTCTCCCATAACTCTATAAAGATTCTGAGCTTGTTCAATATCCAATAATCGTTCTCCATAAGGTGGATTTGTTATGATACTGCTTTTTTCAAAATTTAATATAAAATCATTGATATCACGTTTTGAAAATTTAATTATATCTCCAACGCCTGCTTTTATTGCATTTTCAGTTGCAAGCTCTATTGCACTTGAATCAATATCATAACCATAACCTTCAAAAAGTGCATCGTGTTTTTCTTCGGAAATAGCTTTCTCTATTTCTTGTTGCCAAATTGAACTATCTATACAACTCCAATGTTTTGCAGTAAAATCCCTGTTTTTACCTGGTGCAATATTCAAAGCTTTTAAAGCAGATTCAATAAGAATAGTTCCTGAACCACTAAACGGGTCTTCAACAATATGATTGCTATGAATATGTGATAAATCTGCCATAACAGCTGCCAATGTTTCTTTGATTGGTGCTTCTGTTGAGATTGCACGATAGCCTCTTTTATGAAGTCCATTACCTGAAGTATCAATCATAATACTTACATTATTTTTCATTATAAGAAATTGTATTTGATAAAGGTCATTTGTTTCTTCAAGCCACTGCACTTTATATTTGGCTTTTAATCTTTCTACTATTGCCTTTTTTATTATTTTTTGACAAGCTGGTACACTGCTTAGCTGTGAATTAAGGCTCCTGCCTTTAACGGGAAATTTGTCCTTTTTTCCTATCCAATTTTCCCACGGTAAAGATTTTACTCCTTGAAAAAGTTCTTCAAATGTTTTTGCAGTAAACTTCCCCATTTCTATTAAAATTCTTTCACTGTAACGTGAACATATATTTGCTCGTGCAAGTATGTTATAATCACCTTTAAAATTAACTCTTCCATTTTCCGGAGTTACATTATTAGCTCCCATAAGCTTTAATTCTCTTGCCACAATTCCTTCAACACCTAATAAGCATGGTGCTGTCATATTAATTAAATTCATTAATACTTTCCTTTCCATTAAAAATGGCAACCAACAGTATTAACCATTGGTTGCCAAACTACTGTAAAACTAGTATATCACAAAAACACTAATCATTCAATATATTAGTCTTCATCTTCATCGCCAGGAACAAGTAAACCATATCTGCCATCTTTTCTTTTATATACAAGAGAAATATCATCTGTATCGGCATCCTGGAACATATAGAATTGGTGATTAAGCAAATTCATTTGTAAAATTGCTTCTTCTACTGACATTGGTTTAACAGGTATTGTCTTTGTTCTTGCAATTTCAAATGTATCTTCTTCATCATCATCTTCTATATCACTGTATGTAAAATCATAATCAGCAACAAAACTATCAAGAGCCGCTGCTGACTTATTTTTCTTTTCAAGCCTTGTTTTATTTTTACGGATAAGACCACCAATAATATCTACAACTCTATCTACAGCATCGTTCATTTCTTCGCAAGTATTTTCAGCACGATACAACATACCATTATCTCTTATTGTTAATTCAACAGTTTGACTATTTTTCTGTAATGTTACAGTTACATTAGCTGTTGCAGTATCTGTAAAAATTCTTTCGAATTTACTTAGCTTCTTTTCTACTCTTTCTTTAAAATTATCTTTAAGGTTTACATTCCTTGCAATATAAGTAATCTTCATAAATTAGTACCTCCTGTACATTTTCTTCTGGCGAAAGTTTTTGATTTTATCTCCTTTCGCTATACTGATTATAGCACATAATTTATAAAAAATAAATATATTTTGTAAATTTTTTGTATTTTATTTTATTGAGCAAAAAAGAGGTTTCCATAAGAAAACCTCTTGAAAATTCAAATTGTGTGATATTTGGTTATTTTTGATTACGTCTTGGTCTACGTGGGGAAACATCAGAGTTTCTTTTTAAATCAGAAAACTTTTCCTCACTGGTCTGCTTGAACTTGGACATTAAATCTTCAAAACTTGCAGACTCATTTTTTCTTGAAGCCTGCCATTCAAAATCACCAGGACCGGTAACATTAGTAGCGTTTTTTCTGGGTCTGTCATTAAAACGTCTGCCACTACGCTGTTGCTTGTTGTTATAATTTTTGTCACCAAAGTCTTTTCGGTCACGTTTTTCATATTTGTCATTTTTTCCTTTATTATCCATTGCTTTTTTTATAGACAAGCTAATTTTACCGTTTTCGCCAACCGATAAAACTTTAACTTTCACTACTTGACCTTCACTGAGAAAATCGGTGATTTTATTAACAAACACAGGTGCAACTTCTGAAATATGTACCATACCTGATTTTCCGTCAGGCAAATCTACAAATGCACCAAAATCTGTAATACCTGTAACTTTTCCTTCTAAAATGCTTCCAACTTCAACTGCCATTAAAGTAATATCCCCCTAAGAATATAAAATGTAAATTAAATAAAATGCTTAAAACATTTTTATTAGTCACCAGAAATATTTATAAAAATACGCTCATCTTTATATGCGTAATCTAAATCCTCTCTTGCTGTTTTTTCTATATATGCCGCATTATCACTTTTATTTGAATTTAGAATATCACTAATTTCTTCGTTTTTTACTTCTGCAATTATAATTTCATTATTTTTTTCATCTAATATAGCTTTTTTCTCGTTGATATCAGCATGTTGAGAAATTAAAACAACTACTGCATATACAACAAAAACAGCCAAAGAACCAAATAACACAAAATCAAACTTATTTATAGAAAACAAATTGCTTTTTCTTTTGTTTGTTTTTCGTTTGTTTCTTTTTGTGGTTTCTACTTCTTTTAATGCCATAGACTTACCTCTTTATAAAAACTCGTTTAAAAAAACTTATACTTTTTGTTATTATACAATAATTTTTACTGTTATGGCAAGAGCTTTTTTCAGTTTTTTTAAATAATGGTATTTTTACCAGTATAAATCCTCTTGCTTTGGTTAATATTGTTACTATTATATTAATAATTTTTTTTACAACAGAAAACATTAATTCAATACAATAGTTTAATATATAAAATAACTTTCCTGTAAGTAGTCCGATTGTATATCTGAACAATAAAAAGCCACACAATTCACCTATAAGGACAAAAAATCTTACATCACCTTTATTATAACACAAAGCAAAAAAATAAGTAATAAAAGCCGATATAGCCATAAAAACAACATCCTGAATAAAAATATCAGATTTACTATTAAATCCTGAATACCTCAAAAAACGAAAAGGCTCATTGATTATTCCTATAACTACACCGGCAAATATAGCAAACAAAAAAATTGTTACTTGTTGAGAAAGAAAAAACTGCATAAATTATAAAACACCCTTTATCTGAACAATTTATTAAAGAAGCTTCCGCTTTGTTTGTTCTGGGTATATATTACAGCCTCAATTTCACCGTCTATATCTACTTCATTAGTATCAAGACTCAGCTTATTTATGTGTAGTTTTGAGCCACGTAGATGTATTTCACCATAATCAGTATATAAAACTACTGCCTGTTCATCAAAACTACCCATATCTTTTACACCTGTAAAGGCTATAGAGGCTCTGTTTTCTATAATTATACTGTGTGGTATCCTAGGCTTTTGCTTTTCGTCGTGCATATATAATACCCCCATAAATTTATAGTACAATATATGCAGACAAAGTTTTTTATATGAGAATTACTCAATAACCTTATACATCATAGGTGCATCTTCCTTTTTTGCATATTCATTTATCTGCAAAACTTCCGCTTTAAAAGGTTTTGCTCCAAGTTGAACTTCAAGTATATCACCTACTTTAACGGCATATGATGCTCTTTGAGGCTTGCCGTTTACCAATACTCTGTCAGCATCACAAGCTTCATTTGCTACAGTTCTTCTTTTTATAATTCTTGATACTTTTAAAAATTTGTCTAATCTCATAATATATCTCCTTTAATAGAAAAAATAAAACCGACTCTCAAAAAAGAAAGCCGGTTTGAAAAACAAATTATATTACTTGTTTACTGCCTCTTTGAAGTTTCTGCCAGCTTTGAATGCAGGTACTTTAGAAGCCGGAATAGTAATCTTTGTCTTTGTTCTAGGGTCTACACCTGTTCTCTCGTTACGCTGACGCTGTTCAAATGTACCAAAGCCAACCAACTGAACCTTTTCACCCTCAATAACAGCTGAAACTATTGTATCAATAACAGCTGTTACTGCCTTTTCCGCATCTTTCTTAGTAAGATTGCTCTTTTCTGCAACCTGTGCAATTAATTCTGATTTGTTCATGATAAAAACCTCCAATAATTTACTCATTCATTAGCTTAGCCTGCTCCCAAAGCTCATCAAGGGTTTCAAGAGTAGAACCTTCAAGTTTAATATTTTTTTCATTTGCAAGCTTTTCCATTTTTGAAAAACGTGAAATGAATTTCTCACAAGCATTATACAGCACTTTTTCGGAATCACTGTTTACAAATCTTGAAATGTTAACAGCAGAAAACAATACATCTCCCAATTCTTCTTCAATATGTTCCTGATTGCCTTCTTTAATAGCTTCACTCAACTCAGAAACTTCTTCATTAAGCTTACCCATAGCACCATCTACATTTTCCCAGTCAAAACCAATTTTTGCAGCTTTTTGCTGTATCTTTTGACTACGCATAAGTGATGGTAAAGCACGAGAAATACCATTAAGAACTTCTGACTGTGATTTTTGGGATTTAGTTTTCATTTTTATTGCGTCCCAGTTTTTCAAAACCTGTTCAGTTGAATTGGCTGTTACATTTGAAAAAACATGTGGATGACGAATAATAAGCTTTTTACAAATACCATCTGCTACATCATCAATGTCAAAAGTATTTTCTTCTTTCTCCATCTCAGTATGAAAAACAACCTGCAACATAAGGTCACCAAGCTCTTCCTTCAAAAGCTCTTTATCCTCGTTATCTATAGCCTCAATAACCTCATATGTTTCTTCAATAAGATTTTGGCGTATAGAATGATGATTTTGCTCTATATCCCATGGGCATCCACCTGGAGAACGAAGCACTCTAACAATCTCTACCAAGTCATAAAAATTGTAACTATCTTTTTGCTTGAATTCCATAATAAGTTGACTCCTTAAACTAAAAACAACTGCCAATATATTCTACCCTAAAAGCTTGTATTTTGCAAGCTTTTTTGATATTTTATTTCCTCCGGGAATTTCTTGTAAATCTTCTGCTGTTATTCCTTTTAAAAGTATAAGTGAAATTGCATATACTAAAACAGCAACTGCTATAGACGGTAAAGCAGTGAATCTTCCTAAATCCAAATATATTGTAATAACAAAGTTACTTCCATAAGCTGCCACACCACATAGAATAGCTGCTACCAATGGCTTTAAGAGAATTTTATTGAAATCCGGTACAACTTTTGTATCCTTAGCTATAATATATATACCAACAACAGATACAAAAAGATATGCAACGAGCGAACCCACAGCTGCTCCTTGAATATTAATTGAAGGTATACCAACAAGTACATAATTAATTATAATTTTTATTATCATACCAACTGTATATAACTTTACTGGCATATCTACCCTGCCTATTGCCTGCAACATACTACAAATAGGTGTACTGGTTGCAATAAATATACTTGAAATACCCATAACCTGTAAAACTGTTGTGGCTATTGTTACCTCTTGTCTTGCTCCGTACAGCAATGTTAGAAGTGGTTCTGCAAGCATTGTAATACCTATACCTGCTGGCAGTGTTACCAACAAAGTTACTTTGAGAATGGTATTTATATTGCTTTTAATAAGTTTTTTATCTTTTGCAGTCCATGCAGAAGTAAGTGCTGGCATAGCACTTGAACCGAATGCTTGAGTTACAGCAGTAACCAACATTTGGAATGTCAGTGCATAACCATAACAGCCAAACAAAAATACCTGAATAGTATATTCACCTGAATCATTTAGCAGAAACTTTTCAGGCTCTAAAAAGCTGTACATATTTTGCAATACATTACCATTACCGCTTTCCATAATATCAACTATTCTTAACTGTACCAAAATAGAGTCTATCGTACTTGCAATACTCATAACAAAAGCACCCAATCCAACAGGAATTGCTGTAAGGGTAAGCTTTTTAAATAAAAATTTTCCTGTTTCTGCTGTTGGAGCATTTTCCAACTGTTCTTTTGTTATTCCACCACGAGTAGATTTATATTTAAGTAATAGATAAATAAAGCCTAAAAACGAACCTAATGTAACACCCAGAAAAGCTGCTGAAACAGTGTATGATGCTAATACTTGATTGAACATAATTTCATCAGAAAAACTTTGACCAAAGAGAGTTCCTGAATTTTTATATTCCTGTGTACCAAGATAGTTAACAATGTATGCTGAAGAAAGTCCTACTATAAGTTTACAGGAAACTTCAATAATTTCTGACACAGCAGTTGGAACCATATATCGCATACCTTCAAAATAGCCACGATAAATTGACATAAGACAGCCAAAAAATACAATAGGTGCTAACATTATTACAGGTAATTGAACCGCACTGTTTCCAATCATTTTGGAATACACACCACTAAGTGAAATCATCAGTAAGAAACAGACCAAACCTGTTGTTGCAAAAAATGGTATAGAAATTCTGTGTAATTTTCTTACATCGTTATACCTGTGTTTTGAAACGTATTCTGATACCATTCGTGATAAAGCAATAGGAAAACCAGCAGATGCAACAGTAAAAATTACATTATATAATTCATAAGCACTATTGAATATACCGTTACCAACACCATCAACAATATTTAAAAACAGAACCTTAAAAAGAGAACCTATGATTTTAACTACAACTATACTTATAGTCAATATCATAGCACCTTTTATAAAAGACTGCTGTTCTATACCTTTTGTTTTAGGTGATTTTCCGCTTACTTTAGTAGCAGAGGCTAAGTCAACATTTTCATTTATAATTGTTTTCTCTGAGGATAAATGTGTTGACATATCATTTATATTTGAATATTCTTTATTATCAGATTTTATGTTAATAACATTTTTTTTACTATTATTAGTTGAAATACTCTTATTTTGACTATGTTTTGCTCCACCATTATATGTGTGTTTGGGTTCGTTTTTTCGTGAACTATGCTTTGAGATATATTTTTCATCATTTTTATTGAAATGCTTAGCCACTACTTCACCATCCTTTACATAAATTTTGGCGGGAAAATCCCGCCAATTTTTAAACACTTTAAAAAGATAAAGTTTATTAATTATTCAGTAACATCGTTCTGTTCAGGTTTAGCTGTAGCTTCCTCAGCAACTTCTTTGCTTTCTTCAACTACAACACTATCCTCTTTTTCGGCTACAGTGATATCTTCGCCAACAGCCTCTGAAGTTACATCTTCTACAGCAGATGAAGCAGCAACTGTTACATCACAATTATCTTCTTCACAGCAACAGTTACACTCAGTATTTTTCTGTTCTTCTGTAAGTTTTTGTCCGCATTTACAACAGAATGAAGAATCTCTTTCATTTTCTGCTTTACAAGCACTGCAAGTAACTTTGTTTTTAGCTACTGTAAGCATTTCTTTTGTAATCTGTAGATTTTCTTCAAGCTCGTCAATTTCTTCAACAAAGCTTTGCATTTTCACTTTATCGATTTCACCAGTTTTTGAGCAACTGTAAATGTAATCACCAAGCTCCTGTTTTTTCTTGGCAATATCTGCTTTTATTCCACTTTCAGAATATTTAAGTTTAGAATAATCCTTAAGCTGACCTGCCTTTTTTCCAACAGTATTAGCTGCTGTTCTAGCATTTATAAAAATTTCGTCAAATAAACTCATAGAAACCTCTCCTTTATATTTTAATGGGTTAATTATATCACCAAAAAAAGCAATAATCAATTACTATTTTGTTAATAAAACCCAAATTCTCATTTGTTAAAATAGCTATTATAAAAGCTTTCTATACCATCTTTCCTTTTTAGCATTTCATCAAAATTATTTATATATTCATATGGATATTTATAATTGAAAATACGTTGCAAAACACCTGTTTTAGGGTCTTTAAGCTTTGTAACAGCACCTGCACCACAGCCGAAAATAGTATGAGTTTCGTCCATAATGTAAACATTATACAATCCGTCACTACCCTCTTTTGCATAACCGATATTCTCAAAATTGCCCACCATACGGCTTTGTCTGTACAAATAATAAGGTCTGAACGATTTTTCTGAAAGCAGTGTTCTGCAAAACGAATGCATCTTCCCTGCTTCCTCTGCGTCACGCTTTAAAAGTAACATTCCTTGTGCAGTAAGGTGCGACGAGCGTTTCATAGATAATGTATGCACTGTAATACTTTCGGGGTCAAGATTGGTGATAATATCAAGTGTATTTTTAAAGCTTTCAAAGGATTCGTTAGGTAACCCTACAATCAAATCCATATTTATATGACGAAACCCCACCTTTCTTGCAAGGTTAAATGCGTCTATGGTTTGCTGTGCAGTGTGTTTTCTTCCAATAGCAGTTAAAATTTCATCATTCATAGTTTGTGGATTGATGCTTATTCTGTCAGCACCACCATTTAAAATCGCTTTAAGCTTATCCTCTGTAATAGTATCAGGTCTGCCTGCTTCTACAGTAAATTCCTTGCACTCATTCATAGGAAAATTATTATTGATTATAGAAATAAGTCTTGCCATTTGTTCTGCATTTAATGTGGTTGGTGTACCTCCACCTATGTATACAGTTTCAAGATTGAGATTAAGCGACTTAACAATTTTAGCTGTATATATAAGTTCCTTACATAAAAGTTCTACATATGGTTCTATAAGTTTTTGTGTTTTTTCAACTGATTGTGATACAAAAGAGCAATAACTACATCTTGTAGGACAAAATGGTATAGAAACATACAAACTATAGGAATTATCAGATGACATATGAAGAATAGAGCGTTCATTTTTTTCTGTTTCTTCAGCAAGTGTAATTTTCTCATCTGTTACCAGTAGTTTGTTTTTAAAATATGACTTTGTATATTCTGTACCAAATTCATCTGAAAGTCGTCTGAATAGCTTTATAGGGCGAACTCCTGTTAAAATTCCCCATGGTGGCTCTACACCTGTATATTCAGTCAATAACTTGAAAAGGCATATAGCCATTTCTCTTTCAAGTTCAGAATTATAATTTTCTTCATCATTTTCAAACGGAAGAAATGTAGAAATTTCTTTTTTATAGTCATCAAAAAAGACTTCAACACTTACAGTTTTTCCATTTTCTGAATCAACCATTTTTGTTATGATATATGGAAATTCATTATTTTCACTTTCTTTGTCTTTTAAAATTTCTATTTTTTCATTAGGGAAAAAAACTCTTGTGAGATTTTCAATTTCATAATGAAATGTATGGTTAATAATATATATTTTCATAAATCACCTTATATAACAGACCTGATATATGGATTACATTTTTTTTCGTATGATAAGCTTGAAAAAGAACCATGTCCGGGATAAATATTATATTCGCCTTCAAATTGTGAGAGCCTTTTTAAAGAATTCATCATTTCTTTATCACTGCCTGTTGGAAAGTCTGTTCTTCCCATAGACAGTTTCATAAGTGTGTCACCTGTAAAAATATTGTTATCAATAATGTAACAGCCACTGCCTTTTGTATGTCCAGGTGTGGATATAAAGGTAATATCTGTATTGCCAAGCTTTAATTTATCACCATCATTTAAGGTTAAGTCTGCATTTACTTGGGGAATAGTTACACCCAAAAAGGGAATTGATAAATTGAGCTGATTATCAGATAAAAGTGATTTATCGTCTTTACCTATTACTACTTTTGCACTGGTTTTGTCCTTTAATTCTCTTGCAAAACCTATATGGTCAAAATGACCATGTGTAAGTAATATATATTTAATTTTATCAGCATTGGAGAAAATCAGTTCTTTCAGCAATGTTACACTGTCACCTGGGTCAATAACTGCAATATCTCCGCTTTGGTTGTCTTTAATTATATAACAGTTAACCTGTAATGCTCCAACAGCAACACTTTTTATTTCTAGCATTTATGAGGCAACTCCTTTGAATTGATTGTAATAGTAACAGGGCCATCATTGAGCAATTCTACCTTCATATCAGCACCAAAAACACCCTTTTCTACTTTTGACACACCACATAAAGAGATTTTTCTACAAAAACTGTCATACAATGGTTCTGCAATATCAGGAGTAGCTGCGTCACCAAAATATGGTCGTCTGCCCTTGCGACAGTCACCGCAAAGTGTAAAATTTGAAATAACCAGAGCTTCTCCGTTAATATCCAACAAAGATAAATTCATTTTATCATTTTCATCGCAGAAAATTCTTAAATTTGCTATTTTATTAGCGAGTAAATCAACTTCAGATTCAGTATCATCGGGTTCTACACCTAATAAAATTAAAAGACCTTCTTCTATTTGTCCTTTTATCTCGTTGTCAACTTTAACACTTGCTCTTGCAACTCTTTGAATAACTGATTTCATAGAACACCTCTTAAAGTCTTGATACAGTTTGTACACCATTTAAATTTGAAAGTTTTGCAACAATGCCTTTTAAATGGTCCATACTTGTTACAGTAATAGTAAATCTAATGCTTGCAATACCATTTTTGCTTTCAGTAGAATTTATGGAATGAATATAAATATGCAGTGAACTTAATGTGTTGGTAATATCTGCAATAAGTCCTGTACGGTCAACGGCTGTGACTTCAACGGTTGTTTGATATGATTCGGATTTTGAATTTTCATCATCCCATCTTGCTTTTACCCATCTTGCCGCATTTTCAGAATTTGGTATATCTCTTGGTACATTTTTGCAAGAACATTTGTGAATAGAAACACCGTTACCACGAGTGATATATCCAATAATTCTATCACCACGCATAGGGTTACAGCATCTTGCAAGATTAACAAGCATATCATCTACACCTTCAATTACAACACCATTGCTTGATTTTACTTTAACAGGTTTAGTTTCTATAATGGGCAGTTGCTCAACCTTTTCCTGAATTTTATATTTTTTGTTATAGAGTTCTTTCATTCTTGGAACAAGCTTCCAAAGTAAAATTCCTCCATAACCTATTGAAGCGTAAAAATCTTCAAGACTTATAAATTGCTTTTTTAGTATCTCTAAGAAAAATTCTGAACGTTCTTCATCAGCAAGAACAATGCTGTTGTGTTTAAATTCCTTATCAACTTCAGACTTTCCACGTTCTATATTCTCTTCACGACATTCTTTTTTAAACCAACTTCTGATTTTATTTCTAGCTTCGCTTGTTTTAACTTTTGTAAGCCAATCTCGTTTGGGTCCGGCAGTTTCTTTTGAAGTTAATATTTCTATTATTTCACCTGTTTTAATTTGATAATCTATAGTGGTTATTTTTCCATCAACCTTTGCACCAATCATTCTATTTCCAATGGCAGAGTGAATAGCATAAGCAACATCTATAACCGTTGCTCCCATAGGCAATGTCAAAATATCTCCTTTTGGAGTAAATACAAATACCTCTTCAGAAGCTAAATCAGTTTTTATATTTCTCAAAATATCTGTTTCATCATCTGATTGATTTTCTAGTATTTTTCTAATCCACTGGATTTTTTCGCTCATAGAGTCTTTTTTGTTCAATCCAAGTTTGTATTTCCAGTGAGCCGCAATACCATATTCCGCTGTATGGTGCATTTCCCAAGTACGTATCTGTACTTCAAAAGGAACTCCTTCTTTACCTATTACTGTTGTATGCAATGACTGATACATATTTGGCTTAGGTGTTGAAATATAATCTTTGAATCTGTTTGGCAATGGAGTATAAATATCATGAACAACACCTAAAATATTATAACAGTCACTGGTTGTATTAACTATAACTCTTACTGCAAATATATCATAAACCTGCTCAATTTTTTTACCCTTCATAAAAGTTTTACGATATATTCCGTTTATACTTTTTACTCTGCCTTCAATATAAATGTCATTAACTAACCCTTTTGCTTTTTCGGTAATCTCTACTTTTAGTTTTTCAATAAACTTTTTTCTGTCGGATTCTGTAAAAGCAAGAGCATCTTCAATTTCTTTATAGCCTACAGGGTCAAGATAACGAATAGAGAGGTCTTCCATTTCCTCTTTAACAGCTCGTATACCAAGACGATGTGCAATAGGTGCAAAAACCTCCATGGTTTCTAGTGCAATATCACGTCTTTTCTGCTCACGCATACATTCAATCGTTCTAAGATTATGTAAACGGTCTGCAAGCTTGATAATAATTACACGAATATCATCAGACATAGCAATGAACATTTTTCTTATATTCTCAGCCTGACGCTCTTCTCTATTTACATTAGGGATTTTTTTAAGTTTGGTAACACCATCAATAAGATGTGCAATTTCTTTGCCAAACTCTTTAATTATATCATCTAGTGTCACATCTGTATCTTCAACTACATCGTGAAGTAACGCTGCTGTTACAGATTCTGTATCCATACCTAAATCTACTAAAATACAAGCAACCGATGTTGGATGTAAGATATATGGAACACCAGACACTCTCCTTTGGTCACCGTGAGCTTCGCTTGCAAGATTATACGCCTTTTCAATCAGTGTAGTATCATAATCCTTATCGCTTTGTCTCATCATTCGTTTTAATTCTTCATAATCTTGATAATGAACTAATACTTTCGGCATTTTAAATCCCCCTTTTATAACCATTAATTAATATAGCTATTAAGCTGTTTAATGATTTTTGCACTATTAAGGTCAGCTTTCCCTTGTACAGGTAAAATTGTTATAGATGTTTTATCTCTGCTTTGTTCAAAATTGATAAGCGAAAGCTGGTGCATAGCCGTTAAAATAACTTGTAATCTACCATAATTTATTCGACTATTATTAAGTCTTGTACAAATTATAGAAATCGGAAATTTCCATAAACCATTTTTTCGTAAAAATTTAAACACTACTGCAAAATCGTCACGAGAAGGCAACAACAATTCAGCTTCTTCTTTTTCAAGAATTTCAGAATTCATCAGCTTTTCAAAAATCTCATTGTGCCTTAACATAAGTTCTGTATCTGCATTATGTGATTTTATATCTTTTATAACTATACTTAACGATTCTTTATTGTTATATTCGTTTATATCAACCGTTACAGCAAGGTCTAAAATTTCACCTATATAATATGGAAATTGGTCTGTTGAAGTAAAGAACAGCATTGTGTTGATAACGATATCATCACGTTGAAAAGCAAGCTTTAAATGGTTACCTCCACCAACCGGTATTATTGATTTCAATGTCATATTATATATTCCGAAAACAGGTGTAGGATTTCCTGCACCAAACGGCTCTAGCATTGAAATCTGTTTTGCCAAATCAACTGTCAGAAATTTAGGATTCAGCTTACAATCTATTTTTAAAGTTGGCAGTGGCATTTGACCCAACTGTTTTGCATAACTGTTAAGTCTTATTGAAAATTCTTCTATATCTGAAGTTTTTATACTTAAACCAACCGCCATAGGATGACCACCGAAGTGAGGAAGTAAATTTTTACAAGAGGTTATGCCGTCTATAAGTGAAAATCCTTCTATACTTCTGCCACTTCCTTTAGCATTATCACCATCAATGGTAATTATTATAACAGGTTTACCATAAATATCCTTTATTCTTGAGGCTACTATGCCTATAACACCTTGATGCCAGTTTTCACCACTTATTACCATAACCCGATTATATTTCAAATGAGGATTTTTTTCAATATATTCTAACACTTCTTCAAGTATTTCTTTTTCAATATTCTGACGATTTTTGTTATCTTCAGAAAGTTCCTCAGCTATTTCACTGGCAATAATTTTATCATCAGTAAGCAATAATTCTACAGATTTTTCAGATAAAGCAAGTCTGCCACAAGCATTTATTCTTGGAACAAGAGTAAATGCTATTTTGCCTGCAGTAAGCTTGCTGTTGCCTTTTATTCCAGCTGTATCAAGCAACGCATTTATTCCTGTATGAGTCAGTGCTTTTATATTTCTTAAACCATTTTTTACAAGTATTCTGTTTTCACCTGTAAGAGAAACAATATCTCCTATTGTACCAAGTGAGGCAATGTCTGAATATTTTGCAAGTAATTCTGTAATATCCAGATGTTCGTCCTCCAAAGCCATAATAAGCTTGAATACCACACCAACGCCCGAAAGAAACTTAAATTCTGACGGACAATCATTACGATGGGGATTAACTACCGCAACAGCGTTAGGCAAAACAGCAGGAGGTGTGTGGTGGTCAGTAACAACTGTATCTATTCCCAGCGATGAAGCGTACTCAATCTGTTCGTTTGCTGATACACCATTATCAACTGTAATTATAAGAGTTGCACCAGTTTGAAATATTTTATCAATAGCGCTATTATTCATACCATAACCTTCAGTTTCTCTTGAAGGAATATAATAGGCTACATCAGCACCTAAAGAATTAAGATAATCATAAAGCAAGGCTGTAGAAGTTACACCATCAGCATCGTAATCACCATAAATGCAAATACGCTCGTTGTTATTAAGTGCCATAAAAATACGCTCTGTGGCTTTATCCATATCTATGAGCAAAAAAGGGTCATCAAGTTCTTCTTCCTCATATAAAAATCTTTGTATTTCTTCATATGTATTTATGCCTCTTATGTTAAGCAACATAGCAACAATAGACGGTATACTAAATTCCGATACAATAGTTTTAACTTGCTCTTTATCCAGTTGTTCGGGTTTCCAATATTTCATAACATTACCTGCTTAAAATTTTATTTATTAAGTAACATTTCCTCTGCGTGTTTTAGAGTAAGTTCGGTGATTGATACACCGCCTATAATACGAGCAAGCTCGTGTTTACGGCTTTCAAAATCAAGTGGTAACACCTGAGTAAATGTTCTATTATTTTCAACTGTTTTTTTAATAAGAAAATGCTCATCAGCCAATGCGGCTATTTGTGCCTGATGAGTAATACAAAGTACCTGACGAGAATTTGACAGAGATTTTAGTTTATAACCTACTTTTTGCGAAGCACTGCCACTAATACCTGTATCAACCTCATCAAATATCATAGTTTCTACAATATTATTTGATGCTATTACATTTGTTATTGCAAGCATCATTCTTGAAAGTTCACCGCCTGATGCAATTTTTGAAACAGGCTTTGGTTCTTCACCGGGATTTGCAGAAATTAGAAACTCAAGCTTGTCGCATCCGTTTTCATTAAGCGGACATCTTTCAATATTTACCTTTAAATTTACATTTGGCATATCAAGATATGTCATTTCTTGTTTTACTTTAGACGTAAATTCCTGTGATATTTCTTTTCTTTTTGCAGAAAGAGTTAACGCAAGTTTTTTTGTTATCTGAAAATACTTATCATACTCCTTCTGTAGTTTTTCTATATTAAATTCATAATCTTCAAGTTCTGCGAGCTTATTTTTAGAATCTTCACAAAAGTTCAGAATTTCTTCTGTGGTATTACCATATTTTTTTGAAAGCCTGTAAAGTGAATCAAGACGTTCTTCAATTTCTTCAAGCCTATATGGGTCTGTATCAATATTTTCAAGTAATTGTGTTATTTCTTGAGAACAGTCCTGTAATTCATAATACACATTCATAATACGCTCGGATATTTCTTCTGCTTGTGAAGAATACTCTGCAATTTCATTTAAAGAATCAGCACATTCCTGCACTCCCAACAAACATCCGTTATAGTTATCACTTCCCGAAAGCAATAAATCTGCATTAGCAAGTGCTTTTATTATATCCTGAGCATTAATTGCCTTGTTTCGTTCTTCTGTAAGTTGTTCATATTCTCCTTCTTGTGGATTAATTTCTTCTATTTCGTTAATCTGATACTTTAATAAATCTATTTGTCTTTCACGCTGTGAATCATCAGTTTGTGCGTTTTTTAGTTTATGCTTACATTCACGCAATATTGAGAGATTTTCTCTGTATTCTTTTTTTATCTCTTCTAAATCTCCCATACTGTCTATATAGGTAATATGTTTTTCTGAGGACATAAGGTTATAGCTTTCGTGCTGACCATGTATATTTACAAGATGAGCAGTTATTTCACGCAATATAGTCAGTGTTGCTGGTTTACCGTTAATTCTGCAAGAACTTTTCCCCGATATACTCAACTTACGTTGTAGAATAAGTTCATCTTCTTTATTATACTCATACCCGTACTTGTCAAGCAAATCAAAAACAATCTGATTACTTACCGAAAAGCAACCGCTTACAAAGGCATATTCAGAACCTTGACGAATCATATCTTTTGATATGCGTTCACCCAATAGTGCATTAATAGAACCTATAATTATAGATTTACCTGCACCTGTTTCACCTGTAAGCACATTGAATCCGTTTTTGAAATCAATTGTAATTTTTTCTATTACTGCAATATTTTCTATGTATAATGAATTAAGCATAAAAACTCACCTTCTACATATTTTTCTTGAGTTCTGAAGTTAAAGCAGCAGCTTTACCACTTGATGATGTTACAATAAAAATTGTATCATCACCAGCAATACTTCCAAGCATACCGTCCCACTCTATAGAATCAAGTGTAGCACATACGCCCTGTGCCATACCACTTGTTGTTTTTAGAACTACCATATTCTGTGCAAAATCCACACTTATAACAGATGTTTTAAAAAGGGTGATAAAATTAGAAAATGTATCAATACCTGATTTATTTCCTGTTGCATATTTATATTTGCCGTTACCCATAGGAGTTTTCACAAGCTTAAGTTCTTTGATATCTCTGGAAATTGTTGCCTGTGTTACATTAAAATTTTTCTCTTTGAGTTTATTTAGCAATTCTTCTTGTGTGTCTATTTCGTATTCCTGTATAATTTCAAGTAATGTTGCATGCCTGCGAGATTTCATAAAAATCACTCCAAAATACACTAAGTCTGTTATTGTTTTATTGTGAATAAATATACTATCCACGCTCATTAAGTTTATCATTTAACACTGTATAAAAATTCTTTGGTTTCATAGAGATAAGTGTAAATGATTTTTCATATTTTTCAATTTTAACTTTAGTATTTTCATTGATAGGCAAGTCATATTGACCGTCTACCGTTAAAAACGATTTTAAATCGGAATATCTTCCTGATGCTACCTGCACAGTTAAAATATCATCTTTTTTAAAGATAACAGAACGAGAAAACAAGCTGTGTGGGCAGATAGGAGTAAGTAAGATACATTCCATATCAGGTGAAATAACAGGTCCTCCTGCTGATAATGAATAAGCAGTTGAACCCGTAGGTGTAGAAAAAATAATACCATCAGCACGATAATCACATATTTTTTCGCCATTAACCATTACTGATAAATCCATCATTCTTGATAACGAACCACGAGATATAACAGCATCATTTATTGCATATAGATACTTTGTTGAATCGGAATTTTCAACGGTTACCTTTAACAACATACGCTGTTGGCAAGTATATTCACCTGTAAGTAAAAGTGATAATTTATCAATTTCATTAGGTTCCATAGTAGCAACAAAACCAACTCTGCCAAAATTAATGCCTAATAAAGGTTTATTATATTCAGCAGCATGGCGTGCCATATGGATTATGGTACCATCACCACCTATTGTAATTATAATATCACAGTTTTTCAAAAGTTCACTATGATTGTTATAATATATTATTTTGCTTGAGTTGTAAAATGCTTTGGTGTTTGTGAGTAATGTTGGTGTTATATTCAGGCTTAAAAGTTTATTTATTACTTTGGGTAAAAAATTAACAGCCTCTTTTTTTAATGTATTTACAATTACTGCTACTTTCATAAATAATCAATCCTTTTTATCTAAGGTTGAATGAGAATTGTGTACAAGTTCATCTACTGATATGTTTAATTCTAATTGTCTTTCTTCTGATTTACGCAAATAAATCAGATATTCAATATTTCCTTCAGGACCTTTAATAGGTGAATAATCCAGTCCTAAAACATCAAAACCGTTATTAATGCAGAAATCAACTATTCCTTCAACAACATTACAATGTACTTTAGGGTCACGCACTACACCTTTTTTACCTACATTTTCTCTTCCTGCTTCAAATTGAGGTTTTATAAGACAAACTGCTGTAGCGTTGTCTGCCATAAGCTTTCGTGCTGCAGGCAAAACAAGTTTAAGAGAAATAAAAGAAACATCTACCGAGAAAAAGTCTATTTCATCAGGCACTTGTTCATTGGTAATATATCTTACATTAGTACGCTCAAGATTAACTACTCTTTCATCGTTTCTTAATTTCCAATCAAGCTGACCATATCCAACATCTACCGAATATACTTTTTTTGCACCATTTTGCAACATACAATCGGTAAATCCTCCTGTAGATGCACCAATATCCATTGTTATTTTATCTTTTAAATCAATAGGAAATGATTGCATAGCTTTTTCAAGTTTAAAACCGCCACGACTAACATATTTCTGAGTTCCACCTCTTACTTCAAGCTTTGCATTAACAGGATAAGAAACTCCGGGCTTGTCTGCTTTCTGATTATCTATATAAACAAGACCTGCCATAATTATTGCTTTGGCTCTCTCTCTGCTTTGTGCATAGCCAGCCTCATAAACTAAAATATCTAGTCTTTTTTTCTCAATTTTATCAGCCAAATCAATCATCACCTTTAAACTTTAATATTGTTTTAACCATTCCGTCAGAGTCCAGAGAAAGTTTTGTCAATAAAGAATCAACTTTAGCGTGTTTTACATAAGTATTATCAATAGCGGTTAATTTAAAGTTTCCGTTAAAGCCACGTTTTCCAATATCACAGAAAAAATGTTCTCCTACACCACCTGTAGCCATACCTTCTTCAAAAAAGAAAATATCAGAATAATTAACAGCACTTGAAAGTGCCTTTTCGGGTATTGGTTTAATTCGGTTCAGCTTTAATATGCAAATATTAATACCCATATCTTTCAGCTTTTCATAGGCTTTGCAGGCATTGGCAAAAAGCTTACCGTAAGTTACAAGCAAAATTGACGAATTGGTATCACCATAAAAAGCATAATGTTTTTTAGAAAAAACAAAATCACTTGGCATATATGGCTCAGTACCTCTTGGATATCTAATTACTACAGGACCGCTATTATTTGCTGTGGCATTATCCATTGCCATTTCCAATTCATCAAAATAAGTAGGACTATATATAACAATATTGGGTACAGGATTGAGAAGTGCAACATCAAATACACCCTGATGTGTTTCTCCGTCCTCTCCGACAAGTCCTGCTCTATCAACAGCAAAAACTACGTGTAAGTTCTGCATAGCAATATCGTGAATTATCTGGTCTATTCCACGCTGTAAAAATGTAGAATAAACTGCAAAAAACGGCAACGCTCCTTGTGCAGCAAGACCACCTGCAAAAGTAACAGCATGCTCCTCTGCAATACCTGTATCAAAAAATCTAGGCTTAAATTCTGTTGCAAATCGTGAAAGTCCTGTTCCTGATTCCATAGCAGCAGTTATGGCACATATTTTCTTATTTTTCTTTGCAAGGTTCACTAATTTATTTCCGAAAACAAAGGAAAAATCTATTTTTCCCGATTTAGGCTCACCGGTTTCTATATCAAAAGCTGAAATACCGTGGTAAATATTTGGTTTATTTTCAGCCATAGCATAACCTTTACCTTTTTTGGTAACAACGTGCACAAGAACAGGCCCATTGATATTTTTTACTGTTTCAAACACTTCAGAAAGTTCTGATATATCGTGTCCGTTAATTGGCCCATAATAGTGAAACCCCATATCCTCAAACAAGGTTGTTTGTGAAAAGGTATACCGTATTTTGGTTTTAGCGTGTTTTACAACTTTTATCATCGGTTTACCCAATACAGGAATTTTTAGCAATACACGCTCTATTCTGGCTTTTGCTTTGATGTATCCTGGTTTGAATCTTACACGATTTAAATAGCGTGCCATAGAACCAACATTTTTTGATATAGACATTTTATTGTCATTTAAAACAACAATAAAATTTTTCTTAAATCTCCCTGCGTTATTCAATCCTTCATAAGCCATACCGCCTGTTAATGCACCATCACCTATAACAGCAATTGTATAACCGTCTTTTCCAAGAATATTTTTTGCTCTTGCAATACCATATGCCGCAGAGATTGATGTACTGCTATGACCTGCATTAAATGCATCATAATTGCTTTCTTCACGTTTTGGAAATCCTGAAAGACCACCTTCTGTTCTGATAGTATCAAATTTATCTGCTCTACCTGTCAGCAATTTGTGGGTATAACATTGATGACCAACATCCCATACTATAGAATCATCTTCTTTATAAAAAGCTTTTTCCAAAGCTACTGTCAATTCAACTGTACCTAAATTTGATGCTAGATGACCACCATTATGAGAAACCACCATCATTAATTTTTCTCTTATTTCATTACATAAATCATCCAACTGCTCTTTTGTAAAATCAGCAAGGTCAGCAGGAGTTTTTATATGTTCTAAATATGGTTTTTCCATATACAATAGTACCTCTTTTGAATACCAATTTTAATAGTCTCTTTTTGCAAGTGATAATGCCAATTCTTTTAGTGAATCTGAATTTCCGCTAAAAGCTTCAAGACTTTTTATAGCATTTGCTGTAAGTTCATTTACCAGTTCTTTACATTTTTCTAACCCTAACAATGAAACATAAGTAGATTTTTCATTTTCCTTATCACTACCAACAGGTTTACCCAACTTGTTTGGATCTGCTGTAACATCTAATATATCGTCTTGAATTTGGAAAGCAAGTCCTATATTTTCTCCAAAAGTTCTTGCATTAGCAACCGCTTTGTCATCTGCACCTGCAATTATGCAACCCATTTCACAGGCACTTTTTATTATAGCACCTGTCTTTTTTCTATCCATTTCCTTTAATATATCTATACTGGAGTTTTTACCTTCGTTTTCAAGGTCTATAACCTGACCACCAACCATACCATTTGCACCACAATATTCTGCAAGATTATTTACAGCTTTTGCCACCCTGTAGGCATTTTCTGGAGTTACATTTGATGTGGCTGTTTTAAATGCTAATGCCTGAAGTGCATCACCCGAAAGAAGTGCTATATCTTCCCCATAAACTTTATGGTTGGACGGCTTGCCACGACGAAAATCATCATTATCCATACAAGGTAAATCATCGTGTATAAGTGAGTAGGTGTGTATCATCTCCAATGCACACGCCAATGGCATAGCATCATCAATATTTCCTTCGCACAGCAAACAAAATTCAAGAACAAGTCTTGGACGAATACGTTTTCCGCCTGCAGATAAGCTGTAGTGCATAGAATTAATAAGATTTTTTTCTAAACAGTTGTCATCAGGTAAATATTCCATCAAAGCCTGTTCAATTTTTTCGTTAAACTCCATATTAACCCTCTCCCTCTTTAATATCTTCCTTTGTAAGTTCTATAACCTTTTGCTGTGCTGTATTCAATGTTTTATAGCAGTATGAAGAAAGCTTAGTACCTTCCTCAAAAAGTTTTAATGACTCTTCAAGAGTAGTGTTTCCTTTTTCAAGGAGAGCAACAACCTCCTCAAGTCTTGCTAAAGCTTCTTCATAGGTTTTCTTCTTAGCCATTCTCATCAATTCCTTTACTATTGACGGTACAGCTAAGTGAACCGTCACTGATTTTTACGATGATATTATCATCTATATCTACATCATTTACTGATTTAATAATTTTATCACCGATTGTTGTAAGACTATAACCACGCAATAATATATTAAGAGGATTTAAAGTATTCAGCTTCGTAACATATTCTTTTAATCTTTCATTATTTTCTTGTAATACAGAATTATAAGCATTGTTTAATCTTAACAAAAGGTTATCAAGATTGGCTCTGCTTTCAGAAAGCTTATTATTTTCTGACGCAAGTGACAAACGGTCAGCTAAATTATCAGTTAATTGCTGTTGCGATGATATTTTATATTTTATTGCACTAATCAATCTTTCGTTGAGATTTGTGATTTTATTTAGAAGTTCAGACATATCAGGAACTGCAAGCTCTGCCGCTGCTGATGGTGTAGGAGCTGACTTATCGGCAACAAAGTCACATATTGTAGTATCCGTTGCGTGACCTACAGCTGATATAACAGGAATTTCAGATTTAAAAATTTCATAGGCAAGCTGTTCACTGTTAAATGCCCACAAATCTTCCATAGAACCTCCACCTCTGCCTATTATGATTACATCAGCATTTTTATGCGAGTTGAAATATTTAATACCACTTATTAATTCCGATACAGCGTTATCACCTTGAACTGCTGATGGATATAAAATCATCTTGGTAATTGGGTATCTTCTTGCAAGTACAGTTTCTATATCTCGTCTGACAGCACCTGTAGCAGATGTAATAACACCTATAGAATGTGGAAATTCAGGAATACTTTTCTTTATTTCTGGTTTGAAAAGTCCTTGCTTTTCAAGCTTTGCTTTAAGTTGGTTGAAAGCTGTTGCCAAGTCTCCAATTCCGTCAGGTTGTAGCTGTTCAATATACAGCTGATATTGTCCGGTAGCCTCGTATAACGAAACTCTACCTATAGCTATAACATTCATACCTTCCTCAGGTTGAAATTTTAACCTTGAAGCATTACCTGCAAACATAACTGCACGAATAACAGATTTCTCATCTTTTAGTGACAAATATATATGTCCTGAGCGATAGTGATTGGTAAGATTTGAAATCTCACCCTGAACAAACACCTGTGACATTACAGGGTCACCGTCCAGTAATGATTTGGCATAAAAATTTAATTGTGAAACAGTTAATATTGAATTTCTGTTCATAATAAATCTTCCTTGTTTTTTAAAGCTGTAAGAACGGCTATACCTGCGGCATTGTCAGCAGAAAACTCAGGCTGTGCAAAATATGCACCCAAAGTTTTTGTAAGATTTTCACGAATAATACTATTTGACATTACTCCACCCGAAAATAATACAGGCATTTTTCCGTATTCATCAAAAATATTGAGTGTCATTTTAAAAAGTGTTTTCTCAATATATTTTAAAACATACGCAGATATTTCTTCGGGTGATACATTATTTTTATACATTTTTTCACAGATATTCTGTACACCCGACAAACAACAGTCACAGCCCTTTAATGTAGGTTTTACATTTATTTTTTCTGAAAATCCAAGTGCAAGTTTTTCTATATGTTTACCACAAGGAAATTGTAAACCAAGCATTACTCCCACACGGTCTACAAGTTGTCCTGCATTCAAATCCAAAGTTTTTCCAACCAATGTTGCATTAAGAATATTATTTTTATCGGGAGTAACAATAAGAGCCTCGGTTGTACCTCCCGAAATATGAAAAGCAAGATGTTTTTTATTGAATAAATTTAAGTTTCCTGATGAATATATAGCCGACGCAATATGCCCTTGCTGATGAGAAAAACGGTATAACGGAACATTTAATACTGATGAAATTGAGCGAGCAAATCCACTGCCAACTGTGAAACAAGGCATATATGAACCTTTTGCTGAACGTGGAGTAAAAGATGCTCCTACAGCGGTAATATCTTTAAGCGATATTTTATTGGATAATTCCTCTACAAGCTGAGGCAACTGTATAGTATGATGAAAAACAGCATCGCTTTGCCTTAGACCCAACTCGCCCTTTTTTACAGGTAAAAGCTTTTTTAATTGAGTTATTTCACTGTTTTTATAAAACGCTACAGAGGTTGTATAGTTACTGGTATCTACCGCAAAATAAGAATTATTGCTCATTTTTATCTTCCAAACGTACTATAGAACCTAATACACCATTTATAAATGCTGATTCCTCTGATGTGGAATATTTTTTAGCAATCAATACAGCCTCATTTATAACTACGCTTACAGGATTTTGTGCTTTTATTTTTGAAACATCAGTATATTTAAGTTCACTTATTGCAAGCTGTAATATGCTGAGTGCAACCTTGGAAATTCTCTTGATTTTCCAACCTTTTGAATTTGACTCTATAAGATTATTAATTTCATCTTCATTATTTTCTATTTGCTTTAAAAGTTCTATTGCAAAATCATCAACTTCAAAATCTCTGCTTTCAACAGCTGTTTCGCATAGTTCTTCTACTGTTTCGTGATTAAAATTTCTCTCAAAAGCAAGTAAAAATGCTTGTTCTCTTGATTCTCTGCGAGAAAGTTTTGCTTTCATTGTTATCATCCCTTTGTATTTTAATGTTAAGGTGCTAAATTTGTATTTTACATTATATCATAAATTTACATTTAATCAAGTAATAACGGATATTTATACATTACTCACTCTTTATTTTGTAATTTTACTTTTTTAAATCACAAAATATACGATAAATGTTAAGTATATGTAAATAAAAGTAAATATATTGTTTTTAAATTTTTTTAATGATATAATGATTTTTAAGAGGTGTTCAAATGAATAATAATTACAATTATAATCGTACAGGTGTACAAAATAGCTATAATCCACCTGTATACAACAATCAAATTCCATCGAATATGGGTAATGGCAATTTTAATTATAGCCATAACAACCATTATAACCCACATACTCAAACGCCGAATATGGGTGCTTCTTTTACTCCAAACTGTGGTTACGGAAGTGTAAACGCCACACAACAAACAGGTTATTACGCACCATATAATCCTTGGAATTCAGCAGAAGAAAAAGAAAAAATTCAGAAATCCAACGAACGAAGAGTTTTGAGAAAAACCTCAAACAGAATTGGTGGAGGTTTAATGATTTTTGCAATTATATCAGAATTAATTGTTTTTCTTTTTATGATACCGTTGGCTTTTACAGGAGCAGTAGACCAAAGTTATGCTGTTGGCATTGAACCAGTAACAATGTATATATTAAATGCAATACTTTGTCTTATAGGTTTTGGTATTACAGGTATTTTTATAACAAAATCAAACAGTTTGAGAATGGATGATGTAATTCAAATCAAAAAAACAAATATTGCTGATACTGCAAAGCTTGTAATTGCAGGTATGTGCTTTACCTATGTGTTCAATATTCTTTTAACATTTATGAATATCAATCTGTCGCTATTTGGGTATGAAAATGAAATGTCAGACTATGGTGAAATTAACGGCTTTTGGGGTAATGTAATTTACTTTATAGCAGTTGCAATAATTCCACCAATTATTGAAGAATTTCTTTTCCGTGGTGCTATTTTAGGTTCATTAAGAAAAAAACATGGTGATGCTGTCGCAATAATAGTTTCATCTGTATTGTTTGGTCTTGCACACGCTAACTTTGTACAGACACCTGTTACATTCTTGTCAGGATTGGTAATGGGATATTTAGCTGTAAAGACAAACTCAATCGTCACTCCTATGATTTTACATTGCGTAAACAATTCTATTGCTGTCATAAGTGAAATACTATTGATAACTGTTGATAATGAACAAATTTACAATATTATTGATATTTCTATTGCTTTATTCTTCTTAGTTATAGGTTTGTTATGTGTTATTTCTCTGTTTAAAAAACATAAAAATGATTTATTTGCATTTGATAAACAGGAAACAAAACTGAATATGAGTAATACACTAATAAGTATATTTACAGCACCTTGGATGATAGTATATATCATTTACAGCATTATAATGTGTATCTATTCCTCGATTATGGTGTAAGTTTGTATGGAAGATAAAATCTTTTTTATGAAAGAGGCATTGAAGCTTGCAGAAAAAGCTTATGAAGAAAACGAAGTGCCTGTGGGTGCTGTGGTAGTACACAATGGTGAGATTATCGGCAGTGGTTATAATGTACGAAAGCAAAGTCAAAATGCAATGCTTCATGCAGAAACCGTTGCAATATATAATGCCTGCGAAAAGCTTGGTAGTTGGCGATTGTGGGAATGTGACCTTTATGTAACTTTAGAACCCTGTCCTATGTGTACAGGTGCTATAATAAATTCACGTATTTGTAATGTATATTATGGTGCTAAAAACATAAGAGCAGGTGGTTGTGGAAGTGTGGTTAATCTTTTTGATTTTCCTTTTAATCATAAGCCAAATGTTATAAGTGGATTATTAGAGGACGAATGTGGCGAAATTATGACACGCTTTTTTGAAAGAGTTAGAGAACAACGAAAGCTTGAAAAAGCAAAAAAATTGCAAATATTGGAAATGCAGGAAAATCAAGATTAATAATTCTTATAGTAAAAAAGGCTAGGATGTATCGTTTTTAACATCCTAGCCTGTATTTTTAGTATTTATGGGCTTCTTTCAACATTAAGTCTTTAACCTTCATAAGCCTTATCTGTGTACTTCGTTCGTTTTCATCAAGCTTCATAGTTATATATTTTATTCCTGACTCGGTTTCAGGAATCATTACGTGTTCTAGTGCATTTACACGTCTGCGAGTTTTTTCTATTTCTGATGCCATAAGCTGACAAGATTTTTCAACCTCAGCAAGCTTTAGCATATCAGGCAAAATATCTGACAAATATTTTACAGAATCATCAAGGTCAGCTGAAGTAAATGCAAACCCATATGAGTAAATATCATTTGGGTTGGGTGTGCGTGTTTTGTAATTGAAAACAGGTATATTAACACTCATTATGTTTTTTGTGCTTACTTCCACAGATACTTCCTGTTTTGGTGCAAGTAATGCTGTATTAAGCATTTGTGATGACATTCCTGCCTTTGCCAATATGAAATTTTTGTTTGCTTGTTCAATGCCTGCTTCAACCTTTTTTCGTAATTCCATATTTAATTTAACTAAGTCAAGAAATTGACGCATAAGCTCATCGCGTTTATCTTTTAAAAGCTTGTGACCACGTCTGGCGGTTACAAGCTTTTTCTTTAATCTGGTAAGTTCCATTCGTGTTGGATTTACTACAGCTGACATCAATAATCATTCCCTTTCTGACTGTTGATGTAATATTTATCAAGATATTCATCTTTAATACGTTTAAGTTCAGTACGAGGAAGCATAGAAAGTAACCTCCAACCTATTGAAAGTGTTTCTTCAATATCTCTGTTTGTTTCATAGCCTTGCGAAACATATTCTTTTTCAAAGGCATCTGCAAATTTTGCATATTTTTTATCAATATCTGTAAGTGCAGCTTCGCCAAGAATTACCATAAGCTCCTTTGCATCTTTTCCTCTTGCATATGCGGCAAAAAGTTGATTCATTGTGTTGGCGTGGTCTGCCCTTGTTTTGCCCTCACCTATTCCTTTATCTTTTAGTCTGCTTAACGAAGGTAAAACATCAATGGGCGGAGAAATATTTTTGCGAAAAAGCTCACGACTAAGAATTATCTGTCCTTCTGTTATATAACCTGTAAGGTCAGGTATAGGGTGTGTTTTATCATCTTCTGGCATTGTAAGAATAGGTATAAGCGTTATACTACCTTCTACTCCTTTTTTTCTGCCTGCACGTTCATAAAGTGTCGCAAGGTCTGTGTACATATAGCCTGGATAACCACGTCTGCCAGGAACTTCTTTTCTGGCTGCGGATACTTCACGCAATGCGTCTGCATAGTTGGTAATATCTGTCATAATTACAAGAACGTGCATACCCTTTTCAAAGGCAAGATACTCAGCAGCAGTAAGTGCCATTCTAGGTGTTGAAATACGTTCAATGGCAGGGTCATTTGCCAGATTAACAAACATAACTGTTCTGTCTATAGCACCTGTTTCTTTAAAGCTGTCAATAAAATAATTTGATTCTTCAAAGGTGATTCCCATTGCGGCAAATACAACAGCAAATTGCTCATTTGTTCCTCTTACTTTTGCCTGTCTTGCAATTTGTGCTGCCAGCTTTGCATGGGGCAAGCCTGATGCAGAAAAAATAGGTAATTTTTGACCACGAACAAGAGTGTTAAGACCGTCTATTGCAGAAACACCTGTTTGTATAAATTCTTGTGGATAATTTCTTGCTGCAGGGTTCATAGGCAATCCATTAATATCCATACGTTTATCAGGTAAAATTTCAGGGCCATCATCTATAGGTCTGCCAAGTCCGTCAAAAACTCTGCTCAACATATCTTCGCTTACACCAAGTTCCATTGAGCGTCCCAAAAATCTTACCTTACTATTTGAAAGATTGATACCAGTTGAATTTTCAAATAGCTGAACCAGAGCATTTTTACCATCAATTTCAAGAACCTTGCAACGTCTTTTTTCTCCGCTGGCAAGTTCTATTTCACCTAAATCATTATAATTTACATTCTCTACATTTTTAACAAGCATAAGAGGACCTGCTACCTCTTCTATGGTGCGATATTCTCTTGGCATCAGAAATCCTCTCCTTTCTTTATTGCTTCATCAATTTCAATATCTAAAGCAAACAATATATCCTCAAACTCTTTCTTACAGTTTTCAGATTTTACATATTTAAATCTTCCTATACGTTCTCTTATTTCCAAACCAACAAGCGAATCAACAGTTGCCCCTTTTTTTAATGCGTTTTGACATTTGTTTGAATAATTCAGTATAAGAAGCATCATCATATGTTGTTTTTCAAGAGGTGTATAAGTGTCCACTTCGTGGAAAGCGTCCTGATGCAAAAAGTCCTCACGAATTGAACGTGCAACTTCAAGTTTGATTCTGTCCGGAGCAGAAAGTGCATCAATACCAACAAGTCGCACTATTTCGTCAAGCTCTGCTTCTTCCTGCAACAGGTGCATTATACTGTTTCTACAATTCATCCAGTTATCAGAAATCTTATTATTAAACCATTTTGACATTGTATCAACATACAAAGAATAGCTTGTAAGCCAGTTGATTGCAGGGAAATGCCTTTTGTATGCAAGCTGACTGTCAAGACCCCAAAACACCTTTACAATTCTGAGTGTTGCCTGTGTAACAGGCTCTGAAATATCACCACCTGGAGGAGAAACTGCACCTATTACGGATAATGCACCCTCAACAGGATTATTTCCAAGAGTGATTACCTTTCCGGCACGTTCATAAAACTGTGCAAGTCTGCTACCCAAATATGCAGGGTAGCCTTCTTCACCGGGCATTTCTTCAAGTCTGCCAGACATTTCACGCAATGCCTCTGCCCATCTGGAGGTTGAATCACCCATCAATGCTACGGAATACCCCATATCTCTAAAATACTCCGCTATTGTAATACCTGTATAAATTGATGCCTCTCGTGCGGCAACAGGCATATCTGAAGTGTTTGCAATCAAAACAGTACGTTCCATAAGGGAATATCCTGTTTTCGGGTCTATAAGTTCAGGAAACTCATTAAGAACATCTGTCATTTCATTGCCACGTTCACCACAACCAATATACACAACTATATCAGCTTCTGCCCACTTTGCAAGCTGATGTTGCACAACAGTTTTGCCACTTCCAAAAGGACCCGGCACAGCGGCAACTCCACCTTTCGCTATAGGAAAAAGTGTATCTATTACTCTTTGACCTGTTACCAAAGGTACATCGGGAGAAAGTTTCTGTTTGTAGGGTCTGCCAACACGAACGGGCCATTTTTGCATTAATGTTATATTTATATCTTCACCATTATCAGTGGTAAGAACTGCAACAGTATCTGTTACTTTATAGCTACCATTTTTTATTGATTTAATTTTACCTGATATTTTAACTGGTATCATTATTTTATGAAGAACTATAGGTGTTTCTTGTACTGTACCTATAACATCTCCGCCTGATACAATATCTCCTATCTTGGCAGTTGCATTAAATTCCCATACAAGTTCACGTTTAAGGGACGGAACTTCAACACCTCTTTCTAAATTACTGCCTGACTTTTTCATAATATCATCAAGTGGTCTTTGAATACCGTCATAAATACTCTTAATTAATCCGGGGCCAAGTTCAACACTAAGTGGTTCACCAGTAGATTCAACAGGTTCTCCGGGTCCTAGTCCAGAGGTTTCCTCATAAACCTGTATAGATGCTTTGTCACCGTGCATTTCTATAACTTCACCGATAAGTCTTTGGTTACTTACACGCACAACATCAAACATATTTGTGTTACGCATACCTTCAGCAATAACCAAAGGGCCTGCAACCTTTTTTATGCTTCCTTTACTCATTCTTACAAATCATTCCCTTCAAATGGGTAATCAATTACCAAATAAAATATCAGAGCCTACTGCCTGCTCAACAGATTTTTTTACTTTATTAATTCCGTCACCTGTATTCCCTTTTATACCAGGGATAAGTATTATTGCAGGAAGTTGTTGTTCTTTAAAATGCTCTATTTCTCTTTCAAGTTCTTTAGCAAGCTGTTCTGTAATGTAGATAATAGCATAGTCTCCATTGCACATATTTTTCAATTTTTCTGATTTATCTTCTACAATATCAAAATCTATTACTTCAAGACCAAGAGCAGAAAAGCCATAGATGCTATCTTTATCTCCTATTACAGCAATTCTATACATACATCTTCCTCAATCTTTCTTTTATAATTTGTTCATCAAGTTGATTAAACTTGGCAGACAGTAAAATTCTTACGGTTTTTATTTCGTTTTCTTTTGCAACAATATACGCAACCAATGGTCCAATAGTAAAAGGTTCCCACTTTTGCGGTTGCATATTTTCTGTAAGCTTATTATCACACCATATTTCAAAAGCTGACAGAGATTTTTTGAGAGCATCTACAGCGTTTCTGTAATCGGTTGTAAGCAAATAATTATATATTTCATCTATACTTACTGATGAAGCTTTTGCTAAAAAATCTTTATTTAATGTATTACATTCCACAAGTGCATTTTTTATAAAATCTAATGATTTACCTGTTTTGTTACAGCGTACAGCCGTTTTTATATTTGCTGTTGTAATTAAAGTATCAGCATATAATCTAATTGCTTCGCTTCTTGAATTTTCAGCAAGATTACGCACTTCATCAAGTAATGCTTTATCAATAATAATATCGCATAACTGACCGTCATTTGTCTGAAGTAACACTTTCATAGCGTTTTCTGCACAAGCTTTTAAATATTCAGGCAACTGATTGTACTCTTTATTTTTTATTGAATTGTATATTTTTTCGGCAGATATACTTCCTGTATCATAAAAAATTCCGTTTGTACTACTGTCTGTTACAATAGCTTTTATAGATGCTTTTAAATTATGAAAATCCTTTTGATATAAGAATATATTAAACTCTGACATATCATCAGTAAGTTCTCTTATAAAACTCCAAAGGAGTTTTTCTTGTTCATAAAGAATTTTCTCATAATCATAGCTATCAGTAATCCAGCCTCTTTCTGTTAGCATATTAAGACAATCATCGTAGCTTTTTAGGGACATAAGTGCAGAGATATCATTGTCTGTAAATAACAAATTCTCTTTTGCTCTTATTCTAGCAACTGCAAAGGTATAATCTCTAATTCCAACCATAAAATCATACCCCTTTCTTTATGAGAATAACAGCTTATTAACCTTGTCTTGTAATATTTCTGTATTTTCATCAAATATTGCCTGAAACGAGCAATTTTCTTCTATATTACCATACGAAAGTATAAATCCGCCATCTATATTAACAGGATTGCTGTCAATTTTTAAGTTACCATTACAAACTTTAGAAATTTTTGCCGAAAACAACAAAGGCAATCTTTCTAAATCTCTTTTATTGAACATAATTTTGCCTTTTTCGTTAGAAGAATATTTTTCAATCATTTTTATAATCAAATTAAAATACTCATCATCATTTAATGATAAAAGCTTTGTGTGTGCATTGGATATGGTGGAGGAGATAATTTCCTGTTTTGCTCTTAAAATAGCTTTTTTCCTTATTAAATCACCGGTTGAATTAGCTCGTTCTATTATATTATCACATTCCATTTCAGCTTCTTTATGAAGTATTTCTGCAATTTCTTTGCTGTCCTTATTTGCCTGTGCAAAAATTTCATTCACTTTGTTTTCAGCATTAGTAATGATTTCGTTTACTATATTATCAGAGTCTTGTTTTATCTGATTTAAAATGTTATCTATACCGCTCATAATAACAACTCCGCATTATTATAAATTCAGTTTTGGAATATTAAATATAGCCAGCATAGAAACAAGCAGTGCAAGAATTGCATACGTTTCTACCATTGCAGGTAAAAGAATTGTTTTACCAAACTGGTCAGGTCTTCTTGATATTGTTCCAATACCTGCAACAGAACATCGTCCTTGATAGATAGCAGAAAACAATCCTGCAATAGCTATAGGTAAACTTGCTGCAAAGTACAACAGACCTTTTGTTGCAGAAATATTGGGGTCACCGCCAAGTATGCCTACATTTGATAAGATAAGGAAAGCAACCAATAATCCATAAATACCTTGAGTAGCAGGCAAAAGCTGAAAAATAAGAACCTTACCAAATTTACTTGGGTCTTCCGAAAGAACTCCTGCAGCTGCTACACCTGCTTTGCCTACTCCTATTGCAGAGCCTGTACCAGCAAGAAATGTTGCACAGGCTGCACCTAGTAACGCATAAAATATGCCTAAATTATCCATTGAAAATTTCCTCCTTGATTTTATAGTTTTTTGTGTTTATTTTAAACGGTTCAAATTTTTTACCACCGCCTTCATAAAATTTGCCAAAAAATTCTACAAACTGAAGTCGATTGGTATGAACATAAGCTCCTAGTGCATTAATACCTATATTTAGACTATGACCAATTATAAAAATGATTGTAAAAGGAATTATACCTATTCCTCCACCAAACATAGCACCAATCTGATTAAATACCTGTGCGATTACACCAGTTGCCAAGCCTAATGCCAGTAAACGTGAATATGAAAGTATGTCACTAAGGTAGCTTGTAATTCCATATATTCCATAAACACCTTTTAATGCTCTTTTTACAGGGCTTGAACCTCTGCCTGTAAAAATCAATATAATCAATATGCCTATAACAGCCATTACAGCTCCTATTGGTAAAAAAACAGACGGTAATACAAAACCTGTCATTGATTTTAAAATATCGGTTGATAACAATGCAAGTATGCCACCACCCACAAATAAATACCAACTGAGTACATCGTATACTGCATCAAGATAATGATGTGATTTAATACACATATAGGCTTTCATTCCTAGCCCTACAAACAGATGAACAATACCAAA
>JAXJYN010000078.1:0-2552 GCA_036306965.1 Acutalibacteraceae bacterium
AATTAATTGCATTACTTTACTAATTTAAAATATTGTGATAAAATTTAAACTGTAGAGGAATACCTCTGCGGTTTACTTTTTTATAAGGAGAATAATATGATGAATTCTAAGTTGCAGGATAAAAATACAGATTTATTGTTTCAGGCTATATTACAATTAAAAACTCCGGAGGAATGTTATAACTTCTTTGAAGATTTATGCACAGTTCCTGAGATAAAGGCAATGTCACAGCGTTTGGTGGTTGCAAGAATGTTGACTCAAAAAAAGGTTTACAGCACAATAGTAGAAGAAACAGGTGCCAGCACAGCTACTATCAGTAGAGTTAATCGTTCTCTTATTTATGGCTGTGACGGCTACAAGCTTGTGTTTGACAGAATGGATAATAAAGAAGGCAAGGAAGAAGAATAATGCTGAGTTATTCATATTTTGCGGATTTTTATGATGAATTAACAAATAATGTGGATTACAAGGAATATGCACAGTATATTCTTAGCCTTGCAAAAAGATATAACCACGATATGGGTATAACTCTCGACCTTGCCTGTGGTACAGGCACTTTAACATTGTTGCTTAAACAAATGGGTGTGGATATATACGGCATAGATGCCTCAGCCGAAATGCTTTCGGTCGCACAGGAAAAGGCTATACAAAGCAATATGAATGGTATGCTGTTTTTGTGCCAAAAAATGCAAAGTATAGACCTTTACGGAACTATAGATACCTGTATTTGTACACTAGACAGTATTAACCACGTTACCAATATTGACAATGTGCAAAAGGCTTTTTCTAAGGTTTCTTTTTTTATGAATCCTGACGCACTGTTTATTTTTGATGTTAATACACTGTATAAACACCAGAAAATTCTTGCAGATAATACTTTTGTATATGATACCCCGAATGTATACTGTGTGTGGCAAAATGCCTTGTGTAAGGATAAAAAGACGGTTGATATATCATTAGATTTTTTTGAAAAATTTGATGATATGTATAGACGCTACAGTGAAAATTTCCGTGAACGTGCTTATACACACGAGGAAATTTGTACAATGCTTGATAATGCAGGCTTTAAGCTGTTAGATGTGTTTGGTGAAATGACTTTTAAAAAGCCACAGGAAAACTCCCAAAGAAATATATATATAGCCCAAAAAATGTAATAAATTTTATTTGCTTATAATATAAATATAAAGAAAAGGTTGAAATAAATGGATAAGATAATCAGATGTATAACAAGTGATGGAAGTATAATGGCAAGTGCAATAGACAGCACCAATATAGTTGCCACAGCACAGCAGGTGCATAAGCTTTCACCCGTTGCTACAGCTGCATTGGGCAGATTGCTTACAGGTGCTTCATTAATGGGGGCACAGCTAAAGCAACAACGTGCAGCACTTACACTTAAAATAAAGGGTAACGGCCCTTTGGGTGTGTTGGTGGCGTCTGCTACAAGTGCAGGCAACGTGCGTGGATTTGTTGAAAACGCAAATTGTAAAACAGAATATTATGATAATGGAAAGCTTAATGTTGGCAGTGCAGTAGGTAAAGACGGCTACCTTTATGTAGTGCGTGACTATGGCACAGGTGAACCATATAACGGTGTTGTAGAGCTTGTAAGCGGAGAAATTGCCGAGGATATTACATCATATTACGCAAACAGCGAGCAGATTCCTACAGTTTGTGCTTTGGGTGTGCTTGTAGATAAAGAGGACGGCACTTTGCTTTTGTCGGGCGGTTTGCTTATTCAACTGTTGCCCGGTGCAACTATGCAAATAGCTGAAAAGCTGGAAAATAATATCAAAAAGCTTGAGTCTGTTACAACTATGCTTGCAAAGGGTACAGATTTGCTTGATATGTGTAAAATGGCACTGGACGGCTTTGAGGTTGAAGTGCTTGACGAAATGCCTGTACATTATTATTGCACCTGTAGCAGAGAAAGAGTTTTGCAAAGCTTTGCTACATTACAAGACGAACAGTTGAGAGATATGATAAACTCAACAGGTAACGTAGAGGCAGTTTGCCACTATTGTAACAAGACATATAAATTCTCAGAGAAAGAAATTGAAGAATTTATTGAAGCACGAAAAGGCTAAAAATGGCTTTGTAATGGGAATTAGCTTAGGTTTTGAAAACGATTTGAAAAAAAGTTGAAATTTTTTCAAAAAAAGTGTTGACTTTTAAGGCTGAATAGTGTATTATAATACCTGTCGCTGAGAGGACACGAAATAAACGAGGAAAACTCAAGCGAAATTCCGGTGTGGGAGCATAGCTCAGCTGGGAGAGCATCTGCCTTACAAGCAGAGGGTCACAGGTTCGAGCCCTGTTGTTCCCACCACTATCTGGCCCGGTGGTGCAGTCGGTTAGCACGCCAGCCTGTCACGCTGGAGGTCGACGGTTCGAGTCCGTTCCGGGTCGCCAATATCGCATCTGTGGAGAGCGTTAGCTCTCCACAACATGCCTCTGTAGCTCAGTTGGTAGAGCAGTGGACTGAAAATCCACGTGTCGTTGGTTCGATTCCGACCGGAGGCACCATGATGCGGGTGTAGCTCATCCGGTAG
>JAXJYN010000079.1:0-8846 GCA_036306965.1 Acutalibacteraceae bacterium
AGATTTACATTCGCTAAGGCATACATACGCAACAAGGTGTATTGAATCGGGTATGCCTGCAAAGGTTTTGCAGAAACTTTTAGGACATACAGACATCAATATTACCCTCAATACATACTGCTCTGTGTTTGAAAAATACTCAAACGAACACCTCGCAATAGCCGACGAATATATGAAGCAAAACGACATTAAAATTGCGTGAAAACCAAAACTGCAGTCAAAAGTGCAGTCAATGCCCTTGAAAGCCAGTATTTAAGCCACTTTTAGCGGTCACCTCGACCACTAAAATATCCCGTTAGTAAGCATATTTACTAACGGGATATTTTTTCAATAATATACGCTAAAAATTAAACCTGTTTTTTAACCTAAATTCAAATATACTTACTATCTCCTTTTTTATCTCTGTTGCATATAATAATTAATAAAACAATACATTAGGAGATGATAAATATGAAAGACCGTACACCTAACGATAATAAAAAGGATTATGGTAATGCACCGTTTGCAATAAACATTGACAAAGAGGTAAAAGAAAATCCATATTATCGCAGAGCATTATGGACGGGAAAACACCTACAGGTCACTCTTATGAGTATTCCGCCACGAGGTGACATAGGTTTGGAAATACACCCTGATGTTGACCAGTTTATCCGAATTGAAAGCGGTTTTGGACTTGCTAAAATGGGCAAACATCAGAACAGTTTAGATAGAATATTCAGAGTTAACAGTTCATCTGCCGTATTTGTTCCAAGCGGAACATGGCATAATATAATCAATATAGGTAATACACCATTGAAATTATATTCTATATACGCACCTCCACAGCACCCACATGGAACTGTACACGAAACTAAAAAGATTGCCGAAGAACAAGGCGATTAATAATTTATTTGATAAAAACCCGACAAAAGCATTTTAAATTTTGCTTTGTCGGGTTTATTATTTAGGGATATTATAGCTTATTAAAACTATTAATAAAAACTATCAGCCATAATATATATCTGTGTTATCGTCATAACCATCATTATCTTCATCTACAAAATCATCAGGATAAATATTTTCAACCTCGGTTGGCTCATCTGCAACTGCTTCTGCCTCAGTTGGAGCCTCTGTCGGAGCCTCAGTTGGAGCCTCTGTTGGTGCAGCTGTAGGTGCTTCCGTTGGAGCCTCAGTAGGAGCTTCTGTTGGTGCCTCTGTTGCTACCTCTGTTGGAGCTTCTGTTGGTGCAACTGTAGGTGCTTCTGTTGCAGGTAATGCTGTAGGTTGAACCTCTGTTGCAACTACTGTTGGTGCTTCAGTTGCAGTTGTTTTTGCAAAAGGATTCATATCAAGGCTTGCTGTAACAAACCAAGCAATACCGCCAAGCAACACAATAAGCAAAATCACAAGAAAAATAATTAAAGGCTTTTTTGACCTTGAAGGTGTATCATCTTCCTTTTCTTCAACTGCCTCACCAAACTCGTCATCATATGTACCTAAATTTTCGTCACTATTTGAAGAAATATCCTCTTGTTCTTCTTCCTCATTGTCAGCGTTATTTTGGTTAGCATTCTGGCGGTCAGCGTCTTTTGCGTATTCCTTGAATAACTGACTATAATCAGAATTGAACTGTGCATCATACTGCTGTGCCTGAGTTGCTCTGTCTATAATTTTGTCTGTTTCTTCGTCTGTATCCATATCAAAATTATCGCCAAACTGTGAGGCATATTTTTCTGCCTGATCACGTTTTCTTTCTGTCTGTTCTGACGGATAACCGCATACAGGGCAAAATCTTTCGTTTTCGTATTCGTTTCCGCACTTATTACATTTCATCATAAATTAACCTCCTGTAAAATTTCAACTTCTTTATCTTATTTCTTTGCTGTAATCTTTTTTTCTGTACCATTTTTTAAGCGTTCAATATTGCTCTTATGTTTTATAATAACACATAATCCGATAAGAAGTGTGAACAATGTAGAAATTATTACATAAAATAGCGAATGTGCATTTTCTGTGCCTGCATTTGGCAGGTAATCCACAAAGAATGTAAATGCAAATGTAGCTATTGGATAGCAGACGGCACAGATAAGCGAACCCAATGAAATAATTTTGCTTGCAATAAAAATAATAGCAAACAATGCAATTATTACAAGAAATACTCTCCACTCTGCGACAGCCATCAAAGCCGCTGTGGTAACAACACCCTTGCCACCTTTAAAGCTAAAATATACAGGGAACATATGACCAAGTATACAGCACAAGCCCGCAAGATATTTTCCGTAGCAAATAAACTCAAGCGACTGCACACTATTGTCAGATATAATGGTAGAAAACAAAAATCCGCCAATAATTACAGCAATTACAGCTTTAAGAAAATCGAACACAATGGTAAATATGGCAGGACCTTTGCCAACTGAACGCAGTACATTTGTAAAGCCTGCGTTACCACTGCCCATTTCACGAATATCTTTGTTCTTATCAACTATAGATGTGATAATAATTGCAAAATTTATACTTCCAAGCAAATAACCCACAACAGCTGACAGAATTATCTGCCACCAGCCGTTACTCAAAAAAGTTAGAAAATTATTCATAAAGCCTCCTGAAAACTATTTGTCACCACGTTCACGAATTACAAAGCGTATAGGTGTACCCTCCAGACCAAAGGTATCTCTTATTCTGTTTTCGAGATATCTCTGATAAGAGAAGTGGAACAGCTGTGCCGAATTTACAAAACACACAAATGTAGGTGGCTTTGTACTTGCCTGTGTCATATAGAATATTTTTAAGCGTCTGCCCTTGTCTGTAGGTGGCTGAACCCTTGCTGTAGCCTGTGCAAGAATATCGTTTAAAGTACCTGTTTTAATTCTCATAGAATTTGAATTTGCAACAGCCTTAATCATCTCAAAAAGCTTGTCAAGACGCTGACCTGTCTTTGCAGAAATGAAAATCATAGGTGCATATGACATAAATGAAAAATCTTTTTCAAGGTCCTTTTTATAGGAATTCATTGTAGTTCCGTCTTTTTCTATAGCATCCCACTTGTTAACTGCAATTATACAAGCCTTGCCTGCTTCGTGTGCTAAACCTGCAACCTTTGAATCCTGTTCAGTAAAGCCTTCAGTTGCATCTATCATAATAACACATACATCACTGCGTTCTATAGCCATTTTGGCACGGATAATACTGTACTTCTCTATTGCATCATCTACCCTGTTCTTTCTACGCATACCTGCTGTATCTGTAAAATTGAACAGTCCATACTCGTTTTCTACCATAGTATCAATAGAATCTCTTGTAGTACCTGCAATATTTGATACTATACATCTTTCCTCACCTGTAATTCGGTTTATAAGTGAACTTTTACCAACATTAGGTTTACCAATGACCGCAACATTTATAACTTCGCCATCATCATCGTCCCACGCACTATCGGGAATATGTTCAAAAACAGCCTCAAGCAGGTCACCTGTACCGTGACCATGTACCGATGAAACCTGTATAGGGTCACCTAAACCCAGATTATAAAACTCGTAAAACTCAGGCTCCGGAGCACCAATTTTGTCACACTTGTTTACACAAAGTACAATAGGTCTGCCACTTTTCTGGAGCATTGTTGCAACCTCCATATCAGTTGCAACCAGACCACTTTTAAGGTCTGTTACTAATATAATAACATCTGCTGCATCAATAGCAAGCTCTGCCTGTCTACGCATTTGTTTTAAAATAATATCATCTGAATATGGTTCTATACCACCTGTGTCGATAATATCTGCAACTTTATCAAGCCACTCTACCTTACCATAAATTCTGTCACGAGTAACACCGGGTGTATCATCAACTATTGAAATTCTTTCTCCTACCAGCTTATTGAAAAGTGTAGACTTACCAACATTTGGTCTGCCTACAATAGCTATAACCGGTCTTGCCATAAATTTTACCTCCTTTATACGCTGAGTATCTCTCTAAGTAGTGTTTCTCCATTGTTAACAACAGGAACAACAGGAACACCAAGAGTTTTCTCAACCTCATCAACAGACACATCATCAAGAAAAATATCTCCTTCGTGTCTTAACATAACTGACGGAATAAGTAATTTGTCCCCTAAATTCTTGCCTTTAAGCTGTGCAATCAGGTCTTGACCTGTAACCAAGCCCGAAACATTAATTCCACCACCAAAGAAATTATTTTTAATTCCAACTACATTTATTCTTACGTTTTTAAACTTTTCTGTAATTTTATTCAGTAACTCCTGCATAAATTCCGCAACACCTGTACCACTTGCCACAGTAACATTTACAGGTTTGTCAAACTCCTGCTCATCTTCCAGTGCATACAGAAGTTCATCACGCATAAGCGACATAAGTCCCACACCATTATCAAGCTGGTCAAAATCCTCATAATACTCCGCTTCAGGAATCTCTTTGCCTGATTTCAGGAAAAATTCATCAGATGCAAATACTATTCTGCTACCGTATTTCTTCTTGAACTTATCACCATAGTTTTCTATAAGCTCAAGTGTTTCTGCGGCAGTTTCTTTAGTATATTCAACCAATGGATATAAACCCTCTCGGTAATCGGTAAGTCCTACAGGCACAACCGCAACACATTCTACGGCAGGATAAAGAGCCTCTAAATCCGTAAGTGTTCTTTCAAGCTCTGCACCATCATTAATACCTGGGCAAGAAACTATCTGACAATTTATTTTTATGCCTGCCTCTGCAAACCTAGGCAAAACCTCTAATGCTTTACCAGCAAAACGGTTGTTCATCATTTTGCACCTGAGTTCCGGATTAGTGGTATGAACAGATATATTTATAGGACTTATGTGCATTTTTATTATTCTGTCTATTTCGTGCTGAGAAAGGTTTGTAAGTGTAATATAGTTACCAAACAAAAATGAAAGTCTTGAATCATCATCTTTAAAGTAAAGACTTTCTCGCATACCCTTAGGCAACTGGTCTATAAAACAGAAAATACATTTATTACGACAGGAATGTTGCTTATCCATAAGATATGTTTCAAATTCTAGTCCTATTTCTTCATATTCACTTTTTTTAATTTTAACTGTACGCTTGTTACCAAAGGTGTTTTCAATTACAAGTTCAACTTCACGGGCTGTCTGATAAAATCTGTAATCAAGAACATCTACAATTTCATTGCCATTTATTGTTAATAGTTTTTCCTTTGGCAAAATACCTGCTTTAAAAGCACGACTGTTTTTATCAACAGATTCAATTATAACCGCCATTGTAACCATCCTTAATAATTATTACTAACTTATTCACATTATAATCAGAAATTAGCATTTAATGAAATAACACCTTCATTATAATACGCATACATTGTTATTTTACCACAACAAGTGCTTTTTTTCTACATAAAAATTGCAAAAATAAAGGGAGGATACATATCCTCCCTTGCATAATTTCAATAAAAATCAGATGTCCTTCTTTACAACTTCTCTACCGTTGTAGTATCCGCAAGCACCGCAAACTCTGTGAGGTGTTTTGTATTCGCCACAGTTAGAGCATTTTACAAGAGCAGGAGCTTCCATTTTCCAAACTGTTGATCTTCTCTTATTCTTTCTAGCGTGAGATGTTTTTCTCTTTGGTACTGCCATTTTTAAGCCTCTCCTTTATTTCAAAAAAATTATTTCTTGAACGCTTGCCGTTCTTAATCTATAAGTTGTTTAAGTGCCTCTAAACGAGGGTCAATCTGTTTTGTGTTGCAGTCACAAGCTTTCTTGTTCAAATCTGCACCACACTTTGGGCAAAGCCCTTTACAGGAATCACTGCACAAATGCTTTAACGGCAACTCTAACAGAATATCAGTTACAGCAAGCTCGTCTACATCTATGGTGTGATCAGGAGTTTCGATATAATCGTCATTTTGGTCACCGCTTAGGGATGTAACCAAATAATGCTCAAATAGATAGTTCATCTTTTTGGTTACGTCGGTTCCGCAACGATCGCAAGGCTTTTGGTAGTTAAAGCTAGTTGCCAGAGAAAGCTTAACTAACCCTGCTCGATTTTCTGCCTTGATGTTCACCTCTACAGGTGAAGCAAACGGAGTAAAACCGTCCACCTTAACATCTGCCATACTGAAAGAGTAGTCTTTGTGCATAAAAGAACCTTCGGTTACAAAGATACTTTTTAAATCAAGAATCACAGTCATACACCTCCAAGTTGTATAAACAGGCAGTTTCAAAACACTTTTAATATTATATCTTTATACCCGTATTTTGTCAAGCAAAAATGAGCGGATTTTCAAATTTTTGCAATAAAAACAATGCTGAATTTCAAAGCAGTATTTTATAAAAATTATACCAATTTCCTTATGTATATCATATATTAACAACAGTTGGTATATCTGAAAAATCATTTCTACCACTACACACAGCTATACAGTAATTTTGAAATTTGTATTCCTTAAAGAAAACAGTATTTAAAACACCATTTTCTTTTGCTGTTATATTACCATTATCAATATTAATTTCAAACGAGGCAAGTCCACCTGCCAAGCCTTTACCTGAAAATTTTAAATAGCTCTCTTTTAATGTCCATAATCTAAAAAAACGCTCTGCCTGAGTATTTATATCAGTTGCTAAAGAAATAAATTTATATTCATTCTCTGTAAAAAATCTTTTTGCAATATTACTGTTATATGACGAAATCACTTCAATATCACAACCTATGTTACAATCTGAAACACTGCATAATGCCACATTTCCAGAATGTGAAAGGTTAAAATAAATATTGGGGTGATTTTTTAAATATGGTTTACCATTTTCAGTACAACTATACTCCGTATCTCTTTCGTTTAAACCTATGCTACTCAAATAATTATCAAGCAATATGCCTGCACCCAATGACAAATTTTTATCTTTACGCATTTTCATTCTGTCTATTTTATTTTTGCGATACTGCGACATTTTTGCATAATATTTACTGAATAAATCATCATTATTTAGTTTGTCAGTTTCAAGTAAAAAAGTAATTGTCATAATCTTACTCCATATATAAACTTTGCAGAATATCGGCATAATCGTCAGTCATTAATCCACTCATTACAGCACAGCCACCAGTTCCCTGTTGCTTAACAAAATTGATATTCTCCTTATTAATCCCACCCAACGGATAAACAGGAATACTAACACTTTTTGCTACATTTTTTATTGAATTTATTCCCTTTGGAGGCAATCCCTTTTTACAGTTTGTTGCAAAAATATGACCATAGGTTATATAGGTTGCTCCCAGTTTTTCGGCTTGTTGAGCTTGTTCAACACTATGTACAGAAGCACCCACAATATTAAAACTTTTCAACTTATTTTGTGAGCTTTCAAGCACAGGCATTGGCAGATGTATTGCATTGTGGTTAAGCTGAATTGCAACATCTATAAAATTATGCAAAATACACAGCTTGTTATACTTATTACAGATTTTTATAACCTTTTCAGCCAGTACAATATACTCTCTTTCTGTAAGATGTTTTTCTCTTAAAATAATACCATATATTTCACTTTGTGCCAATAGCTCAATATGACTAAGAAAATCACCGGTACAAATACGGCTATTACTTACACACAATATCTTATACATATATATAATCGCTCATAACAGGCTGCATACCCTTAGATTTTATCATATCGTACATTTCTTTTACTGAACGTGAATCATCAATTTCAAATTGCTCATCGCCCTTTTGTTCTCCGCTGTGGGCTCCAATACCAACATCAACACCGGCTGATGTTTTTGTAGCAGCAATCTGAATAATATTATCTCTGAATCTTGCACACTCACGACTTGAAATTGTAATATTCGCAAACGGCATAAAAATTCTGTAAGCACAAATAATCTGCAACAACTGTGGCTCGTGAACATCTTTGGGATTGATTTTATCGTTATTGATTATAGGTCTTAAACGTGGGCAAGAAAATGCAATTTCTGCGTGAGGGTATTTACGCTGTAATAAATATGCGTGATACCCTGTTGCAAATGCGTCCTTTCTGAAATCATCCAGTCCCAACAAAGCTGCAAAACCAACACCTCTTATACCACCTTTGATAGCTCTTTCTTGTGCATTAAATCTGTACGGAAAGATTCTTTTATGACCTGCCAAGTGCAAAGTTTCATATTTATCAGAATTGTATGTTTCCTGAAAGACTGTAACAAAATCAGCACCACATTCGTGGAGATAGGCATATTCGTCACTGTTCATAGGGTAAACCTCTACACCTACTACTTTAAAATATTTTGATGCAATTTTACAAGCCTCACCTATATATTTAACATCACTTTTCGAACGGCTTTCGCCCGTTAAAATAAGAACCTCTTGCAAACCTGTTTCTGCTATGGTTTTCATTTCTTCTTCAATCTGTTCAGGTGTAAGTATAGCACGTCTTATTTTATTGTGGCAGTTAAAACCACAGTAAATACAGTAATTTTCACAATAGTTTGCAATATATAAAGGGGTAAACATATACACTGAATTACCAAAATGCTTTCTTGTTTCCTGTTTTGCTCTTTGTGCCATTTCCTCCAAAAATGGCTGTGCAGCAGGAGAAAGCAAAGCTTTAAAATCATCAGGTGACAAGCTTTCTTTTGCAAGTGCTTTTTTTACATCTGAAGCTGTATATATACTGTAATCATAGTTATCCATTTCAGATATAGCTTTATCCATTATATCAGACTCAATAACCTCCATACCTTCCATATATTTCATATGGTCAATTCTTTTTTCGTTATTCATTTTTATGACCATTCCTTTCCGCTTCGCTACAAGGCACAAAAATAAAATGAAAGTGGGTTGTAGCAAAGAAATGTAATTTGTTAAAATATACTTGAAAAGCAAACACACTACAGAAC
>JAXJYN010000080.1:0-31147 GCA_036306965.1 Acutalibacteraceae bacterium
GTGACAGATACACTTACCGATATTCCTCCATAGCTCAGTCGGTAGAGCGCATGACTGTTAATCATGATGTCACTGGTTCGAGCCCAGTTGGGGGAGCCAAAGGTTCGTAGAGAAATCTACGAACCTTTTTTTTAATAAAAAAAGTGACTTAAAAACACAGGAATAAGGGTTTGAGGATTGAAATTAATATGAGAGTAATTAAGGGAGGATATTATAATGGGGTTATTTGATAAGCTGAGAGAGCCAATTGTGTTAAAAGAAAATAGTGATGCTAAAGCTAGTTTTGAACAGCTTGATAATTTTTTTAAAACTGCACCTGAGAGTATTCGTGAACGAATTGAAGAAGATAAAAAACTTCTTTATTATGGTATAAAAGGTGAAGAAGCTTTAATGTTCGAGTTAAGAAATAGCCATATGCCGATGTATATATTGCATGATGTGTGCTTTGTGGAAAATGGATTAAAAACACAGATTGATTATATTGTTGTTACAAGAAAACTGGTATTGATTATTGAATGTAAAAATCTTTATGGGAACATTTCAATTGATAGTCAAGGTAATTTTACTAGAACTATTAAATACGGAAATTATTATCGCAAAGAAGGAATTTATAGTCCAATTACGCAGAATCAAAGACATATAGATATGATAAAAGAGAAGCGTAGAAATTCAAAGGGTGTATTCGGTAAGGTGTTTTTTGATAGATTCTTTGATAATAATTATAAATCTATTGTTGTGCTTGCAAATCCAAAATCTGTATTAGATATGAGATATGCTCCAAAGGAAATTAAATCTCAAATTGTTAAAGTTGATGGATTAAATAGTTATATTAAAAAACTTAATAATGAAAGTTCTAATGAATCAATGTCTGATAAGCAGATGAAAGAAATTGCTGACTTTTTTCTGTTAAATAGTGTACAGAATAATTCTGATTTTATATCTAAATATTATGATGAAATTAATATAGAATTAAAATTATCGTCTAATGAAAAAAAATATAGTTAATAATGTTGATTTTAATATAGGTGATAATAATAGCCCAACAGTTTTAAATACAAATAATAATGACATAAATTCTAACAAAGATAAGATAGATAATTCTGTTAATCAAGCTACTGATAAAAAAGATAGTTTTGATATTAATAATGAAAATGTTGATTTAAGTAACAAAATTAATGATAATAACTTGAAACAAGATTCGGAAAATATTGATAACATGGAGGAGTTGCCTGTTTATAAAGCATTAAAAAATTATAGATATAACCAGAGTAAAATAGAAAAGGTGAAAGCATATTATATTTTTAATAATTTGCAAATTGAAGCTTTAATAAAAGCAAACCCTAAAACAATTTGTGAATTAAAAAATATTAAAGGATTTGCTGAAGTTAAATGTTCAAAGTATGGTGAGGATATTTTAAAAATTTTAAAAGAATATTCATAAAGTAATCATTAAATCTCCTGCATAGCTTCTACTTTGAAATTCATATGATTACAAATAGAACATATAATATTAAGGCTTGTTTGAAAATAGACAGTGCTTTTGATTTTTCAAACTGTCCGAGTGTAAGGCTCTATTTGTCTTTACTCTAACATTTATTATAGAGCCTGTAATGTTAAAAATCAAAATGGAAGATGTAACTTTAGGTATAAATTAATAGTGTTATAAATCATAAAAAATCCATAGATTCAGTTTGTTTACTGAATTTATGGATTTTTATATGATATTTGCAAAATAAAATAAATTTTATTTATCTTTACTATTACGAACTTATAGTGATTTTTCTTGCAAAATATTGCACAAATTATATTATCGGTATTTGGTGTAATAACGAAAAAATGACTTTTAATTGACTTTTAAAGTAAAAAAATATATAATTATCCTGTTATGGCTGTAATTGAGATTATAGCGGAGAAATTTCTTTTTTCGTGTGTCCAAATACAGTAAAATTTAAAATTCCTTTATGGAGGTAATACGAGTGAAAAGAGTTGCAAAACCGGTATTTTTCGTCATTGCCATCCTTATACTTGTTCTGAGTTATTTTGCTACATTTGGCTTACATACTCAGTACGGTGATATTGACACAACCGTAATTAAGGGTATTGGTGACATACGATGGGGAATAGACATCAGAGGCGGTGTTGAGGCTACTTTTAAGCCTGCTGATGGTGTTGACGCTACAGACGAAGAAATTGAAACCGCAAAAGCTATTATTGAAACAAGACTTGTTTCAAACAACATTACAGACTATGAGCTGTATGCAGATGCTTCAAGCGACAGAATTATTGTAAGATTCCCTTGGAAAGAGGATGAAACAGAGTTTGATGCAAAGTCTGCTATTGAAGAAATTTCAGCAACAGCACAGCTTACATTCCGCCCTGGTAATTCTTCTGCAAGTACAGAGTACAACGAAGATGGCGAAATTGTATATGTAACACCTACAGGTGATACCGCAGAAACAATTTTGATGGACGGTAGTAATGTAGAATCTGCACAGGCTGGTGTTAATGGTACAGAATATGTTGTAAGTCTTAAACTGAAAGATGCTTCGATATTTGAAAGTATTACAACACAGTACAATGGTCAGACAGTTTCTATCTGGCTTGATGATGAAATGATTTCTGCACCTACTGTTCAGGCTGTTATCACAGATGGTCAGGCTTCCATTACAGGTCTTTCAAGTGCAGAAGAAGCACAGGATTTGGCAACAAAGATTAATGCAGGTGCTTTACCATTTGGCCTTGAAACAACAAGCTTTGGTGCTGTAGACCCTACTTTGGGTGAGTCTGCATTGGTTGCAATGGCTTATGCTGCTGTAGTTGCACTTATCTTTATGGCAATTTTCCTGATTGTTATGTATAGACTGCCTGGATTTATAGCTGTTATAGCTTTGCTTGGTCAGCTTGCTTTGTCAGTAGCTGCTATTTCAGGTTTGTTCACTGCTATTCCAAGCTTTACAATGACACTTCCTGGTATTGCTGGTATGATATTATCAATTGGTATGGGTGCTGATGCTAACATCATTACAGCTGAGCGTATTCGTGAAGAATTAAGAGCAGGCAAAACTATTGATGGTGCTGTTATGGCTGGTACAAAGGGTTCATTCTGGGCTATCTTTGATGGTAACATTACAGTTATTATAGTTGCAATTATTCTATTGTTGGTATTCGGCCCTGTTAACATTCTTGCAGGTATTTTTGGTCCGTCAACAACAGGTACAATATATTCGTTTGGTTATACACTGCTTGTAGGTGTAATATCCAACTTTATAATGGGCGTAGGTGCTTCAAGATTAATGATAAAGTCAGTATCAGGTATTAAGTTCCTTCGTAAAAAGTGGTTGTTTGGAGGTGCCGGTAAGTAATGAAAAAGATAATAAACTTTACAGGAACAAGTAAAATTTTCTTTGGCATTTCTATTGCAATAATTGTTATAGGTATTGTTTTTAACTGTATTTTTGGTGTATCACTCGATATTCAGTTTACAGGCGGTACAATCCTACAGTACAACTACACAGGCGATATTGACACAGACGCAATGAAGTCACTTATCCAGTCAGAAACAGCTGACACAGTTTCGTTCAATATAAGTGAGAACATCACAGTGGATGAAAGCGGTACTCAGTTACAAAACGGTTATCTACTTGCTGTTCAGTTCTCAGGTAAAGAAACAATCACACCTGATATTATGAACAATGTAACAGCTAAACTACAAGAAACATTTCCTGACAATGATTTCAAGATTGTTGACTCACAGTCAGTAGAGTCATCGATGGGTTGGAAATTCTTCCTTAAATGTATGGTTGCTGTTGCTTTAGCTTGTGTGCTTATGGTTATCTTTGTAGCATTCAGATTTAAGAAGATTGGCGGTTGGTCAGCAGGTGTAATGGCATTGGTTGCATTGTTCCACGATGTTATTATGATTTACTTTACATTTGTAATCTTCCGTATGCCTATTGACAGTAACTTTATTGCAGTAACTCTTATGATTCTGGGTTACTCACTTAACGATACAATCGTTATTTACGACCGTGTTCGTGAAAACAGAAATCGTCTTGCAGGTAAAAATATTGATTACAATGAGTTGTTCAATAAGAGTGCAACACAGGTATTCAGAAGAACACTTTGTACATCAATTACAACACTTGCTGCGATTGTTTCGGTGTTCATATTTGCAATGGTATTCAACATTCAGTCTGTTGTAACATTTGCTTTGCCTATGATGGTTGGTGTAATTTCAGGTTGTTATTCTTCAATCTGCATTGCAGGTCCTCTATGGGTTATTTGGCAGAACCACAAGCTTGCAAAAGCTCCGGCTAAAAAGGCTAAAACAAAATAATATCTAAAATTCATTTTAGATAAAATTATAATAGGGTTGCGTTGCCACAGTGTAATGCAACCCTTTTTAAAGTTAGTGGTTATAATATATAAGAGAGTTATAAAGAAAACTTCTAACTTGTAATACCCTTTACTAAAAGAAAGGATGAGTTTTTTATAAATGTCCATACTTACTTGCGATGATGTAACTATGAGTTATGATGGTAATATTGTTCTTAAAGACCTCAGCTTTAAGCTCAATGCGGGTGATTATCTTTGCATTGTTGGCGAAAATGGTTCAGGTAAAAGTACACTTATGAAAGGTATACTTGGTTTGCATATGCCCAGCTATGGAAGATTTGTATTTGATGATGGTTTAAAGCAAAAAGAGATTGGTTATCTTCCTCAGCAAACAGGTGTGCAAAAGGATTTTCCAGCCTCTGTCTGGGAAGTTGTGCTGTCAGGCAGGTTGAATAAAAAAAGAATTGGCGGTTTTTATAGTAAACAAGATAAAGAAATAGCTATGGCAAATCTTGAAAAACTAGGTATTCCGAATTTGAAAAAAAGATGTTACAGAGAACTTTCAGGTGGTCAGCAACAGCGTGTGCTTTTAGCAAGAGCTTTATGTGCTACAGGAAAGCTTATATTACTTGATGAACCTGTTGCAGGACTTGACCCTCTTGCTATGGCTCATATGTATTCAATTATCAAGGAGCTTAATGTAAAAGATAAGATTACAGTTATAATGGTTTCGCACGATATTATAAGTGCGGTAAACTATGCTACACATATTTTGCATCTCTGTGTTAACGGAGATATGTTTTTTGGAACAACAGAGGAATATGAACACAGTGAGCTTGGCAGTAGATTTTTATATCATAACTGTCATTGTGATGAATGTGAAACTCACGAAAAGAAACATTTGCACCGACAAAATTCTTCAGAAAAAGATAACAACGGAGGTGTATTATAATGGATATATTGTCAATGTTTGAGTATACCTTTATGGTTCGTGCTTTGGTGGTGGGTATTCCTGTTGCGTTGTGTGCTGCTTTGCTTGGTGTAAGTCTTGTTCTTAAAAGATATTCTATGATAGGCGACGGTCTTTCTCACGTTGGATTTGGTGCGTTGGCTATAGCCTCAGCATTCAACTGGGCACCACTTCCAGTGGCTATTCCTGTGGTGGTTGTAGCCGCATTTTTGCTTTTAAGATTAAGTGAAAACAGCAAAGTTAAAGGAGATTCTGCCATAGCGTTGATTTCTAGCAGTGCTTTAGCTATTGGTGTTACTGTTGCTACTATGCAGAACGGTATGAACACCGATATAAGCAACTATCTTTTTGGAAGTATTGTTGCAACTTCAGATGCCGATGCTATACTTAGTGTTTCGCTATCGGCTGTTGTTATTGTACTGTTTGTTGTTTTCTATCATCGTATTTTTGCTGTTACTTTTGACGAAAGCTTTGCAAGAGCCACAGGAACAAAGGTTGATTTTTATAATATTATTATAGCTGTTTTAACAGCTCTTACTATTGTTCTGGGAATGAGAATTATGGGCTCTTTGTTGATTTCAAGTCTTATAATTTTTCCGGCACTTACAGCAATGCAGGTGTGCAAAAGCTTTAAAACTGTTATAGTCACTTCTGCAATATTGTCGGTTGTTTGTTTCTTTATAGGAATTTCTATGTCATATCTGTACAGCACACCAACAGGTGCAAGTATTGTTATTGTAAACCTAATTGCTTTTGTTATTTTTACCCTTATTCGTAAGGTGAAAGGTTAAAGTTTGTACTATAATGTAAAAGTTCTTTGTTTAAAAAGCTTAAAAATTCCAACTAAAATTATGCAAATTTCCATAGAAAGAAATTTGTTTATTATTATGTTTTATGATATAATGTAACATATGCAATCTGGAGGTGTAGTAATGGTTAAGGTAAAACGTCAGTCAGGTATAGAGCTTTTAAGAATAATTGCTATGTTACAGATTATTTTTCTGCACGTTTCACAGTACGGAAAGCTATTTGATACAGCAAATTCGGCAGGCGACCTTGACGGATTGTTGGTAACATTTATGTGGTCACTTTGCAGAGCACCTGTAGATGTATTTGTTATGATTTCCGGATATTTTATGATAACATCGCAGTTCGATATAAAGAGAACAATAAAACGAGCATCCAATGTTTATGGTGCTATGTTTTTTTATTCGGTAGCAATATCAGTTATATTCTTTATTATTAATCCTGTAAATATTACAGTGGCAAATTGTTTTATTGCTGTAATGCCGTTTTTTTCAAAAACATGGTATTTTCTCAGTAACTATCTCATAGTTCTACTGTTAAGTCCTTTTTTAAATAAAATGCTTACATCACTTACCAAAAAACAATATCTTTATTTTATGGGCATAGTTTTTGTGGTTATGAGTCTTTGGTCAACACTTGCAAAGGTTGATGGACTTGATGAGGTTTTTAAGATTGATAAAATAGTTGATCCTTACTATGGTAAAAGTTTGGGCGGTTTTTTGCTTATGTATATTATAGGTGGATATTTACGTTTGTTTGTAAAGCAGAAGCCTGTATCTGATGGAGCAAAAACAGGTGTAAAATACATTTATCTGTTGGCTTTTTTTGCGTTGTGTGTTGCTGATATGGGATTATATTACCTGTTCCCACAGTATAACCACGTTTTTGGTATGTTTAACAATCCTATTGTACTTGCTGAAGGTGCATTGCTTATTTTATTTTTCAGAGATTTCAAGTTCAGTTCAAAGCTTGTAAATACTATAGCAGGCACAACATTGGGAATATATGCAATACACGAAAATCCTTATATTCGTGAATGGTTGTGGGATATAGTTAATTTTAGTGACAAGGCATTGTACGATACATTAATATATGTACCACTTGCAATTCTTGCTTGTATTAGTATTTTTGCTTGTGGTTGTGTTATAGAACTTGTAAGATTAAAAATATTCGGATTTTTCTCGAATGTATTTTCACCAAAGGAAAATGAAAAAGTTAAAAACAATAAATAAATTTGGTTCTATAATTTTATAAAAAGTTATAATGATTTATATACCTGCGATTAAGAGCAGGATATTTTGGAATGGTAAGGTTAAAAGGTATTAAAAAGTAGGTTTATATACGCATTTTGTGTTTGGCAAATGATTTGCTGAATAAGTTGCAAAGCTGGAAAAGTAATAATGTTTTAAAGCTGTTGTTTACATAGGTGCGGATATATTCGTATTATGTTGTATATATTTAATGAACATTCCCGTAATATCCTGAATTGATTGCAGGTATTTTGCGGTTATATAAAGCGATTATCATCGACAAGAAAGAGGGGAAGAGATTAGCGTTAATCTCGTATTTATGACAAAAGTATCAACAACTTCAAATGTTGAGGCTCGCCCAACATTACAGGAAAGCTATGAAAGCATTGGAGAATACTACAATGCCAAAGAGATTTATCCACTCTATAACGGCAACGACCTTGGTGCAACATATACACCAAGACAGACTACTTTTAAAGTGTGGGCACCAAGTGCAACTTCAGTTTCACTTAACTTGTATAAAACAGGTTCTGACGTTGAACAGGGTGCAGGTAAGCTTTTAACAACATTTATGAAGAAAAATCCGGAAACGGGTGTGTGGAGTCTTGCTGTTTCCAGTGACCTTAAAGGTGTATACTACACTTACACTGTAATGGTTGATGGTGTGGCAAGAGAAACACAAGATGTTTATTCAAAAGCTGTAGGTGTTAATGGTAATCGTTCTATGGTAGTTGATTTGAAGTCAACAGACCCAGAAGGTTGGTCAGAAGATAAGCATGTTTTACTTGATAAACCTACCGATGCTGTTATATGGGAGGTTCATGTGCGTGACTTCTCTATCAGTAAAACTTCGGGCGTGAATCACGAAAACAGAGGTAGATATCTTGCTTTTACACAGCGTGGTACAAAGGTAAATAGACAGAAATCTCATTCAACTTGTGTTGAATATCTTGTTGAGCAGGGTGTTAATTATGTTCATCTTAATCCTGTATTTGATTTTGGTTCTGTAGATGAGGCAATGCAGACATCTCAATATAATTGGGGATATGACCCTGTAAACTTTAATGTACCCGAAGGTTCTTATTCAACCAATGCAGCTAAAGGCGAGGTAAGAATTAACGAGTTTAAGCAGATGGTTCAGTCTTTACACGACAGAGGAATTGGTGTAATTATGGACGTTGTTTATAATCACGTTTATTCCGCCGGTGACAGCTGTTTTGAAAAAACAGTACCAGGCTACTATTTCAGAATGTACTCACAGTATCAGTATTTTAACGGTAGTGGTTGCGGTAATGTAACAGCATCTGATAAGGCGATGTTCAGAAAATATATGATTGATTCTATTACTTATTGGGCTAAAGAGTATCATATAGACGGTTTTCGTTTTGACCTTATGGGCTGTCACGATATTATCACAATGAATAAAATCAGAGAGGCTCTTGACGAAATAGACCCACGCATATTAATGTATGGCGAGCCTTGGATGGCAGACTGGATGGGTAATGGTATCAGTGGTGAATATGCCTGTGTTACACAAAATGCCTTCAAGATAAGCTCTCGCATAGGTATGTTCAGCGACAAAATAAGAAATTCGCTGAAAGGTAATACAGATGATGAGTCTATAGGCTATATTCAGGGTGCAACACACGTTAATAATGAAATTAAGTCAGGTATGATGGGTGGTGCAAGTGATACATTCGGCAGATGGTCAAAAGAACCTATGCAGTGTATAACATATAATTCAGCACACGATAATCTTACTTTATGGGATAAGATTTTGAAGTCAAATGGCAATAATGACTACAATGGTCATAACAGTATCTTGCTTGCACAGAATAAGCTTTCGGCTGTAATTGTGCTTACTTCTCAAGGTGTACCATTTTATCTTGCGGGTGAGGAATTTGCAAGAACAAAATACGGTGACCACAACAGTTATAAATCTGCTGATGGTGTTAATAAAATAGACTGGACTCGAGTTATAAGATATAACAATCTAGTGCAGTATTATAAAGGCCTTATGGAAATTCGTTCATACTATACACCATTTAGAGCAGGTGATGGTTCAACAGCACCAAACACATACTTTGTAGAAAATGGAAGTGCTATTGGCTACACCGTTAAAAACACAAGTGAAAATGCAGAAAATGAGTGGGGAACAGTGGCTGTACTGATAAATAACAGTGCAAGTCCCAAAGCACTTAGTTTAAAGGTTAACGGTGGAGAAACTCCACAGAAATGGGCTGTTGTTGTAAATAGCGACAGAGCAGGTATTGAAAGATTGGGTACTATTGAAGGTTCTACAATTAATGTACCACCAAGAAGTGCTTTGGTTCTTGTTGATGATTCTACTTTTGACAGGCTAAAGAAACACGACAAAAGCTATCGTACAGTTGTTATCAAACATATAGATAAGGATACAGGCGAAGTTGTAAGAGAAGTGTCTTCATATTATATTAAGGGTACTACCTACCGAACATACCCATGTAAAAGTATTCTGTTTGACTATACTCTTGTAGGAAGTGAAGGTCAACCGACAGGTATTGTTGGTGATGAAGATGTAGAGGTAAGATATTATTACGAAAAAGACGCAAGAGAAAACTTTACACTTTCAAGAAGACAAATTACTCAGGACGGAACACCTATAACATCTACCGAGATTAAAAAGGTAAAAATGGGAGACAAATATGCTGTTACGCCTGTGGCTGTACAGGGTTATGAGCTTGATACCGACCAGTTGCCACGTTCTATGGGAACAATACATGGTGATACAACCGTAACATATATAGATAAGCTTGTACCGCACGAACCATTGAAAATTCACTATTATAATGGTAACAACTGGATGGCACCGCACATTTATATTTATGATGACCGTGGAGGTTCTGCAAGACCACTTACTGAACAATGGCCGGGTACAGTTATGAGTGTAGAAAATCACAATGGTTGGTGGACGTTCAGTAATCTTGATATAGATGAAGCACAGGTAATGTTCAGCGATGGCATTTTTGGACAAGACCCGGGTGCAAACCATCCTGGTTACAAGGTTTCAGGTGAAGTTTGGATAAAAGACCAAAAGGTTTATTTTGATTCAAGAGTTGTTGTAAGCCATGTTGATATTTATGGTAAAAAACTTGTTGATGATGTAATTATCGAAGGTAAGGGTAAATGCAGTGAAGATACATATGTGGCTATGCCTATAAAAGAACTTGGTAAAGTGCTTAATAGTATTGGCGAAGTTTCAGGAAATTGGAGTACAACTGTAGAAAATGTAGTATTTGTTTATGAAACTCCAAATAATAAATTAAGAGTGAAAAATCCAAATGAGTCTAACAAACTTACTGTTCAAAATCCTAATGAACCAAAGAATTTAGTTGTTCAGGATACAGACAAGTCCAATGACTCAACAAATTAAAAAAATAATTAAATTGTAATTAAAAGACAGAGCCGAAGCAGTTTGCTGAGGTTCTGTTTTTGCGTATATAAGGAAGAAGTTCTTATTTTTTTGAGGTAACTACTAATTTTAAAGAATTTATTGAAAAATTCAGTATGGCAAATTCCAAACCTGTACCATATACATCTTATGTATATGAGATTAATGAATTGAATTTTTTGCCAGATGACTACGAAGATGGGAAATTTTTTAATATAATTTCCCATATAAAAATTTATAAATTTATAGTGCAAAATTTCAGTGTTTTAATGTTAGATGTTTTGACAAAAAAGTATTAATTTATTCAGTGTGAATTATATAATGGAGAGATATTAAAAAATGAAAAAGCTTAAATTATTTAACCTTGCGTGGCCCATATTTATAGAAACAGCATTGTTTATGCTGTTGGGGTTTGTTGATGTTTTCGTGCTTAGTGAATATGACGATATGGCGGCATCTGCTGTTAATACTGCCAATCAGGTAATATCAATAGTAACAATAGTATTTACAGTTATTTCCGGAGCAAGTGCCGTTCTTATTTCGCAATATTTGGGTGCAGAAAACCAAAAAGGTGCATCAAGAATTGCAGCATTGTCACTTACGTTTAACCTTGTGTTCGGCTTTATTATAAGTGCGGTACTTGTAATGTTTAGCACTCCTATATTATCATTCATTGGTGCAAAGGGTGCTATTCTTGAATTTGCAGGTCAGTATTTATCAATAGTGGGTGGATTTCTGTTTTTACAGGCTGTGCTTAATGCTATTTCTGTAATAATACGCAACCATGGTATGACACAGATTTCTATGTATGTGACTGTTGGTATGAATATTATAAATACAGTGCTTGATGTTGTCTTTGTATTGGGATTGTTCGGTTTACCACGAATGGGTGTAGCGGGTGTTGCCATAGCCACAACATTCAGCCGTGTAGTAGGTACAATAATTCTTCTTATAGTGTTGTTCAGTAAAATTGAAAAGATTACTATTTTCAGACTGTTAAAGCCATTTCCGTGGAAAGATGTTGTAAATATAATAAAAATAGGTGTACCATCAGCATTGGAGTCATTCCTTTATAATCTGTCACAACTTGTGGTTACTTCTATTGTGCTTAATTGTTTGACAGATGTTGAGCTTATAACAAAAACCTATGTACAAAATGTAACTATGTTTTTCTATATTTTTTCTGTTTCAATAGGTCAGGCTTCACAAATTCTTACAGGACATCTTGTAGGTGCAAACAAGCTTGATGAGGCATATAAACAAGGCTTCAGAGCCTATAGAAATGCTCTTTTAATAACTATGGCAACTTCTGTTATAGGAATAATTTTCAGAACACAGCTTATGGGAATTTTTACAGAAAATACAGAGGTTATTGCACTGGGAGCAAATATTCTTATGATAAACATAGTGCTTGAGTTTGGACGTACAACAAACCTTGTTGTAATAGCTTGTTTGCGTGGCGCAGGAGATGTATTTTTCCCTACAGGTTGTGCAATATTTTCAATGTGGGTAATAAGTGCATTAGGTTCTTACATATTTGCAGTTGTGTTGGGTATGGGAATTTATGGATTGTGGATTGCTTTTGCCGCAGACGAGTGTTTTAGAGGTATACTTATGATTTGGCGTTGGAAAACAGGAAAATGGAGAAATAAAAGACTTGCTACAGCAGAATAATTTAAATACAAAATACAACTAGAAATAAAATTTATAAAATTTCACTTAATATTAACAAAAAATTCCTATTTATACTTTGTATCGCTGATATAATCATTGTAACAAGCATATATTACAAGTGATACTATTTTTAGGAGGTTTTTGTAATGAGTGATTTTTTTGGTGGTATATTTGATTTTAACAACAGTAAAGGACACAGCGAACAGACGGTTGAGTTTGTTTACTTTAGCGAGATGATGAATTATTTTGATGAAAATGATTATGAGGATTATGATGACCTTGATGATTATGACGATGACTACGATGAATATGAAGGTTTTTAGTTAGTAAATCAAATATCAAAAAGAGAAAAAATGGTGTGCTATTTAATACAGCACACCATTTTTTATGGTTATAATAATTTTATTATTTTGTTTTTGTTTTCTTTGTTTTTTTCTTGTTAGAGCTTATACCCAGCAATAAGAATTTTAGTACAGGTATTCTTCTTATAAATTCATAGAACAGAGGCAGAAGAATTATTTCTGCAACTAAAATTAATATGTAATTTAATATCATTGGTAATTGCAAATACGTGGTTATAAGATATGCAAGCATAACCATCAATGGATAATGCAGAATGTAAAAACCAAAATTTGCCTTTGTCATATAGTTTGTAAATTTATTTTCTTTGTTGCACCATGCCTTAAAACAACCTATTATAGCCAGAATCATAATCCATGCATAAGCATTTGTAAAAAAGCTTTGTAAACATTCTTGTGATGAGTAATTTTCGCCAAAGTAATATATACTGTAGGTAATGCCTGTAATAGCAGCTACAATAAGAAGGGGAATTTTAAATTTTACAAGCTTGTCAGTTATTTCCTCGTGAGAAAACAGATAGTAACCAAGTAGGAACATAAATATATATATACCATTTCTGTAAACTTCTATCAATGGAGTGTTTAAAATCATAGAGCTTATCCATACAGCAAACACCAGAAGAAGTATAACTATAATGTTAGCTTTTCCGCATAGATGCCACAGCCTATCTTTTTTATCTATTGCACGAATTAACAATAATACCATGGACGCTAAAAATAGCTGATGTGCAAACCACAAGGGTCCTATACCACATATACAGTATACAAGATATTTTATAAATACAGGAGTCGCATCATTATCGAACATAGCTATATATTGGTTGGTAACCCAGCCTCCAATCCAGCCGAGTATAAAAATACCTGCTATTGATGGAACAAGAAGTCTTTTTGCACGGTCTTTGGCAAACTCTTTTGCACTTCTGTGAGAAAGCGAATATTTTGCACTCATACCTGCCACAACAAATAGCAAACACATAAACCAAGGATATACAAAATATTCTGCATAATCCATCTCTTTAATACCTTTTACATCAATATTACTTATTACACCAACACTATTAAACATATAAATAACGTGATATACAATAACAAGCAAAACTGTAAACCAACGTATGTTGTCAATGTAATACTTTCTTGTATTTGAACCAGACATAAAAAATCCTCCTTTTATAATGCAACTGATTTACAAAATAGGTTGCTTGCGTTACTTTGGTTTATTAATGGTTTCCAATGTTTCAAGCATAAAATCTGCATTTACAAGAGCAAGTCCTTGTTGTATATCACCGAATACTATTAATGTATCACCGGGTTTTATGTTGAATACCTTTCTTGCTTTTGCAGGTATAACAATCTGACCTTTTTCGCCTACAGTAACAGCACCAAACATATACTTTCCTTTAGGACCTATTGGTAGTCCACCATTATTATTACTGTCATAGTTTACAAGTTCATCAAGTGTAACATCAAACAGTTTAGCAAGTGCCATACAGTTGTTGATATCGGGTACAGTATCACCTGATTCCCACTTTGCCACAGCTTGTCGTGATACACCTATGGCTTCTGCAACATATTCCTGAGAATAAGAGTTTTTCTTTCTTAAAGTAAGTATATTTTCATTTATCATACATTTCACACCTTTCATACTTATTGTACTATTAATAAACCAGATTTGCTACCAATCTACAATAACATTTTCCGAAAAAAATGTTATAATTGGTTGCGTTAAGCAATAAATAATTCATTTTATCAAACAGCTTGATAAATACTTTGTCTTGTGATATATTTTAGAATAGTTTATTGATGACTAGAATCAGAAAAGTACCGATTTGTCTAATTATTAAAAATATCTGAAAAAGGAGTAAGAAAAAATGAAGAAGATTATTGCAACATTAACTTTTTGTTTTATGATTATACTTTCTCTTACAGCTTGTGGTAGTAATAATGGTAATTCTAAAAGTACAAGTGCAACAGACTCAACATCTGTAAATGTTGGTGAAATTGTTGAGAACTTTAAGGTACCTGCCGAGGTTGTAAAGCTTAACCTTGACGAAGCAGAGCCAAAATCCGATGATATAACCTTTGAATATGATGAGAGTGGAAGAATATCGGGTTGTTATTATAGCATTAATGGTAAAAAGGTGTATGTTGGATATGAATATAAAGACAATAGTGTTCAGGTTTTTGGATTTGTAGAGGGATATGATTATACAGTTGCCAGTGAAGAATTTAAAGTAAAGTCATTTAACTCAGATACAGGCTTTTGTGAATATAATGGTTACTATTTTAAAGGTGTTGAATTTTAATTTTAAATAAAATCACATCAATAATTTCAGCATTATAATACATAAAATTATTTTTAATTAACAAATTTATAAAAATCACTGTTCAAATTTTTATGATTGTGGTATTATAAGAAGAAGAGTTTTTTGAAATCCTTTTGAAATGTTTTGGGGGTTAGATTTTATTCTTCTTAGCAATGTACATTTGCAATTATTAAAAGTGTTTGCAGTTGTACTTTTGCTTGTTTTTTTGGGGGAGTACAGTTGATATGAAAATTAAAAAGAAAATTGAGCTTTTTAATGTAAGAAAATTTGTGTTGGCTATTGCTGATATGTTCATAATAGGAGTATCTGCCCTTATCGCAAATTATATGTTAGCTTTACTTAAACTTGAGGGACTGCATACATCAACTCTTGCTTTGCAAACTTGCCTCACTGTATTGGTGGGTTTTTTCTCATTGTGGGCATTTGGTGCATATGCAAAAATGTGGAGATATTTTAAAGCAAAGGATTATTTGTCCTGTGTTTGCGGTACAACGTGCAGTGTAGGTCTTGTATTGCTCTTGTCATTTTTTGGTGTATTTTTGATTGATTACACAGCATTTAATTTTTATATTTTTCTTGCGTTTGAGTATGTTATATCCACTACAGGAATAATGTTGTTCAGATTTGCATTCAGAAAAACTTTTTTGACTTTGGTAAGAGTGGGTGAAAGTAATTCCAGAAAAAGAGCATTACTTGTAGGTGCAGGACGTGCAGGTAAGATTATTATAAAAGAAGTTATGAATGCTTCTGAAAGCGATGAGGTTGCAGGACAGTATAACATTGTAGGTATAGTTGATGACAATAAAAAACTTACAGGTCAGAAAGTAAAAGATATTCCTGTTATCGGTACAACTGATAAGATAGTTAGTATTTGTGAAGCAGAAAAAATTGATACTATTCTTATGGCAATTCCTTCTTGTACAGAGGAGGAAAGAAGACGTATTCTTGGTGAGTGTTCAAAAACACCTTGTAAAATCAAAGTTATCCCTTATGTAGGTAATCTGATATTTGATGAATACGATGGAAGTAAAAAAAGTAACGAAAGCAAAACGGTTATTAGTCAACTTAATGATATTAATGTAAATGATTTGCTTGGCAGACCACCTATTTCGTTTGATAAGGAAGAAACACATAAGCTTATAAAAGACAAGGTTTGTATGGTAACAGGCGGTGGTGGTTCAATAGGCTCTGAGCTTGTAAGACAGATTGCATCTTTTGAACCAAAGCAGGTTATTATAGTAGATATTTACGAAAATAACGCATATGATATACAACAGGAACTTGTTATGGAGTATGGCGATAAGCTGAATTTGGAAACGCTTATTGCATCTGTAAGAGATTATGACAAGATGAAGCGTATTTTCGAGATGTATAAACCTGAAATTGTTTTTCATGCAGCTGCACATAAACATGTTCCGCTTATGGAGGATGTTCCTGAGGAAGCTGTTAAGAACAATGTGGTGGGTACATATAATGTAGCCTCACTTGCAGACCTTATGGGGGTTAAGAAATTTATTATGATTTCTACTGATAAGGCAGTTAATCCTACAAATGTTATGGGTGCTACAAAGCGTTGCTGTGAAATGCTTGTGCAGTATATGGCACAGTCTGGTTCAAAAACAGAATTTGTAACTACACGTTTTGGTAACGTGCTTGGCTCAAATGGTTCGGTTATTCCGCTGTTTAAAAGACAAATTGAAACCGGTAAACCTGTAACTGTAACAGACCCTAATATCATAAGGTATTTTATGACAATACCTGAGGCTGTTTCACTGGTATTGCAAGCAGGTGCTATGGCTAAAGGTGGAGAGATTTTTGTGCTTGATATGGGTGCTCCTGTTAAAATAGTCACATTGGCAGAAAATCTTATAAGAATGTACGGTAAAGTTCCATATAAAGATGTTGAGATTAAGTTTACTGGGCTTCGTCCGGGCGAAAAGCTTTATGAAGAATTATTGATGGATGAAGAAGATTTAAAGGAAACAAGTAATCATAAAATATTTATAGGTAAACAAATAAAAATTGAACGTAAGAGTTTTGAAAAACAGTATGAAGAACTTAAAGAGGCAGCTCAGAAAAATGATTCTGAAAAGACACTTGAACTCTTAGAGAAGATTGTTCCTACGTTCAAGCATAAAACAAATAGATGAGTTATTAATTAAGGAGGATATATTATGTGTGGTATAGTGGGCTATTGTGGCTACAGAGATTGCAGTGATGTTCTTGTAAGTGCGTTAACTAAGCTGGAGTATAGGGGTTATGATTCAGCAGGTATAGCTGTATTTGAGAAAGACAGAATTAAGGTTGCAAAATCAAAGGGCAGACTTGATGATTTAAAAAAGAAAATGGAAACAGAGGGTAAACCGCAGGGTTTTGCAGGTATTGGTCATACACGTTGGGCAACACACGGTGAACCATCAGATGTAAATTCACATCCTCACAGTGGTGAAAAAGTTACTATTGTACATAATGGAATTATTGAGAATTATAAAGAATTGAAAGAGTTTTTGGTAGAACATGGGGAAGTATTCCTAAGTGATACTGATACAGAAGTTGTTGCAAAGTTGTTGGGTTACTATTATAAGAAAAATCCTATGAACCCACTTGCAACTATTGAGCGTACTATAAAAGACCTTGAAGGTTCCTTTGCATTGGGTATAGTTTTTGAAGATTTTCCAAATGTTGTATATGCAACAAGACGTGAAAGCCCACTTATAGTTGGTGTTGGCAAGGATGAATATTTTATTGCTTCAGATGTACCTGCCATTATAAATTATACAAAAGATTATTATCTTCTTGACCACGATGAAATTGTTAAGCTTGATAAGAATGGTGTTACTATTTATGATGACCATGGTGATGTTGAAGAAAAAGAACTTATGACAGCAGACTGGGATATGGACGCTGCTGAAAAGGGTGGTTATCCACACTTTATGATTAAGGAAATTCACGAACAGCCACAATCAATCAATACAACAATAAAGCCAAGAATTGTAAATGGTATACCAAATCTTGAAGAATGTGGTATTACGCTGGATAAAATCAAGAGTTTCAGACAGATATATATAGTAGCTTGTGGTACTGCAATGCACGCAGGTATGGTTGGAAAATATGTTATCGAAAAACTTGCAAGAGTTCCTGTAACTGTTGATATGGCTTCTGAGTTTCGTTACAGAGAGCCAATTATCGGTGAAGGCGATTTGGTAATCATAATATCTCAGTCGGGAGAAACAGCTGACAGTCTTGCTGCAATGCGTTTGTCGAAAGAATTAGGTGCAAAAACACTGGCTATTGTTAATGCAAAAGGAAGTTCTATTGCAAGAGAAGCAGATATGCTCATATATACTCACGCAGGTCCTGAAATTGCTGTTGCATCTACAAAAGCTTACATTGTACAGTTGTCTGTTATGTACCTGTTTGCTTTTGAACTTGCTTTAGCTAAAGGAACAATAAATGAAGCAGAGTGCAAAAGATTGACAGAACAACTGCAAAAAACTCCTGATATTATAACAAACATTCTCGAAAATACACTTGAGATAACACAATATGTTTCTACAAAGCTTGTTGCAGCTGAAAGTTTGTTGTATATAGGTAGAGGTCTTGACTATGCTCTAAGTATGGAAGGTTCTTTAAAACTTAAAGAAATTTCATATATTCATAGCGAATCCTATGCAGCAGGTGAGCTTAAGCATGGTACAATTTCTCTTATTACACAGGATATGCCTGTAATAGCTGTGGCAACACAATCAGATTTACTTGAAAAAACTGTAAGCAATATTAAAGAGGTAAAGGCGAGAGGTGCAAAAGTTATTCTTGTAGCTCGTGAGGATTTCCAGATAGACGAAGAAGCATATGATTATCTTATTACAGTGCCTAAAATTGATGATATTCTTATGCCTATCCCTGTTGCAGTTCCGTTACAGCTAGTAGCTTATTATACAGCTGTACACAGAGGAAACGATGTTGATAAACCTCGTAATCTTGCAAAGTCTGTAACAGTTGAATGATTTTTATATTTTATTAAGCTGTTTATATTTAATAAATTATTCATTTATTTGTGTTTTTTTACCATAGAGAATATATAATTATTGTGAGATAGTACAAAAAGTTTACAAATATATTGAATTATTTTTTGTCAGGTATTATAATGAAATGGAATTAAAGTATATTTTAGGAGGATGGTTTTAATGAAAAAATTAACAAGTCTTTTTATGACATGTGCATTGGTTGCAACAAGCTGTGTATGTGCAGTTTCTGCTGCGGCTGCTGATGAAGATATTGCTAAAATTACAGTTGTTGATGCTTCAACAGGTACAACAAAGGTTTATAATGTTCCCGTTGGCGATAAGGTTGAGTGTACTGTAACAGGTTATTCCGATAAAGCTATTACAGGTATTTTAGGTTTAACATATATTAATCAGGAAAATGCCGATACTCTTGTTGAATATAGTGATATTGATGTTCTTGGCTATGCTGACGCATATTTTGAGAATGGCACACATTATGATACAGGTTCTTTTATGGGTATGAGTGTAAGACCTGAAGATTCAAGTGAGTTTGACAGAGATGTTTTTGCTTTCTGTTATACAACTGCTAATGGAATAAGTAGCTTCGCAAATGAAAACGGTCATAAGATAGTTACATTTGCACTTGAAGTTAAAAATCCTGGTGAATGTACAATCAAAACTGTTATTGATGATGCGGCATACGATGAAAACGATGAGGTTATTAGTGATGCTTCAGTTATTACAACAAATACAACTTTGAACGCAGAACTTGCACCTGAAGACCCTACAGAGGCAACAGAAGCAACAGAAGCAACAGAAGCAACAGAGGCAACAGAGGCTACAGAGGCTACAGAAGTTACAGAGCCAACAGCTCCAACAGCTGAAGCTACAGATGCTCCTACAGGTGAGCCTGTTCCTACACAGCCTTCTACAGCTAATCCTACAGATGCTACAAACGCTACAAGCACTACAAGTGCTACAAGTGCTACAAGTGCCACAACAACTACAACAACTACTAAAACTACAACCAGTTCTACTAACTCTACTACAGGTAAAGTTGCTACAGGTGACAGCACATCAGTTGCATTGTTACTTGGTGTTTTACTTGCTTCAGCAGGTGCTGTAGTTGTTACAAGAAGAAAAATTGCAGAGTAATTAATTTTATTCGATATCTGATATTTTGACAGACTGCTAAACTTTAGCAGTCTGTTTTGTTTTTGTAAATAAATATTTACAATTATTTTGTGGCTTAGTTACAAAATTAACAAAAAAGTTACTAATTGGCAGTAATGATATTGACTTTTTAAATTTCTTTGGTGTATAATGTGAATGCTGAAGTTTTATCTTCGGAAAATAATATTATTTTTTTAGGGAGGAAAATCCAATGAAAAAATTCACAAGCGTGCTACTATCAGTTATGCTAGTAGTAGCAATGTGTGTAGTTGGTGTTGTTTCTGCTTCTGCTGAAGTTACAGAGCTTCCTGCAGACTGGAATCCTACAGACTACACATTCACAGTTGTTGGTGATGCTAACCTTCTTGGTGCTTCTGCATGGCAGCCTGAGAACGACGCATTCAACATGAGCTATGACGAAGCAGCAGGTATTTGGTACCTAAACCTTACAGGTGTTGCTAACGATGGCGAAACAGAGTTCAACTATGGTGCTCAGTACAAGGTAGTTGTAAGAGACTACGTTGAGGGTAGCCCTTGGGAGTTCTCATTCAATGAAAACGGTGTAGCTTACGGTCTTGACTCAAACTCACTTGTTGATTTTGGTGAGACAGCTGAAACAGCTACAGTTGTTACAATTATGTTCGATGGCGAGAAGACATCTAGCCGTATCGACAATCCTTACGAGCCAGCTCCAATCATGGAAGAGCACACATATTATGCAGTAGGTGATGCTAACCTATTTGAGCCAGCTTGGGATCCAGCTGTTCCTGAGTATCAGCTAACACTAGGCAACGACGGTATCTATTCTGTAACAATTCCTGTAACAGAAGACCAGTGGGATAACTCATTCTCATACAAAGTTGCTCAGGATGGCGAGTGGACAGTATCTTACAACGATCGTGGTATTGCTGAAGGTCTTGATTCAAATGCTATTGGCTTCATCGATCCTGAGGCTACAGCTGTTGTAATCACATTCGATCCTTCAACTCAGTGCACAAACGCTACTTGCGTATTTGGTTCTGAAGACCCTACAGCTCCAACAGAAGCTACAGAGGCTACAGAGGCTACAGAAGCTACAGAGGCTACAGAAGCTACAGAGGCTACAGAAGCTACAGAGGCTTTCGATCCTACAGCTGAGCATACATACTTCGTAGTAGGTGACGCTAACCTATTCGACCCAGCTTGGACACCTAACGCTGAGGCTTATCAGATGACACAGGGTGAGGACGGTATCTTCACACTTGTTGTTCCTGTAACAGAAGACCAGTGGGATAACGCTGTATCATACAAGGTTGCTGCTGATGGTACATGGGATTTCTCATTCAATACAACAGGTCCTGCAACAGGTTTGGATTCAAATGCTATTGTATTTATCGATGTTAACGCAACTGCTGTTAAATTTACATTCGACCCTGCTACTCTAATGGCAAACGCTGAGTGCGTATTTGCTGAAGACTCAACAGAGGCTACAGAAGCTACAGAGGCTACAGAAGCTACAGAGGCTACAGAGGCTACAGAGGCTACAGAAGCTACAGAAGCTACAGAGGCTTCTACACAGGTAGCTACAGTTGCTCCTACACAGAGTTCTACAACAGCTACAACAACTACAACAACAACTACAACAACTACTACAACAAGTGGCTCAACAGCTACAGGTAAAGTTGCTACAGGCGACAGCTCAGCAGTAGCTGTACTACTAGGTACACTAATGCTAGCAGGTGCTGCAATTGTAGTTGCAAGAAAAAGAATTGCTGACTAATTTTTAATTAGTATCTTTTTTCAGCCATCCCTTTGGGGTGGCTGATTTTTTGTTATTATAATATTATTGAAGTTAATTGTAGTGGCTTTGCTATTCAATTTATAAGTAAAACAAGCAGTTTTTATTAATTCATTTCTATTATTCAATAACAAAACAATATTAGATAACAGACGAAGTTTTTTGTGATTAATGTATATAATTGTATAAGAATTATTATCAAAAACAACGAGATAATTTGTTTATAAAATTTTCATATAATGAAATATTGTCTATTTTAACGAAAAAATAAATAAAGTTTAAAATTTATTGAAAAAGGATTGACAATGTTGTATAATAATTCTGCGAAGGTAATCTTCGGATATAATATATAATTAAAAGGAGGAAATTTTATGTCCAAGAAAAAGGTACTAAGTATAGTACTTGCAGCTTCAATGGTTGCTTCTATGGCTGCTGTAACTGCTGTTAGTACATCAGCTGATGACAACATTCGTGGCACACTATACTTTGACGCAAATGGCCCACTAGCTGGTGCAAATCGTAACACATATTATTGCTACGCATGGGGTAGCGATGGTACAGGTGCTATCGCAGAGTGGAACACAAAATCACTAAAAATGACTAAGGTTGAAGGTAAGGATACTCTATATTCTTACAATATGCCTAAGACAAACGAAGCAGGTGACCCTGTAAACGCTGACCTTATTATTTTCTCAGCTTTAGGTGTTGGTCAGACATACGACACAACATTCAGCGATTCTTGCTTTGGTGACACAGCATATGTTCTTGAGGAAGTTCTTGAGAACCCTGTAGACAGTGCTCAGACATGTTATGCTGCTGCATGGAGAAACAACCCTCAGGAGGGTGCTCACATCTCTATTACATCAACAGGTAAGGTTCAGGGTGTTGGTATTCTTTCAACAGAAACACCTGAGTCTATTACAGACGCATTTATCGAGCAGTACAATGCTGGTATGGCAGAAGGTAAAACAGGCTATGACAACCCTGCTCTTGTAACAGATGAGGCTCGTGCTAGCTACATTGCTCAGATTGAAGAGATTATCGCTTCTCAGCCAGAAAGACCTACAGCTGACCCTGATGCTACAGAGCCTACAACAGCTACAACAGCAACAGAGGCTACACAGGCTACACAGGCTACTGAGGCTACAGATCCTACAGCTCCTACAGAGGATTCTACACAGGCTGTAGTTGAAGATCCATACGGCCGTTTGGCTGGTCTACCTCTACCAGAGGATATGAATGTTCCTGCAAAGGATGCTGATCCAACTGCTACATATAGCAACTGGGACGGTTATTACAATGTATTCTATTTTGAAGCTCCAGAAGAGTGGATTACAGAGCATGTAGATGCTAAAGAGAAGAACGCTGACGGCGAAACTTGGGATATCGGTTTCTACTGGTTTACAGGTGAAATTAACAATGGCGAGTGGCCTGGCGTAGAGGCTCAGAAGCTTTCTGTTCTTGATGAGAACGGTAATGACATTTACGCAGACAGCAACATTTACTATGGTTTTGCTCCTACATTCGCAGGCAGCATTATCTGGAACAACGGTATCAGTGATGCAGTAGCTGAGAACAAGCAGTACAAGCTACAGACAGCTGATATCAAGGTTGATGACCCTGCTCTTAATAGCCTTGCAGACATCGTTTATGAAGAGTCAAACCAGGAAATTGATGGTGTTTCTGTAGCAGGTTGTCTAAGCTATGTTTCTTCAGTTGACACTGTAGTAAACGGTCTTACAGGTGATGAGATGGATGTTTACAACTGCTCATGGAAGTTCTTCAACCCTCGTACAGGTGAAACAACAACAAAGGCTCTTAAGGACGCTAATGGCGAGTATGTAACAGTTTCAGGTGAGGCTTATGGTTACGCTCTACTAGCTCTTAACCCATATTTCGATATGGATTATGACCACGTTAACGAGGGTGGCGAGCAGGCTACAGCAGCTCCTATAGCTACTCTACCTGTTTCTTCAACAGATGCTTCTCAGCAGACAGCTACAAGTGCTACAAATGCTACAACAAAGACAACAACTACTACAACAACAAAGGGTACAGTTAACACAGCTGAGGGTGCAGCAGTAGTTGTACTTGCTACAGTTCTAACAGCTGCTTTTGGTGTTGCTTTTGTTGCTCGCAAGAGAAGAGAGTCAGAAGAGGCTTAATTAGAAATTTTAAATTGATACTGTTCAGTATCTTTTAACAAATTGGGTGTATGCCAAAAGGCGTACACCCTTTTACATTTTAACCAAAAATCACTCTGCATATTTATAAGAGAATTTTTTGCATTTAGTGGTAATAAACAAAATAGCTTGGTATAAAAATCCTTTGGTAAATACAATGTAAAAAATATCTAATTTTTTTAGCTGAAATTCTACATATCAGAATGTTTGCCATTACCTTTTTTTCAAAAAAACGGTTGCTAAATTTTAAAATGTATTATATAATTATCTTACTGAAGTGTATGCTTCGCAGACATTATGTATTATTGGAGGAGACTAAAATGACAAAGAAAATTTTAAGCGTTGTTACAACTGCTGCTGTTCTTGGTTCAATGGCTTGTGCAAGTGCAGTTAGCACATCTGCTTTCTCAGGCGAAATCAAATTTGAAGTACCTGATAACTGGGCTAACGCAAACAGATTCTTCTACGCTCACATTTGGAACGGACTTCCTGATGGAGCAAGCTTGTACGCTTGGCAGACAGCTGAAGAGAAGATGACATGGAACAGTGGCGATGCTACAGCTACTTATAATGTACCAGAAGGCGATTGGAACTTGATTATTGTATCAGGTGACAGTGGTATTCAGACATACGATACAGTATTTAATGCTAACTGTATTGGTGATACTTGTTATGTATTGGATAACCAGTTCGAGAACCCTGTTGACTCTAAGAAAACAGCTTATGGTCTTGGCTGGAGAAATAACTCTGACTGTGGTCCTCATAAGGTTGTATCATCACTTGGTAAAGTAATTGGTACAGCTTACCTACCTGGCGAAACAGACCAGAACCTATACGATGCTTTCGTTAAGAAGTATAATCCTCAGAACGGTGTTGACGGTATAGCTGATGGTGATACTTACTGTGACTGGACAACAGACGGTGAGATTGAGACAGGTAAAGATTGGGAAACAATTAAGAAAGAAGTTGCTGAGCAGCTAGGTGTTGAGGTTTCTTCAAGTGATTCTTCAAGCGATTCTTCAAGCGACTCTTCATCAGAAAGCAGCTCATCAAGCAGTAGCTCAAGTTCAAGTTCAAGTTCTAGCGGTTCTTCAACATCTAGTTCTTCAAGCTCATCAAGTAGCTCAACAAGCACAGGTACAACAACAACAGGTGACAGCACACCTATCGTTGCTTTGGTTGCTACACTAACAGCTGCTATGGGTGTTGCTTTCTTTGCACGCAAAAAGGCTGTAAAATAATTTAAATTTTGCATACACTTTGTAGGGACGGTTTTATAACCGTCCCTTTTGTCTTTATACTAGTATTAAAATAAAAGTACCTCATACAGAAAATGTTAACTACTTTTACCTTTTGATAGAAAAAAGTAGTCAATACCTTTGGCATTGACTACATAGTTATTAAACTAAAATTCGATTTGTTACTATAGTATAACTTATTAACAAGCAAAATCTTTTACTATATTTTGTTGTCTTCTTTAAGCAGTTTATACAAGGTAGGTGAAAAATTAAATTCGTTCAGTACCTTTTCAACCTGTCCAAGAGCTTTTTTCTTTGTTTTGTCATTTGTAGTATGTTTTTTTACTGCTCTGATTAAAACATTTTTTGGGGTGTGTGCAAAGTCTACAAATTCAAGCAGTTGTGTTTTGTAACCGCAACATTCCAATAGGTTTCCTCTTATAGCATCAGTAGCTAGTGCAGAAAAACGCTCTTTTATAATTCCATAGTTTGTTAAAAGCGAAAAGTTATCTGTTTCGATTTGTGAATTTAGTTCGTGCTGACAGCAAGGTACAGAGAAAATCATCTTTGAATTCCAATTTATTGCGTTATAAAGAGCATAGTCAGTTGCAGTGTCGCAGGCGTGCAGTGTTATTACAATATCAACATCAAAGTTGCACTTATATCCGTTTATGTCACCAAGTTCAAAGTGTAAATTTTCATAGCCGTATTTTTTAGCGGTTTCGTTACACTTTTTTATTACATCTTCTTTAAGGTCAAGACCTACAATATTAACTTGCTGATGTCTTATCTCGGTAAAATAGTAGTACACAACAAAAGTTAAATAGGACTTTCCACAACCAAAATCTATAATATTGATAACTTCCTTGTCCAAATCTTTTGCACCATCATCAATTATTTCTATAAACCTGTTAATCTGACGAAATTTGTCGTACATAGATTGTACAACCTTACCCTCTTTAGTGAACACTCCCATATCAATAAGTGGTGGCACATCTGTTCCTTCTGAAATAATGTATTTCTTCTGACGATTATGCTGAGAATTTGAGTGAACACAAGCGGTTGAAAGAGTTTTCTTTTTATATGCTACCTTTCCTTTTTTAGAAATCATAATCATATGTTCAGCACCAACACTCCAGCCGTTAAATTGTTTATAGTCGGATTCAAGGCTTTTAATACAGAACTCAATTATTTGTTCATCAGACAAATTTTTGTGAAAAACCTGTTTTTCAGTATACTTGGCTACTTGATAATAATTGCCTTTATTTTCAATAATAATTTTCTTGTATATATTGTTTTTATCTGAAGGCTTACTGATAACCACTTTGTCAGGTGTGGCTTCAAAGATTTTATTTATATATTCTTTTAGTGTACTCATAGTATATCTCCTGTAAAATTTGCTATACTTATTGTATCGTATACATAAAATTAGTCAAGGTGTATAAATGCCTTTTGTCATATTTTAACATATTTTATCTTTACTGAGATGATTCAAAGGTGTATAATTAACATACAATTATATGAATAGGAGGCAAGACATATGAGTGTTAAAAAAGTTGTATTTTGCAACACTCTGTCTTGGAAGGTAGTATATGCTGTTTTTACCGGTCAGGGTAAAAACTGTAAGGTAGAAATGAAATATACATCAGGAAATATGTTTGAATGTAATAAAATTCCTGATGGATATGACAGTTTGTATTTTATGAATGAGGATAATATCCATACGGTTAATACGTCATTTAATGAATGTTGTTTTGCTTTTAAGCCAAATGGACATATCTTTGACGGTATTATATGTTTACAACCTTATGTAAGTATTCCTGTTAATAAACAAACAAAATCTGTCGATTTTATATTTGATGGGAGTTATTCGCAAAAAGTACATATCTGGACACCGAGCACCTATGATTGTTGCGATTGCAATAAAAAGTATGGTGTTCTTTATATGTTTGACAGTCAGAATCTTTTCTGTAATGATGCTACTGATTACGGTAGCTGGAATGTATCTCAGATAATGCAATTAGTTGGAGATTATATTGTTGTTGGTATAGACAACAGTGATAGTATGCGTGACACTCATCTTACACCTGATATCGGCAAACTTGAACCTTTGTTTGAAGAAAAATTTTCTAACGGTACGGGTGTAGAGTTTGCAGAGTTTATAACTGCCCAAATTATGCCATATGTAAATTCTCATTATAATGTATACTCTGACAAAAAGCATACAGCCATATGCGGAGCTTCGTCAGGTGGGCTTGAGAGTTTTTATATGGGTATGACATATAATAATATTTTTGGCTTTGTAGGTGCGTTGTCACCGGCTTTTACATTTTACAGTGAAAATGTTTGGAACGATTTTTTACAAAAAATCAATATTGATAAAATTCCCAATATTTACTTATATGCAGGTTATAGTGATATAGTGGAAAAAGAAATTTATCCGATGACTAAAAAGATATATGAACTTCTTAAAGCAAACAGTAGAACCCAAAATAAACTTGTGCTTGATTTTCAAAAAGAAAACTATCACAATGAGGCAGGCTGGAGCAGTGCTTTTATTAGGTTTACAGAAATGTTAAAATAGAGTTGTTGACTTTTTTATCTGTATAGTTTAATATATTGTTAAAGTTTTATAGCTTGGAGGAATAAAAATGGAAAATGTGTTTGTTACAGACAGTATAAAATATATTGGTGCTAATGATAAGACTTTGGATTTGTTTGAAGGTCAATATATTATACCAAACGGTGTTTCTTATAATTCATATGTTATTATGGATGAGAAGATTGCTGTTATGGATACAGTAGATTCGAGAGCAACAGATGAGTGGCTAAAAAATCTTGAAAAAGTGCTTGGCGAAAGAAAACCCGATTTTCTTGTGATATCTCATCTTGAGCCTGACCACGCATCAAATGTTCAGCTTTTTGCAGAGAAATACCCCGAAGCAAAGCTTGTAGGCAATGCAAAAACTTTTGCGATGATGCCACAGTTTTTTGATTTTAATTTTACAGATAGAGCTGTTACTGTAAAAGAGGGTGACACACTTGTACTTGGAGAGCATATCCTTACATTTGTTATGGCTCCTATGGTACATTGGCCCGAGGTTATGGTGGCTTATGAGTCTACAGAAAAGGTGCTTTTCTCTGCCGACGGTTTTGGTAAATTTGGTGCATTAGATGTAGATGAAGACTGGACTTGTGAGGCAAGACGCTATTATATTAACATTGTAGGCAAATATGGGGCACAGGTGCAGGCATTATTGAAAAAGGCATCGAAGCTTGATATTCAGATAATTTGTCCGTTGCACGGCCCTATACTAAAAGAGAACCTTGGTTACTACATAGAGAAATATGATATATGGAGTAGTTACAAAGCTGAGGACGAAGGAATTTTTATAGCATATGCGTCAATGCACGGTAACACAGCAAAAGCAGTAAACGAACTGAAGCAGTTGCTTGAGGAAAAAGGTACAGTAAAGGTTTCTGTTGCAGACCTTGCAAGAGATGATATGGCGGAGGCAATAGAAGGTGCTTTCCGTTATGACAGACTTGTTGTGGCAGGGCCTACATATGATGGTGGTTTGTTCCCTGTTGTTGAGGATTTCTTGTATCACTTAAAGCTTAAAAACTACCAGAACAGAAAGGTAGCATTTATAGAGAACGGTTCTTGGGCACCTTTAGCTGGCAAGAAGATGAAAGAATACTTTGAGTCTATGAAAAATATTACTCTATGTGACACAATGGTAACAGTAAAATCAACACTAAATCAAACATCAAGAGAACAGCTTAATAAGTTGGCTGATGAGCTGTTGGGATAAATTAAAATAGTTAATTAAAATATTGAATCTAAAAATTATGTATGCTATAATAAATTGAATTTTGCCAGTATATTACAAAGCTTGAGGAGGTATTTTTATGTATGGTGGTAAGTCAACTTTTATGAAAATAATGAGTACAGTATTACTAATAAGTGCATTTAATGGAGTGTTCAGTTCTTGTATGTCGTGTGCTACTATAGATGCTGTGCAGACATATTCAGGGGAGTCAATTGCATTAACACTTCTTATGGTAGTTAATGTTTTGAATATAATAAACTGTATTGTCAGAATTTTTGCGGCAGCTGTAGGATTTAAGAATTGTGATGACCCTGACCATTCAAATAAGTGTTTAATACTTGGTGTTATTATTACTGTACTTGGTTTGCTTACATATGTAATTTTATTGTCGTTTCAGGAATTTAGCTTGATTAATCTTATATCAGTTTTACTTACACCTATTCTTTATTTGGTTGCAGCATTCTTGATAAGAGCAGAACGATACTGATAGTTTATACAATTTCTATTGACAGATTTAATTTCTTGATGTAAAATATTAAACAGAATGGATGAGTTCCACGAAGGGGTACACCACCACGGGTGTAAACTTTTGTGGAACTCTTTTTATTTTACAGAAAATTTGTTCGGTAAGGAGGAAATACGATGATAATAAATGGCGAAAGAGTGGATATAGCTGAAATAAAGTTGGCAGATTACCTTGCAGAAAACAATTATAATCTAAAGCACATTGTAATTGAATTGAATGGCGAGATATTGTCAGGTGGAGAATGTAATGATATTGTGTTGAAAGAAAACGATATTGTAGAAATACTTATGTTTATGGGTGGTGGCTGATTAACCACAAAATTTAAATAGAATTTATTACAGAAGGAGATAGTAAAATGGCAAACGATAAATTGATTTTAGGCAAACACGAATTTAATTCAAGATTTATTTTAGGCTCTGGTAAATATTCACTTGACCTTATAAAGGCAGCTGTGGAAAATGCAGGTGCCGAAATTATTACACTTGCTTTAAGACGTGCTGCAACAGGCAATGTTGAAAATATTTTAGACTATATTCCAAAGGGCGTAACACTTTTACCAAATACATCAGGTGCAAGAAATGCAGATGAAGCTGTAAGAATTGCAAGGCTTGCTCGTGCTGCGGGTTGTGGTGATTTTGTGAAAATCGAGGTTATAGCAGACTCAAAATATCTTTTACCTGATAATTACGAAACCTGCAAAGCAACAGAAATTCTTGCAAAAGAAGGTTTTGTTGTAATGCCCTATATGTATCCGGATTTGTATTTTGCAAGAGATTTAGCTAACGCAGGTGCTGCCTGTGTGATGCCGTTGGGTGCTCCAATCGGTTCTAATAAAGGTATTTGTACAAAGGATTTTATTCGTATTCTTATAGATGAAATAGATTTGCCTGTTATTGTAGACGCAGGTATTGGTAAGCCATCACAGGCTTGTGAAGCTATGGAAATGGGAGCTGCCGCTGTTATGGCAAATACAGCCATTGCAACAGCCGGTGATATTCCAGCTATGGCAGAAGCATTTAAACACGCAATTATAGCAGGCAGACAGGCATATTTGGCAGGTATGGGCAGAGTGCTGGAAGGTTCTGCATCAGCTTCATCACCACTTACAGGCTTTTTGCACGATTGATATAATAAAGGAGTGTAAGTTTGAAAGAACATAGATATTTACCCCGAGTAAAAATGGGCATAGCAAAGCAGACTACCAAGAGGTAGTCAAAAAATAAATATGTAATTAAAGTTAAGATGGAGAAGTTACAATATA
>JAXJYN010000081.1:0-2175 GCA_036306965.1 Acutalibacteraceae bacterium
ATATGATATTCAGACTTTTAAAGAAATTGTTGCATTTACTGATGGGAAGAGTTTGGATGAAATTGAAAAAGCAAGAGAAGAAGGCAAAAGGCCATATCAAAAGGCTCTCTTGGCAGCTGGTTCAGCGGCATTGGTTGTTATTATTGCACTTATTATGAGTGCTGTAATGAGATTATTCTCTTGAGAACACGAAACTTTCAGGCTTCTGTTGAGTCTGGATACACGCAAAGATTTGAATTTTTAGTGCTTTTATTATGAATATAGTAATAGACAGATTTGTCTGGAATGTAAATACGGCATTTTCTCGCTTTGTGTCGTGTTGTATATTTGTGAATTAAGTTAGTCTGTTGATGAAAGGAGGAAATAAAAAAGTGGACCAAAAGAAAATAGGGAGTTTTTTGAAGGAACTTCGTAAAGAAAAAGGAATTACACAGGAAGAATTTGCTGAAAAGTTAAATATATCCGGAAGAACTGTATCGCGTTGGGAAACAGGAGTCAATATGCCGGATATTAGTTTATTGGTTGAAATAGCAGAGTTCTTTGATGTAAGTATTCCTGAAATCATCAATGGAGAAAGGAAAAGCGAGACTATGAACGAAGAAGTAAAAGAAGTTGCTGATAAATTATCAGATTATGCAAATGCAGAAAAAGAAACCATCATCAAAAATATAAGAACCCACAGTATGATGGGTACGACAGCACTGGTTGTATATTATACACTTGAACTTTCTGGAGCAGTTTTACAGAATGCAATAATCGAAAAAATTGCTTTGTGTTGTGAAACGCTAGCTATGGTTACAGTTCTTATGATAATGGTACATACCTCTGGACTAATATACAAAATGCAAAAAAGAAAAAGGAACGACATAATTAGGAGATTGCCTAAAGTGGTTCAGATGATTATTGCTGCGATTGTAGCATTTGCAGGTGCGTCAATAATTAAGCTGTTGCTGGTTAATGTTTTGGGGTTGTAAAAATTCAGTTATTTAGAGAAAGTGTAAACATATGAAGAGTTGAATTTGATGGAGGCCATATAGAATGAACAACAAAAACAAAAAAGAACCTTGGAGAGTTATTGTTTTCATCATTTCCATGTTGTTTATAGCATTTATGTGGGTAAAAAATGATGTTATAAGTATTTATACTACTATGCCAAAGGAACAAGTAGTTCCGCTTATTGTAACAACGATTTTAGTTTCTTTGATTAAGGTTGCTGCTATCGCAGGTGGAGTTCTACTAATCAAATGGATTGTTAGCAAAATCAAAAGAAGTAAGTAAATTCCAATTTGTAGGGAGCAGAAACTTTCAGTTTGAGCCTTTGTATATTACCCTCCCACGAGCATATTTTATCTGCCCGTGGGAGTAGTTTTGGGGTAGCTTAATGATTCATTTTATAACACAATCATGATACAAAAGATTCAGTCCGATCGAAAAGCCAAGCCACCAGCTCACTACATTGATATCTAGCGGAATATACTTCCCGGCAATCAATGCAAAAGTTACACTGACAATACATAAAGCAACTGACACCACCTTTCTCAAACGTATCTCGCCGTAAACCTCATAATACTGCCAGCGGTCATGCCACTTCTCGCCAAGCCAGTCAAACACATTTCTAAGCAATACAAATCCGACTGCTACAATTCCAATAGTCACAAGAGCCACAACACCAATCGCAACATAAGAATGCATATAATTTGTAAGATACCCATAGCACCATTGATACAATCGGGCAATCATTACAGCTATATCACAACCATTCTCCCAACGGTTTATAAACCACCGGGGAATCGTTCTTGTAATATCCTGATTCATAAAAATGATATACCCTGTTTGTATCATACAGATAAAACAGAATGCCCATGTCCAGATACTTAATGCTATGGTCTGCTTCTGAAGTGCGGTCTGCAACCTGCCCTTCATATCAGCTTCCATATTCCGCTTTACACGACTTACCTTTTCGTTAACACGCTTATCAAAAGTACCATTTAATGCTTTGGCGTCTGCAAGGATTTTCTTAGCGTCCTCTGTCTTTGTCTTGGCTTCTTTGAAGGTATTCTGAGCCTTCTGGTTCTCTACCAGTAGCTTCTGATTCGCTTCTGCCAGCTTCTTGTTCTCCAACAATACCAAGTCGCTCTCGGCTAATCTGGCGATATGAGCGTTCAACTTCTGAAT
>JAXJYN010000082.1:0-4789 GCA_036306965.1 Acutalibacteraceae bacterium
AGTTGGTATTTTCTTTTTATTAATATATTTTCAACTTTTTCAAGAGTTTTAACAATAGCAATTTGCTTTTCTATAGCAGGGGTTGGAACTTTAAATTGTCGTAGTATTGACATATTTATATTATTTTGGGCAACTCCTCGACCAAGATTATTGACATAATTCTTTTTAGATTTTAAATAGTAATACAAATACCCTCTATTGATTATAGTATCATTTTTTATAGTAATACCAGCTATAGCTTGATTTGTACAAGCATCCATTTCCAAGATTCCTACTTCTCCTAATGTTGCAAAAATGGTGTATATAATAGTACCTTTAACTAATATTTTTGCCGAAGAATTCGATAACCCATCAACAGTTATGTACTCGTCTACTTCTGATACATATTTACCTTTTATATTACTTATTTTCACCCAAGGTATTGTTCCGTTTTTCCAATACTCTTGCTTTGAACGAGAAGGAGTTCCACCAGAAACAACATCACACAAATTGCCTAATTTATAATAAGTCATCTTCATCCCTACAAATCCGAATTTGCAAGGATTTTAAGCTATAAATCTTCTGTGAGCAGTTTTTACATTTGCTTGATTTACTATTGCATACTGCATTGTGGTATCAATTTGGGAATGCCCCAATATTTTTTGCACTTGTTCTACGGGCATACCTTTATCAATCGCTCTGGTAGCCATAGTTCGTCTGAATTTATGTGGATGTATTTTATTCAGGCATTGACTTTTTCCGAGTCGACGTAGTCGTATTTCAACTCCGCTTATTTGGAGTCGGTCATACGGTGAATCAAGAGTAACAAATAAAGCTGGATTATTATCATCTCGAGTTGCTAAATACGCTTGTAAATGCAATTTTGCTTTTGCGTCAAAATATACACGACGTTCTTTATCACCTTTACCAAAAACAACACATTCACGTTCTTCAAAGTTTATGTCTGAAATATTTAAATTTACCAATTCACCAACACGAATACCGGTAGAATAAAGCAAATCAATAATCGCAAGGTCACGTATACACGGACACGCATCTCTAAGCTTTTCTATGGCTTCGTCGTTTATAATCTCTTTTACTTGCTTTTTAGTTTTTATTTTATGTATGCGATGCATAGGACTTTTTAGGATATAGTCCTCTTCTTCCATCCAAGAAAAGAAACTGGAAATATTACGCCTGATATTATCAACTGTAACATTACTGCAATTATTAATTTGCTGATATTCAGCTAAAAATCTGCGTATTCTCTCAGTACTTACACTACGCACAGGAGTATGAACTATACTAAAAAATTTTTCAATAGTAACTCTATAATAATGTAAAGTTCGTTCAGAACATCCTTCAACCCTTTTTGCATCAAGAAACATATTAAGATATGTATTATTCGTTATTTTTTCAGTTTTTGTTGAATTACTCGCAAGCTTTTTCACTAATACTTGTTGAAGTTTCTTTTGCTGTTCAATATTCAAAACTCCAGCCATTTCGTCTAAAATCTCAAAAATAACCATTTCCATTATCCGTACCTCGCTATAATAAATTTTGATTTATCTCATTATTATAGCAGATAAAACATTAATTTTATCCGAAATATTCCTGCATTAAGCTATCAAAGAGAGTTTGAGCTTCATCCAACGCTTTCTGCACGACAACTTTTGATTTGTCGATTTGTCCGACGAAAGCTGAGAACTGTTCCTGCAGTTCAACCGGAGGAACAAAAACCTTTAATTTTCTAATTTTTTCCATTCCTAATGCCGCTTTTGCTGTATCTGCTGAATTGCCAACTATATATGAATTAAGAAACATTAGCATATACATGAAATAGACCGAATTATACCTTTCGGCATTAGGTCTAATCTTTGCAACATTGGGGGCAAGGTGATATTTGTACTCACCATCAATTACCGCTACATCTCCGATGTTTGCACCAACATAAGTCATTACAACATCACCAACCTCTAATTGCGACCTTGGCAATAAGTTTGAAACCTCATTCGATATAAAGGACAAGTCCTTTCTGTTCAGTTTCCCATTCTTGACATTTTGTGCTTTTACCATTACAACATCTCCACTATCCTCATAGTGAATGTATTGCGTATATTCAAAGCCAGCCAACTTGGTAACAAAACAGCTATCTCCAATTAATTCTTCAACCCAACTCATACTATTTACAACTGGATCCCCAAACATCTCGACAAATCGAGATTTAACTAGTTCATCAAGTTGTTGGAGTTCAGCTTTACGTAAATCTACAACTAATCTAACTTTATCAAGTTTTCGTACTACATCCTTTTGTTCATCAATACATTTTAAATTTATCGGGAACTCATATAACATGGATAATTTTAAATTATCCCTTACACTACCTGATGCTACTGTTCTTATTCGTTGTAAAGCAATATTACTTTTTAAATAATAATACAAATATTGTTTATCTAATTCTTCTGAAACTGAAAAAACATTATACAGAGGGCTTACGATTACTCTGTCTTCATACCTTTGATAATCAACTGAACCTACGTTAATTCTTGAAGGATTATAAGCGAAAAAGCCTCGTGGAACAACTTTATATGTAGTTTTATCTTTACTAGCAACTTCTTTTCCAAAGTAATCCTTGCAAAAGCCTTGTGTATTGGTGACACTATAAACAGGAATATCTTCTCCAGCTTTATTTCTAACAGAATATTCTTGTATATAATTACCCAGTTTCTCTTTCATCTTCATCCCTACAAATCCGAATTTGTTTTATCGGAACTCAAAAAAATTAGTTTAATCCCAACATTTTTTCAAGTTCATCCATCGCTGACCCGATTTCCATTTCTAATTCACGCAAGTTTGTCATAATTTCTTGTGTGCTTGGATATTCAACAGGTATATACACCGTTTCTTTATACTTATTGATAGAAAGATCGTAATCATTATCTACAATCTCTTGCTTTGGTACAAAGAAAGATTTTTCTGTACGCTCTCTATCTGTTTCGGCATCCAAATTTCTAAAACGAGTAATAATATCAGGAATATCGTTTTCTTCAATCGATGTTCGTTTATCATCTAATGTATGTCCGTCAGCTTGCATATCATAGAACCACACTTTATTTGTACCTGACGGGTCCTTTTTGAACACCAGTACCGCTGTAGAAACTCCTGCATAAGGTTTAAACACTCCCGAAGGCATAGAAATAACAGCTTGTAAACTATTATTCTCTATGAGTTCTTTACGAATAGATTTATGTGCTTTTGATGAGCCAAATAAAACACCATCAGGGACAATACAAGCACATCTGCCACCAATCTTTAGTGATTTAATAAATAACGCAAGGAATAAAAGCTCTGTTTTCTTTGTCTTACACAAAGAAAGAATATCTTTGCTGATGTCTTCCTGAAACACACTACCTGTAAACGGTGGGTTAGCAAGAATAAGCGAATACTCTTCTCGGATAGTGTTTTCATCAGAAAGTGAATCCTGACGATCAATATTTGGTTCTTCAACACCATGCAATAGCATATTCATTGCACCGATACGAAGCATTGTAGGATCTGTATCGAAACCATTAAACATCGTTTTATTGTAATGAGTGGATACATCTTTACGCATAAGTTCTTTCGCCTGAGTCTTCTGAAGATATTTTGCACTGCCTAAAAGAAAACCTGCACTACCCATAGCAGGGTCGAGAATTTTATCCTTAACAGTAGGTTGCATAAGTTCAACCATCATATCAACTATATGACGAGGGGTTCTGAACTGCCCCAACGCACCTGCAGATGACATCAACCCTAAACAATATTCGTAAACATCACCCATAATATCCTTATTGCTCATATCAATCTCATTAAGAGTATCAACACAAACAGCCAAAACTTTTGGAGTAGGAATGAGAAATACAGCATCTTTCATAAAACGAGAAAATGCAGTGTCTTTGCCTTCTCCTGTAACTGACTTGATAAAAGGGAACACAAAGTTTCTTACTGTGTCAAACATAAGGTTAGGTTCAGAATTATGAAACTTTTTCCATCGAAGTTCTTCATATGAAATACTTGTATTTCCTTCGTCAGGTGTAAATTCACCATCTTTAAAAATTTTACTTTTGTATGAAAATCCAAGTGCAGCAGCATTACCTTCTCTCTTTATTTCATTGTCATCCAAGAGTTTCATAAACATAAGATAGGTAATTTGTTCAAGTACCGTAGTAGGTGAAGATATACCTGCTGTCCATATAGTATCCCATATTTTATCAATTTTTGATCTCAATTCACCTGTTATCATAGTCGTTATACTCCCTATGTTTAATATTCATCGTAACTAATTTTTCGATTTACTTATATATACAATAATACAGTATATATTATATCACAACTCGACACAAACTGACAATACTTTTATGCGTTTTCTACAAAAGCGTATTAACTAGCGTATACCTTTCTAAATACAGGTTTTAGGATGTGCCTAACAAGCGTTTTTACTGTTTTATCCCGAATGTGGATACAAACAGTCTGCTTGCTGAGATTGTACATCAAAAAACGAGTTATACATTTTCGTATTTATTCCAGAAGTATTTTACATAAGCGTTATAAAATTACAAAGACTATTGACACTATTTCGGTGTACCGATATAATATAAATGGTGATTATTATGACGATAAATCAAATCATAAATGACAGAGGAATAACAAAATACAGACTTGCAAAATTAAGCGGCGTGCCTCATGCAACGCTCAATGATATATGCAACGGTAAAACGAAAATCGAAAAATGTTCAGCCGAAACTATATATAAATTAGCTCAGGTTCTCAG
>JAXJYN010000083.1:0-18907 GCA_036306965.1 Acutalibacteraceae bacterium
AGCTTTTCAATATCAGTAAGAATAATATATCTATATGCTGTTTTTATTATACCTTCACTTGCAAAGCTGTTCAAAATTTTGCTTGCAGTTACTCTTGACACACCTACAAGATTTCCTATTTCTTCGTGGGTAAGATTTACAATTATCTCACCGTTTAGTATAGTTTGCGACTGTAAAAGCTGATTTGCTATTCTGCAATCTGCTTTTGTAAAAACCATACCTGACACTTGTGCTGATAACATTCTTATTGATTGTGCTTGAACTTTAAGAAGATGTAAAGCAAGCTTTGGGTCTTTTGTAAAAGCATCCTCAAGCTGTTTGTGTGTAACAGATATTATTTTGCACTGTGATATTGTTCGTGCAGAAGAAACTCTTGGCATTCGGTCAAAAAAGGCTGCTTCTCCCAGAATACTGCCCTTTCCTACTATTGATATAGTTTTTTGAAGTCCATCCGCTGAATTAAAAAATGTTTTCACACTGCCCTGCTTTAAGTAATAAAAACACTCTGCCAGTTCACCCTGAAAGTACAGAGGTACATCCTTTTTATATGTTTTTTCTGTACCAAAACTGTCAAAAAGCTTTACGGCTTCTTCCGGTAAATGCAAGGTGTCACTGCTATATATAGTTTTATTAATCATATTGTTTCCTCTTAATTATCAAGTTGATTTTTTGATACTCTCTGTGTATAATTGTAGCATATATTACATTCTTTCATCAAGGAATATGTAATAATAAATTCAACAGATATTATACGATAATTTATCAACAGGAGGAATTAATTATGGGTATGACTATGTCCCAAAAAATTCTGGCAGCTCATGCGGGTTTGCCCGAGGTAAAGGCAGGTCAGCTTATTGAGGCTAAACTGGATATGGTACTGGGTAACGATGTAACTTCACCCGTAGCCATCAATGTTTTTGAAGACTGTAATGCTTCAAATGTGTTTGACAATACAAAAATAGCTATGATAATGGACCACTTTACACCTAACAAAGATATTAAATCCGCACAGCACTGCTTGCAGGTAAGAAATTTTGCAAATAAGTACAATATAAAGAACTTTATGGACGTTGGTGAAATGGGTATTGAACACGCACTATTACCTGAAAAAGGCTTGGTAGGTCCGGGTACACTTTGCATTGGTGCTGACTCACACACTTGTACTTATGGTGCATTGGGTGCCTTTTCAACTGGTGTTGGTTCTACTGATATGGCTGCAGGAATGATTAGCGGTAAAGCTTGGTTCAAAGTTCCATCTGCTATTAAGTTCAACCTTATCGGAAAGCCACAGAAGTATGTAAGTGGTAAAGATGTTATTCTACATATTATTGGTATGATTGGCGTTGATGGTGCTTTATATAAGTCAATGGAGTTCTTTGGCGAAGGCTTGCAGTATCTTAACATTGATGACAGACTATGTATTGCTAATATGGCTATTGAGGCAGGTGCTAAAAACGGTATCTTCCCTGTGGATGATATTACAAGAGAATATACAAACGGAAGATTCCAGGGTGAAGCTGTGGAGTATGTTGCTGACGATGACGTTGAGTATGATGAGGAATACACAATAGACTTATCACAGCTAAAGCCAACTGTTGCATTCCCACATTTGCCTGAAAACACAAAGACTATTGATGAAATTGATAAGATTGAAATTCAGCAGGTTGTTATAGGCTCTTGTACAAATGGCAGAATTTCTGACCTAAGAGCCGCTGCCAAAGTTATGGAAGGCAAAAAAATAGCAAAAGGTGTACGTTGTATTGTTATTCCAGGTACACAACAAATCTGGCTTGACGCTATGCACGAAGGTTTGTTTGATATTTTCATTAATGCAGGTGCTATAGTTTCAACACCTACTTGTGGTCCATGTCTTGGTGGTCATATGGGTGTTCTTGCACAAGGTGAAAAAGCTGTTTCAACTACAAACAGAAACTTTGTAGGCAGAATGGGCCACATTGACTCAGAAATTTATCTTGCAAGTCCTGCTGTTGCAGCTGCAAGTGCTATTGCAGGCTATATTGCAAATCCTGCTGATGTCTGCACAGAATAAGAAAGAGAGGATTGACATATTATGAACGCTAAAGGTAGAGTACACAAGTACGGTGATAATGTAGATACAGATGTTATTATTCCTGCAAGATATCTGAACACAGCCTCTCATAAAGAGCTTGCATCTCACTGTATGGAGGATATAGATGCTGATTTCACCAAAAATGTTCAGAACGGCGATATTATGGTAGCCGAAAAGAACTTTGGTTGCGGTTCATCAAGAGAACACGCACCTATTGCTATCAAAGCATCAGGAATTTCCTGTGTTATTGCATCTACATTTGCAAGAATTTTTTATAGAAACGCTATAAATATCGGCTTACCTATTCTTGAATGTGATGAGGCTGCTCGTGACATTAAGAACGGTGATATTGTAAATGTTGACTTCAACACAGGTGTTATCACTAACGAAACAACAGGTAAAACATATCAGGCAGAGCCATTCCCTGAATTTATTCAGAACATTATCAAAAAAGGCGGTCTGATTAACTCTATAACAAAATAAATTATAGTTTTATAATTTATTTAAAAATCAAACTACATTGTACCTTTATTACAAATATTTTGTTGTAAATTTGTTTAATATCCTATTTGACAAATTTTAAATTTATGATAAAATAAACCTGTGTATTTGGAGAGATACACATTGGGAAAAGGCGAGGATAGGAAAGAACCACAGGGAACGGAAATGCTGTGGTTCTTTTCTTTATATATAATACTAACACCTATTTAAACAACCAACAAACTGTATTATTAAAAATTTAATTACTTTTATTAATTAAACCCTAATAATATGAATAAGATTATAAATATAGAAGATTTTAAACTATATCAGGCTATATTATAATCACGGTGGTGTTGTAATGAAGGTAATTCACTCCAATTTGTCAATTACACACTTTATTCTGCGTATTTTTCAAGGAACACTCATTGGTCTTGGTGCTATTCTTCCAGGTATTTCAGGTGGTGTACTTTGTGTGGTTTTTGGCATATATAAACCAATAATGGAACTGATGTCCAATCCAATAAAAAACTTTAAAACTCATATTTCTAAATTATTGCCTGTTATTATTGGTATTGCTGTAGGATTTTTAGGTGTTGCAAATATGCTTTCATTTTTCCTGAATAAGCACCCTGCACCGTCTGTTTGTTTGTTTGCAGGTCTTATTGTAGGTATGTTGCCATCACTATTCAAAGAAGCAAACGAAAAAGGACACACAAAAGGCTCTTTTATAGCTATGTTTATATCAGCTGTATTAATATTTGCTGTTCTGTGTAGCTTATCATTAGCCTCTGTATCTATTATACCAAATACAGGTTGGTATATTTTCTGCGGTTTTTCCCTTGCTTTAAGTGTTATTGCACCTGGAATGAGTTTCTCTACACTTTTAATGCCTCTTGGTCTTTACACTCCATTTATAAATGGAATATCTCATTTTGATTTTTCAGTAATTTTTCCCTGTCTTATCGGTGCTTTATCAACAGTAATATGCTTTTCAAAAGCAATCAACTATCTATTTGATAAGCATTATTCTGTAACATTCCATTCTATTATCGGTGTTGTAATATCAGCCACTATAATGATTATTCCATACAAAAGCTTTTTGTCTTCACCAAACGATTTTCTTATAAATACATCTTGTTTGGTATCTGGCATAATTGTCGCACTTATACTTGACTGCTTTAACAATAATGTTTCTAAAGCATAAAAAGCAATTTCTATTTATATCAGATTAGCACTCACCAAATATAACTCACAAATTTTGACCCGACTCCCAAAAAGTTAGACTAAGAAAACTAATTTTTGGGGTCGGGTCATTTTACAAACTATAAATTGCTGTTATTAAAATATTTATTTCGCAGGCTTATAACTACCTTTTAATGATACACTACGGTTGAACACAGGAGCACCCGGTTTTGAGTCTTTATTATCAAGGCAGAAGTAGCCCAAACGCATAAACTGGAATGAAGCAGGTGGAAGCAAATCTGCAACAGACTTTTCTGTTTTACAATTTTTAAGAACTTTTAATGACTCAGGATTTACATAATCCAAAAAGTTCTTATCTCCTGATTCCGGATCCGGTACTGTAAATAGGTTATCGTAAAGTCTTACTTCAGCATCAGCACAGTTGTTTGCATCTACCCAGTGGATAGTAGCTTTAATACGTCTACCATCAGGTGTGTTACCACCACGAGTTTCGGGGTCATACTCGGCATAAACCTCAACAACCTCACCATTTTCGTCCTTTTTACAGCCTGTACATTTTACAACATATGCTGATTTTAATCTTACCTCATTGCCTGGGAACAAACGAAAATACTTTTTAGCAGGCTCCTCCATAAAGTCCTCTGCCTCTATATAACATTCTCTTGAAAATGTTATTTCACGTTCACCGTCCTCAGGGCGATTAGGGTTATTCTCTACCATAAAAGTTTCTGTTTTATCTTCGGGATAGTTTGTGATAATCAGCTTTATAGGGTTAAGAACTGTCATAACACGTTTAGCACTTTCGTTAAGATCTTCACGCAGACAATGCTCTAAAAATCCGTAATCAACAATAGAGTTAACCTTTGATACACCTATTCTCTCGCAAAAATTGCGGATTGATTTAGGTGTATAACCACGTCTTCTCAAACCGCACAGAGTAGGCATACGGGGATCGTCCCATCCGTTTACATAACCATCTTCAACAAGCTGACGAAGCTTTCTTTTACTCATTACAGTGTTATTTATACCAAGTCTTGCAAACTCAATCTGTCTTGGCTTTGATGGCAATGTAACATTATTTATAACCCAGTCATAAAGAGGACGATGGTCCTCAAACTCTAGTGAACACAGTGAATGTGTAATACCCTCTAAGGCATCTTCAATAGGATGTGCAAAATCATACATAGGGTAAATACACCATTCATCACCTGTGCGATGATGTTTGATATGATTAATTCTGTAAAGTACAGGGTCTCTCATATTAAAGTTACCTGATGCAAGGTCAATTTTTGCACGCAATGTCATCTCACCGTCTGCAAACTCGCCATTTTTCATACGCTCAAACAAATCAAGACTTTCTTCAATTGGTCTGTCACGATATGGACTTGTTGCCGGAGTAGAAAGGTCACCTCTGTGGGCTCTCATTTCCTCTGCATTAAGCTGGCATACATAGGCTAATCCCTTTTTTATAAGTTCAACCGCAGCCTCGTACATCTTTGGAAAATACTGTGACGCATAGAAAAATCTATCATCCCATGTAAAACCAAGCCATTCTATATCTTCTTTTATAGCATCAACATACTCTACGTCCTCTTTAGTAGGATTGGTATCATCCATTCTTAGATTACACATACCTTTGTACTTTTCTGCTGTACCAAAGTCAATGCAAATTGCTTTTGCGTGGCCAATATGCAAATAGCCGTTAGGTTCGGGAGGAAAACGTGTATGCACGGTTTCGCCCTCAAACTGTCCGCCCTGTGCAATATCCTCATCTATAAAATCGTGAATGAAGTTACAGTTACCAAGCTGTTCTTCCTTTTTAATTTCATCTGCCATTTTTGTACCTCCTGCTTAAAATTATACTCCCAGCTTTGTTAAGCCAAGGTTAAGTCTTTTTAGTGACTCTTCCCTACCGAGAATATCAAGAATTTCTACAGCACCACCCGGAGTAACCTTTTTACCCGCAGCCGCAATTCTTGCAGGCCACATTACTGTGCCATTTTTTGCACCAAGTTCAGTAGCAAGTCCGATAAGGCAATCGTGAATACTGTCCTTATTCCACTGCTCCATTGCTGTAAGCTTATCTGTAACAGCTTTAAGCATAACAGGTGCATTTTCAAGATTAGTTTTACTCTTTTTATTTACAAACATATCAACATCATATTCAGGTAGTTCATTCAGAAAATCTATCATTTCAGGAATCTGATTAAACTTTGTTACACGCTGATGCAGAATATCTGTTACCTTGCTCCAGTCAAGCTCTTTGCTGTTAACAGCCTGCTTGTAGTATGGCATAGCATAGCTTGTAAATTCCTCTGCCGACATCTTACGAATATATTCAGCATTGAACCACTCTAATTTATCATAGTCAAAAATTGAAGGTGATTTACTGATACCGCTTATAGAGAAAGCCTTTGCAAGCTCATTGATATCAAAAATTTCCTGATTATCGGTAGGACACCAGCCAAGCAAAGCAACATAATTTATAATAGCCTGTGGCAGATAACCTTCATTTATCAAATCTTCAAATCCTGTTGAACCGTGTCTTTTAGAAAGCTTTGCAACATTACCTTCAGCATCTTTACCCATAATAAGTGGCAAGTGGATATATGTTGGAACATCCCAACCAAATGCCTCATAAAGCAAATTATACTTAGGTGTTGAGCTTAAATACTCACAACCACGAACAACGTGTGTAATATTCATTGTATGGTCATCTATTACATTTGCAAAGTTATAAGTTGGATAACCATCTGTTTTAATCAAAATCTGGTCTTGCAATTCGCTGTTTTCAACAGTAATTTCACCAAACACAGCATCTGTAAAAGTTGTGCTACCCTCAAGTGGCATTTTTTGTCTTATAACATATGGCACACCCTCAGCAAGAAGCCTGTCAATTTCTTCCTGTGGCAAATCACGACAGTGACGGTCGTAACCACCACCCGGAGTTTCATCGTCTTTCAGGCTTTCCAAACGCTCTTTAGAGCAAAAACAACGGTAAGCTTTGCCCTGTTCAATCAGCTGTTCTGCATAAGGCTTATACATTTCAAGTCTTTCACTTTGCACATATGGGCCGTACTCACCCGGATTGTCAGGGCCTTCATCATGCTTTAGTCCTGCTGTTTCAAGAGTTTTATAAATAACGTCAACAGCACCTTCTACATATCTTTCTCTGTCTGTGTCTTCTATTCTCAATACAAAATCTCCGCCCTGACTTTTAGCTACAAGATATTCATAAAGGGCAGTTCTAAGATTACCAATGTGCATAAATCCTGTAGGACTGGGTGCAAATCTGGTACGAACAGTTTTATTTTCCATTACCGTTTCCTCTTTCTGTTTGTTTTATAGTACAAATTTACTCATATCCTGTATTATACCAAAAAAGATACGCATTTTAAAGACCATCAGAAAAATTTTTATAGTTATATAAAAAACTCCTAATATCATACGATTTGCCCAGGCTTTATACAGCAACTAACTGTGTTAGGATTTTTGTATGCAATTATGTTAGAATATTATTAAATAATGTTTCAACTTACAATTTATGTGATATAATACTAAGTGATAGTGATTTACATATAAATATTGTTAATGTAGTTTCTGCTAATAATACCAATTATAGTATATTCAAATTACAACACATATAATTTGAGTATTATGTATAAAAGTAAGGTTAAGCATCACCAAAAGAGATAAAACTATACACTACTACAATATAATTCCGACAAAATAGTCAAAAACCCGACTGTAACATTCAAGCGTTACAGTCGGGTTTTTACTTTATAATGGAAATTTACACTAATAATTAAAATGCAATTTTCTTATTGATATACTCAACAAGTTCGTCAATTTTAACTCTCTCCTGCTCCATAGTATCTCTGTCACGAACTGTTACACAGTTGTCCTCTTTTGAGTCGAAATCATATGTAATACAGAATGGAGTACCAATTTCGTCCTGTCTGCGGTATCTCTTACCAATAGAACCTGACTCGTCATAATCAACCATAAAGTTCTTTGAAAGCATTGTATAAACTTCGTCAGCCTCAGATGAAAGCTTTTTAGACAGTGGAAGTACAGCAGCCTTAAAAGGTGCAAGTGTTGGGTGAAGTCTTAGAACTACACGAGTATCCTTTTCAGAGATTTCTTCCTCGTCATAAGCTTCTGTAACAAGTGCAAGGAACAAACGCTCAACACCAAGTGATGGCTCGATTACATAAGGAACATACTTTTCGCCTGTTTCCTGATCGAAATACTCAAGGCTCTTACCGCTTGTCTTAATGTGCTGAGTAAGGTCGTAGTCTGTTCTATCTGCTACACCCCAAAGTTCGCCCCAACCAAATGGGAACAGGTATTCAAAGTCTGTAGTAGCCTTTGAATAGAAGCAAAGCTCGTCAGCAGAATGGTCACGCAAACGCAGGTTTTCCTCTTTCATATTCAATGAATACAGCCAATCACGGCAGAAGCTTCTCCAGTAGTCAAACCACTCAAGGTCTGTGCCTGGCTTGCAGAAAAATTCAAGCTCCATCTGTTCAAACTCTCTTACACGGAAAATAAAGTTACCGGGAGTAATCTCGTTTCTGAAGGATTTACCAACCTGAGCAACACCAAAAGGTACTTTCTTACGGCTTGTTCTCTGAATATTTGCAAAGTTTACAAAGATACCCTGTGCTGTTTCTGGACGAAGATAAATCTCGTTCTTACTGTCCTCTGTTACACCCTGAAATGTTTTAAACATAAGGTTAAATTGACGAATATCTGTAAAGTTGTGGTTACCACAGTTAGGGCAAGGAATGTTATGCTCCTTAATATAGTCCATCATCTGTTCATTAGACCAACCCGCAACATTAGTACCGTCAAAATCCTCAATAAGGTTATCTGCTCTATGACGAGTTTTACAGTCACGACAGTCCATAAGAGGGTCAGAGAAACCGCCCAAATGACCTGATGCAACCCATGTTTGAGGGTTCATAAGAATAGCAGAGTCCAAACCCACATTATATTTATTTTCTTGCACAAACTTTTTTAGCCAAGCATTTTTTATATTGTTTTTAAGTGCCATTCCTAAAGGACCGTAATCCCATGTGTTAGCCAGACCACCGTAAATCTCAGAGCCTGCATATACAAAGCCTCTGTTTTTACACAGGGCAACAATTTTTTCCATAGTTTTTTCAGTATTTTTCATCGTTTATAAGTCCTTTCTTTATGTATTATAAACCTATACTATATTGTAATATTTATACCCCCAAGTGTCAAGATTTTTCCAATCCTTTGAAAAGGCTTAGACAATTTTTTGCAAAAATTATATCAACTCAAAAGCAATGTTATTTTATATTTTAGTAATTGCACAATAAAGCAAAGGTAGGTATAATCCAAAAACCCCAACCCTACATTGTTTTACTCACTCTGCAAGGTTGGGGATAATTGTTTTGATTATTTTATATTACCAGCTTTGTATAATTCGATTACATATTAGAATAACCCATAAGCTTTTCGTCAACAGCTTTGGCAGCCTCTCTGCCCTCTCTTATAGCCCATACTACAAGTGACTGTCCACGGTGCATATCGCCTGCAACAAATACCTTTGGTACGTTTGTTTCATAAGCGTTTGGTGCTGTTTCTACGTTTGTTCTTGCGTTCAGCTTTACACCAAAAGCATTTGCAACATAGCTTTGTGTTCCTAAAAAGCCTGCGGCAATAAGAACAAGGTCTGCTTCTATCTCAAACTCGCTGTCTTTAACAGGCACCATATTTGTTCTGCCTGTTTTCTTATCCTTCTTTGGCTCAAGCTTAACACAAATAAGCTTTTTAAGGTTACCCTTTGCGTCCTTTACAAACTCCTTAACGGTTGTCTGATAAAGTCTTGGGTCTTTACCAAATACTGCAATAGCTTCTTCCTGACCGTAATCAGTTTTAAGCACTCTTGGCCATTCGGGCCATTGATTGTTTTCTGCTCTTTGCTCAGGTAGCTTAGGCATCATTTCAAGCTGAACTACTGAAGTACAACCATGACGAATAGCAGTACCAACACAGTCGTTACCTGTGTCACCGCCACCTATAACAACAACCTTTTTACCCTTTGCAGAAATATATTTACCATCGTTCAGGTTAGAATCAAGCAAGCTTTTTGTAGTAGCTGACAGAAAATCAACTGCAAAGTAAATACCCTTTGCATCTCTGCCTGGTGCTGTAATATCTCTTGGATTTGACGCACCGCAAGCAAGTACAACACTGTCATACTCTTTCATAATTTCTTTAGCGTCATAATTCTCACCAACATTTGCATTTGTGATAAATGTTACGCCTTCCTCTTTCATAAGGGCAATTCTGCGTTCGATAACGTGCTTTTCAAGCTTCATATTAGGGATACCGTACATAAGAAGTCCGCCCAAACGGTCTGAACGCTCGTATACTGTTACATTGTGACCACGTCTGTTAAGCATAAATGCTGTAGCAAGACCGGAAGGTCCTGAACCTATAACAGCAACTCTTTTATTTGTACGAACCTTTGGAGGCTCTGCCTTGATATAACCTTTAGCAAATGCGTTTTCTATAATAGAAAGCTCGTTAGCCTTACAAGTTACAGGGTTACCGTTTAATCCACAGGTACAAGCAGCCTCGCAAAGTGCAGGACATACTCTGCCTGTAAACTCAGGGAAACAGTTTGTTTTCTGCAAACGGGCAAAAGCCATTTCCCAGTTATTTAAAAACAACAGATGATTCCACTCAGGCACCAGGTTGTTCAAAGGACAACCTGACACCATACCCTTAATAGGCTGACCAGCCTGACAGAAAGGCACACCGCAGTCCATACATCTTGCACCCTGCTTTGTTCTTTCCTGAGAAGGCAAAAAGTCGTGAAACTCGTTGTAATTCTTAATTCTGCTCTTTGGTGAAGAAGCGTTGCAGTCTACTCTTTCAATTTCCATAAATCCTGTTGGTTTTCCCATATTCTTCTCCCCCTTTTAATTTCTTGTGTTAGCGTAAAACGCCTCTATAGTAGCTTGCTCACTGCTCAAGCCTTTTTCTTCCATCTGAACTATTGTGTTAAGCATACGCTTGTAGTCATATGGAATAATTTTCTTAAACTTAGGCACATAAGCCTTGAAATTAGCAAGTATCTCTTTACCTCTTGCTGAATTTGTTGCTTTAACGTGTTCTTCAATCATACCCTTAACTTCAAGTATGTCATATTTGTTTGTAAGTTCTTCAACAGAAACCATAGCCTTGTTAAGGTGCTTATAGAGGTTAGAATGTTCGTCAAGTACATAAGCAATACCACCACTCATACCTGCGGCAAAGTTTTTGCCTGTTGCACCCAATACTACAACTCTACCACCTGTCATATACTCACAACCGTGGTCGCCTACACCTTCAACTACAGCCATAGCACCTGAGTTACGAACACAGAAACGCTCACCCGCTACACCGTTGATAAATGCTTTACCGCTTGTAGCACCGTAAAGAGCAACATTACCGATGATTACATTATCCTCAGCCTTAAATTTAACATCCTTTGGAGGATAAACAACCAACTTACCACCTGACAAGCCTTTACCGAAGTAGTCGTTACTATCGCCTATCAGCTCCAGTGTAAGTCCCTTTGGAATGAACGCACCAAACGACTGACCACCACTACCTGTACACTTAACAGTAAAAGTATCCTCGTTAAGTGAATTTTTATACATCTTTGTAATCTCAGCACCAAAGATTGTACCCAAAGTACGGTCAGTGTTGGTTACATTAATATCTATTGTTGTCTTTTTCTTATCCTTTAGTGCAAAGCTTAGCTTTTTAAGCAAAATCTTTTCGTCAATAGTTTTGTCAAGCTCAAAGTCAAATACCTTCTTTTCGTTGTAGCCTGCTACTTTTACGTTTGCAAACTCGGTTGAAAGTATTTTGCTCATATCTATGCTATTTGCTCTGTTATAAGCAAAGTCTTTTCTCTGCTTCAACAGGTCTGTTCTACCGATAAGTTCATCAACTGTGCGAATACCAAGCTTTGCCATATATTCACGAAGTTCCTGTGCAACAAATCTCATAAAGTTTATTACATATTCAGGCTTACCCTTAAATCTCTTTCTAAGTTCAGGGTTCTGTGTAGCAATACCTACAGGACAAGTGTCAAGATTACATACACGCATCATAACACAACCCATTGTAATTAGCGGAGTTGTAGCAAAACCGTATTCCTCGGCACCAAGCATAGCGGCAATAAGAACATCTCTACCTGTTAACAACTTACCGTCTGTTTCAAGAATTACCTTGTCACGCAGGTCGTTCATAATAAGTGTTTGGTGAGTTTCAGCAACACCAAGCTCCCATGGCAAGCCGGCTTCATAAATTGAGTTACGAGGTGCTGCACCTGTACCACCATCATAAGCCGATACCAAAATTACCTGTGCACCTGCCTTTGCAACACCTGCTGCGATTGTACCAACGCCTGCTTCAGAAACAAGTTTTACAGAAATTCTTGCTTTCTTGTTGGCATTTTTAAGATCGTAAATAAGCTGTGCAAGGTCCTCGATTGAATAAATATCGTGGTGTGGTGGAGGTGAAATCAAGCCAACACCCGGTGTTGAGTGACGACACTTAGCAATCCAAGGATAAACCTTACCTGCAGGTAGCTGACCACCTTCACCCGGCTTTGCACCCTGTGCCATTTTAATCTGAATTTCCTGAGCACTTACAAGATATTCACTTGTTACACCAAATCTACCTGATGCAACCTGTTTGATAGCAGAACAGCGGTTAAGTCCGTCTTTACCTACTGTTAAACGCTCCGGATTTTCACCGCCCTCACCTGAGTTACTTTTACCATGAATTGTATTCATAGCAATAGCCATACATTCGTGAGCCTCTTGTGAAATAGAACCATATGACATAGCACCTGTCTTGAAACGCTTTACAATACTGTCAACCGACTCTACTTCATCTATAGAAATACCACCATCTTCCGGATAATTAAAATCTAATAGTCCACGCAATTTCAAAGCTCTTGTTTCATCATTTATAAGCTTTGAATACTCTTTATATTCTTCATAGTTGCCTGTTCTTGTAGCCTCTTGTAGTAAATGGATAGTAGCAGGAGTATACAAATGTTCTTCCTGTCCACTTCTTGCCTTATGATTACCTATTGAACTTAATGTTTCATCAACTGACAATCCAAGTGGGTCAAAAGCTTGTGAGTGACGGAAATCAACATCCTTCTGAATATCCTCTATACTGATACCCTCAACACGACTTACTGTACCAGGGAAATATTTGTCGATAACATCTGAGTTAAGACCAACAGCCTCAAAAATTTGTGAACCCTGATATGACTGGATTGTTGAAATACCCATTTTAGATGCGATTTTAACAATACCGTGAATTACAGCTGAATTATAGTCCTCAATAGCAGCAAACTCTTCTTTCTGCAACATATTGTTTTTAACAAGATATTTAACAGAATCGTGTGCAAGATAAGGATTAATAGCAGATGCACCATAACCAAGCAATGTAGCAAAGTGGTGTACCTCTCTTGGCTCACCTGACTCAAGAATAAGTGACATTGAGTTTCTCTTTTTAGTTTGTACAAGGTGACTGTTAAGTGCTGCAACTGCAAGTAATGACGGAATTGCAACGTGGTTTTCATCAACACCACGGTCAGAAAGAATGATAATATTTGAACCCTTTCTGTATGCTCTGTCAACCTCAACCAGCAAATGCTGTACAGCTCTTGCAAGGTTTGTATTTTTATAATAAAGGATAGAAACTGTTTCTACCTTAAATCCCGGCTTGCTCATACCCTTAATCTTGAGCAAGTCAAGACTTGTAAGAATAGGGTTTTGAATTTGCAGTACATTACAGTTTTGTGGTACATCCTGAAGAATGTTACCCTCTCTGCCCAAAAACATTGTAGTTGATGTTACTATTTCTTCACGAATAGCATCTATAGGAGGGTTTGTAACCTGTGCAAATAACTGCTTGAAATAACTAAATAATGGCTGATGCTCTTTAGAAAGAACTGCTAAAGGACTATCTGTACCCATTGCAGATACTGCCTCAGCACCTGTTTCTGCCATTGGTAAAATCATTGTTGAAAGTTGCTCATAATTATAGCCAAAAGCTTTCTGTAGTCTTGAAAGCTCACTATCAGAAAATTCCTGAACCTTCTGGTTAGGAATTTTCAAATCTTTTAGATGTACAAGGTTAGAGTCAAGCCACTCGCCATATGGTTTCTGCTTTGCATAGTACATCTTCAAATCATCATCATTTATAATTTCACCCTTAACAGTATCTATCAGCAACATTCTGCCAGGACGCAAACGTTCTTTTTTAACAACCTTATTATTAGGTACATCAATAGCACCAACCTCAGATGCAAGAATTACATTTCCATCTTCTGTAATGTAATATCTTGAAGGACGCAAGCCATTACGGTCAAGCACAGCACCCATAACATCACCATCTGAAAATACGATAGAAGCAGGACCGTCCCAAGGCTCCATCATAGTTGCATAATAATGATAGAAATCCTTTTTTTCCTGTGGCATAGCCTTATTATTTGCCCAAGGCTCAGGAATAGTCATCATTACAGACAAAGGCAGAGGCAAACCGTTCATTACCATAAATTCCAGAGTATTATCAAGTCTGGCTGAGTCTGAACCGTTTGGATTAACTACAGGAAATACCTTAATCAAATCATCATCGCTCATTACATTAGAGGACATATTCTCTTCACGAGCAAGCATTTTATCAGCATTACCACGAATAGTATTAATCTCACCATTATGAACGATAAAACGGTTAGGATGAGCTCTATGCCAACTTGGGTTTGTGTTTGTAGAAAATCTTGAATGAACTGTAGCTATAGCAGATTCATAGTCAGGATTCTGCAAGTCAGCATAAAATCTTCTTAATTCTTTAACAAGGAACATACCCTTATACACTATTGTACGGCTACTCAGGCTTGCTACATATGTATCGTCATTTGACTGTTCAAAAACACGTCTTGCAACATAAAGCATACGGTCAAAAGCCAAACCTTTTGCTACATTTGCGGGCTTTTTAACAAAACACTGCATAATGCAGGGCATTTTATCAAAGGCTCTTTTTCCAATTACGTTAGGGTGTGTTTCTACTACACGCCAGCCAATGAATTCCATACCTTCCTTTTCAACTATAAGCTCAAACATCTTCATTGCCTGATGCTTTGCAAGTTCTGCTGTTGGGAAGAAGAACATTCCCACACCGTACTCTCTTTCACCACCAATGTCATAACCCAAAGACTGAGCTACTTTTGAGAAAAATTTGTGGGAAATCTGTACCATAATACCAACGCCGTCACCTGTTTTGCCTTCAGCGTCCTTACCGGCACGGTGCTCCAGATTTTCAACTATTTTCAGTGCAGATTCTACTGTAGCATGAGTTTTAATTCCTTTCATATTACAGACAGCACCAATACCACAGTTATCATGCTCAAAGCGAGCATCATATAATGTGTTTTCGGTTTGCTGTTTTGAAAAAACTTCCATATTCTGCATTAATATCTTCCTTTCTGTAAGGTATTGTCAAATGCACTACTTAGTGTTTTGCATTATTTTTTATTCATCAATAACACGCACATAATATAACACTTTTAAACGATATTGTAAAGTCGAACTTTAGTGCAACTGTAAGAAAAAAACAGCATTTCTTTGTGCTGTAGCATAAAGAAATTTAAAATATAAATGAAATTTTAAAAATCTAAACCGCCATTAAGAAAAACAAAATCTTATAAAGTTAAGAATTTTTTATAAAATTTCGGCATTTTGCAATATATTGGTTTAAAAATTGCAAAATTTTTAATTTAAATACATTTTTCAAGCAACAGTTGCAAGTAACCGCTTCGTGCAGTTGCATAAAATTAAAAAATTTTTTGATTTTTTCTTTCTTCTCTTGTATTTGACCTCAATTTTCCCGATTAACCATAATATTGCTTTTATCCGCTGTTTATGCACTTTTTCAACCAATATATTATATTGCTAGGTTCTTAATAAAAATATTGTAAGTTTTTTCTGGTTATTATTTATTTGCATAAATCAAAAGTTAAAAATTCAAAACAAAACAGCAAGGCGTCATTTTGCCTTGCTGTTTACAATATATATTCAATTTGTATTTAACTATTATTAGTCTGCCTCATATTTTGAAAGAAATTCCTTAATTCTTTCGCTTTTGGATTCAGAAAATACTTCCTGTGGAGTACCTTTTTCTATAATATATCCGTTATCCATAAATATAACATGGTCTGCCACATTTTTTGCAAAATTCATTTCGTGAGTTACTATAACCATTGTCATCTTTTCCGTTGCAAGCTGACGTATAACCTTCAAAATTTCGCCTGTCAACTCAGGGTCAAGTGCAGATGTTGGCTCATCAAATAACAATACCTGTGGCTTTAATGCCATTGCTCTTGCAATGGATACACGCTGTTGCTGACCACCTGAAAGCTGATAAGGATAAGCGTCTGCCCTATCAGCAAGTCCCATTTTTTCCAGGAGCTCCATAGCAATCTGCTCTGCTTCAGCTTTTGATGTTTTCAAAACCTTAACTTGAGCATATGTTATATTCTGTAATACACTTAGATGTGGAAAAAGATTAAAATTTTGAAACACAAGTCCAAGCGAAAGCATTATCTGACGGCACTCTTTCTTAGGTGCATATACAGCCACGCCTTTTTCATTATTTTTAACAAGTGTCTGACCACATATATTTATTTCTCCGCTGTCAATAGTTTCAAGATTCATTATACTCCTAAGCAAGGTACTTTTACCTGAGCCTGACGGACCTATAATAGCAAGTACCTGACCTTCAAGTACATCCAATGAAATATCCTTTAAAACATCCAGCTTGCCAAAGGATTTTTTTATATTTTTAACTTCAAGCATTTTTTTCATAATAATAAACCTCCTTTAGCGATAGTAATCAAGCTTTTTCTCTGCAAAACCAAAGCACATTGTAACAATACCATTCATTATCAAATAGAACAAAGCTGCAACAATAAAAGGTACTACACTTACTGCTGAGTTTACAAAATCTGTTGTTACCTTCATAAGTTCTACAACTGAAATTACCTTTGCCAATGAAGTATCTTTTACAAGTGTAATAAATTCATTACCCATAGCAGGCAAAATTCTCTTTACTACCTGTGGCAGTACAATTGAAAAATATGTCTGGCTTTTTGAAAGGCCCAAAACCTTTGATGCTTCAAATTGTCCTTTTGGAATACCCTCCATACCACTACGGAAAATCTCGGCAAAATATGCAGCATAGTTAAGAGAAAATGCTATAATAGCCGCAGGAAAACGGTCTACCTGTATACCAAAAAGCGGTTTCAAGCCGTAAAAAATAAATACAAGCTGTAGCATAAGTGGAGTACCACGCATAATAAGCAAATATAATTTTACAGGCAACTGTATAACTTTATGCTTTGACATTCTGCCCAAACACAAAATAAGACCAAGCGGTAAGGCAAAAAGCAAGGTCAGAAAGAATATCTCCAATGATACCAATGTACCATCTAACATTTCATTAAGTAAAACTTCATAATTCATATAAATATCACCTCTAAGTATTACAACCGGTAAAAACAAATTAATTGATTAAAACAAAAATAGGTGGGCAGTCATCTGCCCACCCTCAGAATAAATTTATTTTATTGTTGTTACATCTTCACCAAACCACTTTTCAGAAATTTCAGCCATTGTACCATCGGCTGCCATTTCTTTAAGTGTATCAACAACCTTATTCTTAAGTGCATCATCAGACTTTCTGAAGCCTATTACATATTCTTCTTCTGTAAGGTAATCATTAGCACCATCTTTCTGGATAAGTCTGTACTTATCATTATCCTTTGTATAGGTTTCTGCTACCTTTTCATCAAGAACAACAGCATCTACCGTACCGTTGTCAAGCTCCATAATAGCATTCAGATATGTATCTGTAGAAATAACATTAGCAAGTGAGTTTTTAAAATCTTCACTGTCATTTACTGCATTTTCACCTGAAGAACCTGTTTGAACAGCAACAGTTTTGCCTGCAAGGTCATCTCTTGACTGATACTCAGAGCCACCTGTAACAAGTATAACCTGTGTATTCTTCATATAAGCCTCAGTAAGATTCATTTGCTCGTTTCTTTCGTCTGTATATGTAAAACCATTCCATATACAATCTATGTTACCATTATCAAGTTCCATTTCTTTTGTATCCCAGTTGATAGGCTGTGTTGTCAACTTAACCCCCAAACGGTCACAAACCTCTTGAGCAAGGTCTATATCAAAGCCTACAATCTCACCGGTTTCTGAATCTCTGTAACCCATAGGTGGAAAACTGTCATCCAAACCAAGTATAAACTCACCTGACTCTTCAACCTTTTGCCAAGAAGTATCTTCTGATGCAGAAGTTTTGCTCTCACCACTGCCTGAAGTATTCTCTGTACTGTTATTACAACCTGCCAGAACTGTTGTCATCATCATTGCCGCCAATATAATTGATAAAGCTCTTTTCATTCGTATCCTCCATTATTAAACACATTTTTACTGTGTACTTTACTATAGATTTATTGTAACACATCATTTTATTAAAGTAAATAGAAAACATTATTATAAAATCACATAAGTTTGTAGTATCAATAATAAAAAACATACCCGTACAACCGCAAATAATTACTAACAACAGAGATGTTTAGAATTTTTACCCTAAAATTTTGAAATATGTACAGCAAAAGCTTTCAGCCATATTTTACCTTCGTTTTATAGCATTGAAAAACACTTCTTTTGTATATCAACAAAAGAAGTGTTTTTATCAAGGTTGAGCATAAAAGATGTTTTGCTAATTTTTATAGTAGTTTAGAACCAACGAAAATAAATAGTAAGGTGTTTAGTGATATTTTTACTTTGTGAAGGTTATATTTCTGCTTTACAGAAGTGATATTATATTCGCCATAAAATTACCCTATAGGCAATATCACTCAGCAAAGCTGAATATCACTGCATAGCAATTAAACTTGCCATAGGCAAAGATAAATCAAAACCACCCGTTGAACGGGTGGTTTGCACAACCCCTATAAGGGGTTATTACTGGCGTACCCCCTGTGACAGGGGGTATCGAATGTTTGACAACGCATTACTA
>JAXJYN010000084.1:0-12229 GCA_036306965.1 Acutalibacteraceae bacterium
AATAGCATTGGCATAAAACATAAAAACAAAACCGTGGGACACACGGGGTTAGCTCGCTGATACTGTACAGGCTACTGTACTTGAACGAGAAGCCCTCGCCTCTAAGCGTAGCGTAGGCGACGGGAGTATGTCACTTACGGATTATAATAACATCATCTCTACTTTTCAAACACTCCAAAGCATCTATTCTGTCTGTTTTAACTCTAAATTCACCCAGATTATCCAAACAAAACGCAACCTGCTTAGTGTAAAGACTATTTTCCGGCATTTCTATTATTTCAAAACTTGCGTTATACTCACGCTTTATATCAAAAGTTGTCATCATACCAATGCCACTTCCACCTGTGGTTTTGTTAGTGGTGCTTCTAATATTGCCAAGTCTGGCTAAGGTTATCGGCTCAAAGTTAATGCCACTGTCAAACACCGAAATTTTATAATGTTGGTTTTCAACTATAATCTGCAAAAGTACATTTTTCTTTTGACTATAATTTGTAGCTATAATTGCATTCTCTGTAAGGTCGGTAAGTAATGTATTAAGCTGTTTTTCAGAAATTATATTTTCTGTCATATATTTTATGTCAGCATCTGTAGAAAAATCAAAGGTTATATCACATTCATTTGCACGTAAAAGCAAATATTTAATAACAGCGTCTACCGTTGCAATGTTGGTTGATGGCAGTTTTTTATGAGAATGTTCGTAGTCCTTCAATACGGTGTAGCGTTCCTTAGAAAGCTTATCAAGCTGACATAACAATCCATTTACTTCTTTACTGTTATTTTCGCTGGTATTAACAAGCTCTTTTACAGCCAACTGCATAGAAGGAATAAGCTTGTTGTTTTTATGTATAATTTCAGAAAGCACATCATTGTTTTTCTTTAGACTTTCGTTTTCTTCTTTTAATTTTTGAAGCTTGGCTTTGCAATCTTCAATTTCTTGAAGTTGCAGTTTTTCTGATTTTATTTTATCTTTACGATTCAACCATAACACAATTACAACAAATATTAAGAATACTGCACATACTACCATTATAGCTGAATAAACATTATTATTACTAATCCGGTTAAACAAAGAATTTATAATACACAAAAGTACAACAACTCCTTTCAACATTAGTTTTAATAATATTATTATGTAGAAATTCATATATGATTGTCAGACAAGTTTTCGCTTTTCAGCAATTCAAGCTGAGGAAGTAAATAATCCACTTGTTCATTATTTATTGCTTTTAAAGTTCTTTCCATAATATCAACGATATTATTATCTTTTTCTATAATATCTGAAAAATTATTGTTGCTCTGTTCAAGCGATTTATTTTCGTTTGTAAGCAGGGCAATTTGATTTTTATAACATTCAATTTCGTTTGCTTTTAATTTATCAATGTAGCTTTTACTTATACGTTTACGCCACCATATAAACAAAACAAGACCGAATAAAACTATAACCGTAATTGCTATATAATTGAATAACTTTTCTAAATTTCCCAATGAAAAAAGTGATGTAATAAATAAAATAGCTATGCTTATTACAACTCCTAAATAACTAGAACCTTTTTCCATTAAAAACGGCATACCTTTGTGAAGTCGTTTTATTTTAAAAAGTAACGAAGTAGCTAAAATCTGAACAGCACCTATCATTATAAATACAATCATTTCGTTAACCCATACATTTATTTCAACGAAGTAAAATAGTATACCGAGTGGTGATATTATAAAAGCCGATAAGGTAAACATAACATAACTCATTCCGCAAGAAATAATTGAAGCAATTAATACGGAGTTTGTGTTTTTAGAATAGATAGTTAATGTAAATAATATAAAAATTACAGATGTTAACATTAACGTCATAGGGTCAAAAAACTTTTTAAAGAAACAAGATGCAAAGGGTAAAATAGCCGAAAAAGCTAATTCTATTATCCCAACCCTTTTGCTTGTTTTTATATTTAACAGCTTATGAAAGAAATAAAAACTGCATATCATAATAAAAAAGTATTTAATATATGCTGTTAGTAACATTTTAATACTCCACAATATTCAATTCCTTTGTTTTTTTATATTAAATTGTTTTAAGATGTTCAAGTTGAGTGAGTAAATCGTTTATTTTCGGATTAATATCCTTGCTATCTATTGATTTTACTGTAACTTCCATAATATGAATAATATCATTATCCTTTTTTATAATATCCACAAAATTATTGTTGCTCTGCTTGAGCGATTTATTTTCGTTTGTTAGCAGAGCAATTTCATTTTTAAAGCTTTTGATTTCGTTTACTTTTAGTTGGCTGATATAACTTTTACTTATACGTTTAAGCCACCATATTATTAAAATAAAACCACATAATATAACAAGCAATGCAATAATACAGAGCAGAAAATCTTTTTTACCCATTATACTGCAACCTAAAGCCAAAAATAAAATTAATACACTTATCATAAACCCTGTATTGCTTGAACTTTTTTCTTTTAAAAAGGGCATACCTTTTTGCAATCTTTTAAAATTAAAAAAGCCTCTGCAAAGTATTATTTCTATCAAACCTGCAATAATTAAAGACCCACCATAAACCATATTATTATCTATGTCAATAAGAACAAGTAAAACTTCAAGAGGTATAATCAAAACTGTAGATATAAGAAAGAAAAAATAGCTTAATCCACACGAAATAATTGAGCTTACTACAGTTAAATTAATTTTATCTCTATAAGATAATAAATTAATTAATACAAATAATATTGTAAATATAGCAAAATATAGTTCATTATAATATATTTTTGTTATACAAATAATTAAAGGAATTAACATTGAAAAAACTATAACCTTTAAAGTAACTTTTCTGTCAAACTTAATATTCAATATTCTATGAAAACAGTAAAAACTGCACTGCATTATAAAAAGGTACTTTATATATGTTATAAACACACTAATTCCCCCCTAAAAAATAAAAAAACCAATATAATTCAACCTCAATAATAAACATACAAAAACCTTTCTTGTGTATAGAATAATATCATAATTTAAATTCACAAGGGAGGTTTTGTTTATGTCACTTTGGGAAACTATTTGGGACATTTGGTGTACTTATATGCTAGCATAAATGTATAAAAACCTTATCTTTGATTCTTAATTTTGTTAGCGTAGTAGTAAATAAATTCGGTAATAGTGGGTACACCTCTGTCTGAATTTATTTTTGCTGTATAATATAGCAATAAATCGTCAATATCTGCGGTTCGCCATGCACGGTTTATTGCGTTTTGCATAGCACGTTCTACGCTGGAGTTGGTTTTGCCGTACTTTTCGCCTATAATAGCACTTATATTTTGTGTAGGCTTTTCTATAACAATATGAATTGCATCTATAAGGTACTGATAACCAACAGCTTTTGGGCTTACCCCCACCAAATTAAGTTCAGAAATAATGCGTCTGTTTATTCTTTTGTTGTACTGTTCAGGAGTTTCGGACGTTTTGCCCCCATTCTGGGGGCTTTTTATTTTGCTCTTAATAACAGATTTCATCATTATTAAAAAGTCAATGGCACTCCTTTCAGAATAGTCATTTTGATGCTTTGACATAATAAAATCTGCACCTAATTGTCTTGCATATTCATAAGTTACAGCACTGGAATTGTTGGTTGTTATTAGTATGTAAGGGTTAACATCCAACTCCATATTTTTTATTCCATTAAGCACATCTAACCCGCTACCACTTCCGTGGTGTAGTTCTAAATCCAGAATAACAGCCTGTGGCATATAATATGATATTTCTTCAAGTGCCTTTGTAGCATTATTAGTAACACTTATTATAGAAACTTCTTCTTTTTGATTTGCATATTCAACCATCGCTTTACAAATTGTCTGGTCATCTTCTACAAGTAATACAGAAAGCTCACTCATTTTTTAATTCACCACTATTTTCAAGATTTTATATTTTCTTAATTATAACACACAATTTAACATTTAACAACATAAACCAACGAAAACCAACAAAAGTAACCAATTCAAATATACAGCATTTAGGTATATATTGTTGTTGATAGTTGTTATTGGTACCAACAAATGTAGGTTTTTAAATGTAGGTTTTTGTCAAAGCAATATTAATTACAATTTTTATGAACTCCAAAGTAATATAATTGTCATATAATGCTAGGCAAAATCTATCAACATACTTGATAGATGAACGGAAATTTATTTATCTGTACATATGTCGGCTTACAGTAATAAATCCCCTCTAAACATCTACTACATTTGTAAACCAATACAAAGTATGAGGGTAATGTAAGTGGTTAGGATTATGTCCAACGCTGTATAAATCGGTTTATTTTTCCTTTATATAGCGTTGGACACAAATCTATTATTAATTTATACGAATTTATCCTCCTAAATTTGTGAATATATAAAATCTCCCTGAGCATTTGATAGGTTGCTCAGGGAGATTTTTCTATTTCTGGAAAAACCGTTGGATTACCATAAATTTATACAGAAAATTTCATTTTCGCAACATTATATATGTAGTGACAAAGATTATATTTTGTGATAAAATTATCATATGTTTTTATATTAAGTAAATTACTTATTTTCAATATATTTTATGTAAAGAGGAATAAATATGAACGAAAGAATTGGAATAGTAAGTTTAGGCTGTGCCAAAAATCAGGTAGATGCCGAAATGATGCTTTTTACACTAAAACAAAGTGGATATAAAATTGTTGCAGACCCTGCAATGGCAGATGTTGTTATTGTAAACACCTGTGGTTTTATAGAGTCTGCAAAACAAGAAAGTATAAACGAAATTATTGAACTTGGAAAGCTTAAAGCCGAGGGCAAAATAAAAGCTATTATTGTAACAGGCTGTCTTGCTGAAAGATACCAGCATATGGTAAAAGAACAGCTTTACGAAGTAGATGGTGTAGTTGGCATAGGTGCTAACGAAGATATTGTAAAGGTTGTAGAAAAGTGCCTGCAAGGTGAACAGCAGGAGCTTTACCCCGACAAACTACTTTTACCTCTTGAAGGTGGCAGAGTACAAAGTACACCAAGCCACTATGCTTATTTAAAGCTTGGTGATGGCTGTGACAATCGCTGTACATATTGTGCTATACCTTTAATAAGAGGCAAATTCAGAAGCCGTAAAATGGAAACTATTGTTGCTGAAGCAAAAGAGCTTGCCCAAAACGGTGTAAAAGAACTTATCCTTATTGCACAAGATGTTACACGCTATGGTATTGACTTATACAAAGAACTTAAACTGCCTGCACTGCTTGATGAGCTTTGCAAGATTGACAGAATAAAGTGGATTAGATTGCTTTACTGCTATCCTGATGAGATTACAGATGAACTTATAGACTGTATTGCAAAACAGGAAAAGGTACTTAATTACATAGATATTCCGCTACAGCACTGTAACAACAGAGTTTTAAAAGCAATGAACAGACGTGGTACAAAGGAAACCATTGTTTCTGTTATAGATAAACTGCGTAAAAAAATACCGGATATTATTTTGCGTACAACTTTCATTTGTGGTTTTCCGGGCGAAACTGAGGAAGAATTTAACGAACTTGCAGAGTTTGTGCAGGAAATAAAATTCCAGCGTTTGGGTTGTTTTGCTTATTCTCAGGAGGAGGACACACCTGCCGCTGATTTTGATAACCAGATAGATGAAGAAGTTAAAGAAAAAAGAGCAGAAATCATTATGGAACAGCAAATGTCTATTATGGAAAATTACTGCCAAAGCTTGGTAGGAAAAACCATAGAGGTTGTTTGTGAGGGATATGACCGCTATGCCGAATGTTACTTTGGCAGGTCTATGGCAGACTCTCCTGATGTTGACGGAAAGGTATTCTTTAAAGCAGATGGCGAAAAGAAACCTCAGATAGGCGAGTTTGTGAATGTATGTATTGACGATTTTCTCGACTGCGACCCAATAGGCATTATGGTCTAAAACATTAGAAAGAGTGATTTTTTGTGAATTTACCAAACAAACTTACTTTGTTCAGAATTATACTTGTACCATTTTTTGTAATGTTTTTGCTTATAGACGGAATACCGTTTAGCGGACTGTGGGCATTGATAGTATTTATACTGGCATCAATTACCGATTTTTTAGATGGATATCTGGCTCGCAAAAACAATATGGTAACAGACTTTGGCAAGTTTGCCGACCCTTTGGCAGACAAAATATTGGTTATGTCAGCATTTTGTTGTTTTATTGAAATGGGACTTATAGGTGCTGTACCCGTAATTATTGTGCTTTTCAGAGAGTTTGCAGTAACATCAGTAAGACTTATATCTGCAACAAAAGGAAAAGTTGTGGCAGCTAATATGTGGGGCAAAGCAAAAACAGTGAGCCAAATTATAGCTATAATCACAACGCTTACACTACAAGCTGTTCTACAATTTACAGGCAACGGTGATTTAAGCTTTATATTCAACATAATTACAAATGTTGTTGTATGGATTTCAGTTGCACTTACCATTATATCGGGTGTAGTTTACCTGAAGGATAATGTTGATTTATATAAAAATGCAAAGTAAAAATAAATAAAATAATCAATCAGCAAAGGAGATTAAAAATGGAACTTTATAATACACTGGGACAAACGAAACAAGAATTTATTCCTCATACTGACGGCAAGGTGCGTATGTACACCTGTGGCCCTACTGTTTACCACTATGCACATATAGGCAACCTGCGTACATACATTATGGAGGATGTTCTTGAAAAATATTTGAGATATTCAGGATATGATGTAACAAGAGTTATGAATATTACAGATGTAGGACATTTGTCAAGTGACGCAGACACAGGAGAAGATAAAATGCTTGCAGGTGCTAAAAGAGAGCATAAAACTGTAATGGAAATTGCAAAATTTTATACAGACGCATTTTTTGCAGACTGCAAAAAGCTTAATATAAAAACTCCTGATGTTATTGAACCTGCTACAAATTGTATTGACGAGTTTATCAATATGGTTTCTGTATTACTTGAAAAAGGCTATGCTTATCAGGCTGGTGGAAATGTTTATTTTGATACTTCAAAACTCGACAACTACTATGTTTTTGGTAATCAAAACGAAGACGATCTTGCAGTTGGTGTTCGTGACAGTGTTGAAGAAGATGAAAACAAGAGAAATAAATGTGACTTTGTTCTATGGTTTACAAAATCTAAATTTGAAGACCAAGAATTGAAATGGCACAGTCCTTGGGGTTATGGCTATCCGGGTTGGCACATTGAGTGTTCTGCAATAAGTGTAAAACATTTAGGCGAATATCTTGATATACATTGTGGTGGTATAGACAACGCTTTTCCTCACCATACCAACGAAATTGCACAAAGCGAAGCATTTTTAGGTCATAAATGGTGTAACTACTGGTTCCACGTTCTTCATCTGAACGATGCAAGAGGTAAAATGAGTAAATCAAAGGGAGATTTTCTAACAGTTTCTCTACTTGAAGAAAAAGGCTATAATCCTTTGGTTTATCGTATGTTCTGCTTGCAGTCACACTATAGAAAGCCACTTACATTTACATATGAAAGCTTGGACAACACAGCAAAGGCTTATGACAAGCTTATTAAGAGAATTTCTGCATTATCAAAAGACGGTGAACCTGATAAAGAGCAAGCAAAACCATATATTGACAATTTTAAAAATGCTATGGATAACGACCTTAACACATCACTTGCTTTAACAGCTGTTTATGATGTGCTAAAAGCAGATATAAGTGACACTACAAAAAGATATTTGCTAGAGAGCTTTGACAAAGTGTTATCTATAGGCTTGCTTACAGAAAGCAGTGAAGAACCAAACACAAGCAATGTTGATACAGCAGAAATTGAAGCACTTATAGCAAAGCGTACAGAGGCCCGTAAAAATAAAGACTGGGCAACAGCTGACGCAATAAGAGATGAACTAAAGGCAAGGCATATTGTTCTTGAAGATACTCCAAACGGAATAAAGTGGAGAGTTGAGGAGTAAATTATATTATAAACTTAAAGAAAGGATATACCTTGCAATATGGATTTAACAATGATAATTGAATACTTAAAAGCCGCACTGTTTGGTGTGGTAGAGGGCATTACAGAGTGGTTGCCCATAAGCAGTACAGGACATATGATATTGCTTAACGAATTTTTACCACTGAAAGTTTCGGAAGAATTTTGGAATATGTTTGAGGTGGTTATTCAGTTAGGTGCAATTTTAGCGGTTGTAATAATCTTCTGGAAACAGATATGGCCGTTTAAAATGAAAGAAAAGGATTCAAAAAAAAACGGTGTAAAAGTACTTGTAAAAACTAATATTCTTTCATTATGGGGTAAAATATTAGTTGCCTGTATACCAGCCGCAGTGATTGGTTTGTTGTTTGATGAAATTCTTGAAACATACCTATACAACTATGTTGTTGTTGCAATAGCACTTATAGTATTCGGTATCGCTTTTATTATTGTAGAAACATGGAATAAAGACCGCAAACCAAAAGTAGACTCACTAAACGACCTTACATATAAGCTTGTTATAATAATAGGCTTGTTTCAGGTATTGGCGGCAATCTTCCCAGGTGTTTCACGTTCAGGTGCAACAATAGTAGGTGCATTGCTGATAGGTGTTTCTCGTACTGTAGCAGCAGAGTTTACATTCTTTTTGGCTATTCCTGTTATGGCAGGTGCAAGCTTGCTTAAACTTGTAAAATTCGGACTAAACTTTACAATGGACGAATTAATTATACTTATAATAGGATTTGTTGTAGCTTTTGTAGTGTCAATAATAGTAATAAAATTCCTGTTGAAATTTATCAAAAAACACGACTTTAAGGTATTCGGTTGGTACAGAATTGTTTTAGGTATAGCAGTGCTTATTTATTTTACAATAAATGCTACTGCACAAATACAGTAATAGAGCTATATAACACTTAACACTTAATACGAAAAAACGTCATGGTATTTGCGGTTTACCATGACGTTTTTCTGTTCTGTTCTTTTTTAAGTTTGAGGGGTACATTTGAGGAGGGTAGAACATATAGTATACTCTGACGGTGCGGCTCCGTCATTGAGTATGGGTAAATAATAATATTCACTTGTGAACACCATATGAATAATTGTTTAAAAAAAGTGAAAAGGATTATGAATATATTTATAAAATAATTTCTATATTTTAAAACAAATGTTTGATTTTATTTTAAATATGTGTTATAATGTCTGTATATTAAGCGAGGTGTTTAAAAATGACAAATCTCACAAAAAGTCAACAAAGTATACTGGAGTATATCCGCAATAGTGTTCAAGAGGGTGTTTCTCCATCTGTAAGAGAAATCTGTGCCGCTACAGGTTTAAAGTCAACTGCAACAGTACATACACATTTAAAAGTTCTTGAAGAAAAGGGACTTATTATTCGTGGACAGGGTACTAACCGTTCAATTCGTCTTAGCAACGATAACACAGCTGTTGTTCCCATTTTAGGTAAAGTAACAGCCGGTATGCCTATTTTGGCTGTAGAGGATATAGAGGGGTATGTTCCTGTAAGTGACAGAATAAGACGTGGCAGAGAGCTGTTTGCACTGCGTGTTGTAGGCGAAAGTATGGTTAACGCAGGCATACTTGACAATGATATTGTAGTTGTACATAAAACTCCTGTAGCAGAAAATGGACAGATTGTTGTTGCTATGGTAGACGATGAGGCAACTGTAAAGAGATTTTATAAAGAAAACGGCCACTACCGTTTGCAACCTGAAAATGATGACTACGACCCTATCATAGTAGATGATTGTTCTATTCTGGGACAGGTTGTATCCGTTGTAAGATATTATTGATTTATCTCTTTTTTCCATACTTAAATCATTTTATAATTACAGATAAAATATGCGAATACTTCAGTATTCGCCTTGTTTCTTCATCTAAAAATCATATAATATATCTATTACAAAAATACAAATAACGGAGGTGAAGCCAATGGCATTGGTTGATATAAAACAAATGCACTGTCCTCAGTGTAACGCAACAAACCATATACACGTTTACAAAAGCATAAACGCACAGGAAGATTTAAAGCTGAGAGATAAAATTCTGTCGGGACAACTGTTTGATTTCTACTGTCCATATTGCGAATACAGAGCAAGGCTTTATTATCCTTGTTTATATAACGATGTTAAAAACAGGTTTATGGTTTATTTTATTCCAGGCATAGAAAAGGGACAAATGATTGACAGGGCTGTAGAAATGGAATTTGAGGATATGCCCAAGATTACAAAAAGAATTGTTCCTACCTTTAATGAATTTCGAGAGAAGATTATTATATTTGAAGCAGAGCTTGACGATATGGCTGTAGAGCTTACCAAATCTGCCGTAGCTGGTGCAGTACAAAAGAAAAAGAATATAGATGCAAGCGAGGGTTACTTTTCTGTTTACAACAAGGAAGAAAATGTAATGGGATTTACATTTTTCTTAGGCCCTGAACACGAGGTGTTTACCCAGACAACAAAGCTTGATGTTTACCGTAAATCTTGGAGTATAGTCAGCCGACTGGGTAAAAAAGAGCGTTCTATGAAAGGCTTTATTAAGATAGACAGAGCGTGGGCAGATAATATTCTTTTCAGATACCAACGCTTTGGCTTTGACACTATGTAAAGGTTAAAACCTTTTACAGTCATTGCGGATTTTGTTGATATAAATAACAAAGTTTGGTATAATGATTAATTGGATAAACATAATCACTGAAAGGAATTGAAATATATGAAACTGGGAATGGTAGGTTTACCTAATGTTGGTAAAAGTACACTTTTTAATGCTATAACAAATGCCGGAGCACAGTCGGCAAACTATCCTTTTTGTACTATTGAGCCTAATGTGGGTGTAGTATCTGTACCTGATGCAAGACTTGACAAGCTTGCAGAAATGTATGAGCCTGAAAAGTTCACACCTGCTACAATAGAGTTTGTTGATATTGCAGGACTTGTAAAAGGTGCGTCAAAAGGCGAAGGCTTAGGCAACAAGTTTTTATCAAATATTCGTGAAGTAGATGCAGTTGTACACGTTGTACGTTGCTTTGATAATGATGATATTGTTCATGTAGATGGTTCTGTAGACCCTGCAAGAGATATTGAAACAATTAATTTGGAGCTTGTTCTGTCTGACGTTGAGATGATAGACAGAAGAATAGATAAAACAAAAAAGCTTATAAAGGCAGATAAAAAGTATGCAACAGAACTTGAATTTTTTGAAAGAGTAAAGGCTACACTTGAAGAAGGTAAATCTGCAAGAAGTGTTGAATGTACAGACGATGAAAAAGCACTGCTTAATTCTGTAGCACTACTTACAAACAAGCCTATTATTTACGCTGCCAATGTAAGTGACACTGACTTTGCAAACGGAATTGAAAATAACGAGTATTACAAGCAGGTAAAGGCTATTGCCGACAGCGAAAACGCTGCTGTACTGCCAATTTGTGCAGAGCTTGAAGAACAGCTTGTTGATATGGAAAAAGAAGAGCGTGATATGTTCCTTAACGATATAGGTCTTACACAGTCAGGTCTTGACAGACTTATTACCGCTTGTTATGACCTGTTGGGACTAATCTCTTATCTTACAGCAGGCAAACCTGAAGTTCGTGCATGGACAATAAAAAAAGGTACAAAAGCACCACAGGCAGCAGGCAAAATTCACACAGACTTTGAGCGTGGCTTTATCAGAGCCGAGGTTATAGCATTTGATGACCTTATGGAGTGTGGTTCTATGACAGCAGCAAAAGAAAAAGGTCTTGTAAGAAGCGAAGGCAAGGAATATGTTATGAAAGACGGCGACATCGTGCTGTTTAGATTTAATGTATAAAAAACATATTTTGATTTATAATGCGAACTGTTTTGAAAACAGTTCGCATTTTTGTATATCTGAATTGATATAATCTTCACTTGTACGGTTAAACTATAAGTATATTTTGTTATATCAATATTAAGCTTATTGAAAAGGAGAATTTCAGATGAAGCGACTTGGCAAATATACAATAGTTTATGAAAATGAACCTGTAATAGCAGGTTTTGGTTCAGTTGCAGGCAAAAAAGAAAGTGAAGGACCTCTTAAAGATTATTTTCATAAAATTGAATACGATACACGAATGGGTTGTGACACATGGGAGCAAGCCGAAAGCAAACTTCAAACTCAAGCAATTAAAACTGCACTGGAAAAATCCCAAATTAGCGGTGAAGATATCCAAATAGCATTTGGTGGTGATTTGCTTAACCAGTGTATAAGTAC
>JAXJYN010000085.1:0-73662 GCA_036306965.1 Acutalibacteraceae bacterium
AACATCACATTGACCGTAAGCATTTTCACCAACAGCAACCACTGTTCCATTGTTTTTTAATCCTACTGTATGATATGCACCTGCCGAAACTGCTACTATGTCTTTCCAATTTTCTACATTACACTGACCTTTATCATTATCACCAACAGCGACAACTGTACCATCAGTTTTTAAGCCTACTGTATGAAAATGTCCTGCCGAAACCGCTACTATATCTTTCCATTTTTTTACATTACATTGACCTTTAATATTATATCCTGTAGCTATCACCGTACCATCAGTTTTTAATCCTATCGTATGATAATATCCTGCTGAAACCGCTATTACATTTGCCCATTTTCTTATACGATGATTAATAGAAACTCCCTGTGATACCATAACAGTTCCAAATGGTTTCAAACCTACTGTATAATATGCACCACACGAAATACTATTTCTTCTGCTTTTAGTACGAATATTCTTTTTATAAATGTTTCGTTTTTTTGTGTTACCTCCAGCTATAAGGATAGTACCATTTCTTTTTAGACCGCTAGTAAATCGTAAATGTACAGAAATGTCTACAATATCTGTCCACTTTTGAACCTCACACTGACCGTAAGCATTATTTCCAACCGCTACTACTGTACCATCATATTTTAATCCAACTGTATAATCATCGCCTGCATATATATTACAAATATTATCCCATTTATCCACTCTGCACTGACCATAACCATTGTGACCTATGGCAATCACTGTACCATCTGCCTTTAAACCTACAGTGTGCCATTTGCCTGCTACCACTTTGATTATATCATTCCAACCACTTACATTGCACTGACCATACCTGTTGTCACCTGTAGCTGTTACCTTACCGTTATTATTAAGACAAACTATATGTGCATATCCATTTGTTAGTCTTTGTTCACTATTGTTATTTACTACCGGAGAAAACTTAGCAAGACACTTATTTTTTTCTTTGTTATTTAATTCAAACAATGTTGTAAATTCTATTTTTTCACTCATATAAAACACCACTTATAGTTATAGATTAAATCAGCACAATAAATCTATTAATATTATTTTTAATATTTTAAATCAAAATATATTGAAACCAGTTTTATTTTATCACAATTAAACAAAGCAATCAATAATCACTTGCGTTTTTTTGTAATATTTTCTTCTGTGTATGAGATATAAAATACTTTAAACAAAAAGTAAACCCTACTAACCATAATGGCTAGCAGGGTGGTATTCTGTAATTTCTAATCGCTTTCTGCAACATTTGTAATATAGACAATTTTGTGACAGATTTTATAATGTATAAAACATATAAATACTATTAATTATTTTATTCCTGAAATCTTCAATATTCTTTCAAGTTGTAATATTTCACTATCTGAAACATTATAGTATTCTTTAACAGCTTTTTGTGCAATATTATGTCGAAAAATTATTCCACTTATACATCTGTAAATACAACAAAAAGGAAAAAGTAATGGAAATTTACTCAAAACAGGATATCTGTTTTTCATTGAATTAAAATCAAAACCAAACTCGTTCATAAGCTTATTTATTTTATTTTTCTTTATAGCATTGTTGTTTATATGTTTCATAGCCTTTTGTGTAGAAGATTGTCCAAAAGTTCCACTTTTAAAAATAAACTCAATTACCTCAGAAAGCTCCTCTGTTGGTTTTTCGTTTTCAAATAAAACTCGGTTAACCTTTCTTACGGTTTTATCAAATTGATAAATTCCCAGTTTTTTAAGAATATTGTCAATATAATTATTATCAAGTTTATCAGCTTTTTCAAGCATATACATATCAAGGAACATTCTTACACCTGCACCGGAAATAACAAAATGCTTATATAAATGATAAAGAGTGTATATGTAGCAATCGCTTTGATTTAAAGCAAATCTGAAATTTTCAACATTTTCTGCATTATCTGCAAGCTTTTGAAGAATTTTTTTATGCTTGTCGGTGAAGCCTCCCATTGAAGTATGAATTTCAAAATAATATCTTGGCTCCTTTTTAAATTCAATATCTTCATTGTTTAAGGAAATAAACTCAAAGTTTTCGGTTTTCAAAATTTCACAGGCAAGTTCTGATTGCGAAGGCGAAATATATATATCTATATCATTTGAAGTGCGTATCATATTTTCAGGATAAAATTGTTGCAACTGTGTTCCTTTAAGAATAATATGACGAATTTTTGCTGTGCTGAAAAGCTTGCTTATTCTTTCTGAGAGTATATCAGCTTTCATCTGCTTAAAAACAGCAGAATTACTTTTCTGAAATAATTTTGAAAATTCAGGATTATTTAAATTAGCGAGCTTCAGCGAACTTCCTACAAGCGAAACCAGATTGTGCGACTCTGCAAAATATAAAATCATATCTTCACTTGGTAACTCAGAATAATTACATATATTTTTATTGTTTATAGAATTTCCTATAATCCTGCAAATATCATATCCACATTTCATTAGTTTTTCATTCATAATTTTATTTCCTGACAAGTTTTGATTTAACTTTGTTAAAGCTGGAATATATAAATCTTAACATTCTCTTTGTAGTAAAAGATAGATTCCATACTTTGCTATATATTTTGTACCATATATTATTGACTTTATACACTTTTCCGTTGTGTGAAAATTCTTTCATTATCCCGATAACCTGATTTTTGTAAATCTTCTCTGCTATAAAATCATTGTCACCACACAAAACAAGCATATCGTCGCTAAATCCAATTAATCTATGTAACACAAGCTGACCGTCTTTTCTACGAAAGAGCAGTACATCATATTTTTTGAAGGTATCGGTTTTTTCAATATATACCGAATCTTTGTGGTCTACAAGAAGCGGATACATACTAAAACCGTGTACAACTGCGGAATAGTACCCAAGCTTTTCCATAATATCCTCAGGCCTATTCATCAACTATTCCTGCTTTGCGTACTTTTTCAAGAAAAATATCAAAATCAGCCTTTGCAATTTTTTCATCTATATCATAATGTTCAGTTATTTTAGCTATAACTGTGTTGTAATCTATATCATTCTGTAATAAATTCCAAACAAATACACCTGTTTTATTCAGCGTAATTAAAATATTGTGTTCATCTGCTATATCATCAGAGGCTACAGCTATCCATTTATCTGCAAATTTTCGTAAAACAAAACCTTTTTTTATTTTCATAATCAATCTCCTTTTTCTATGCGTAAAAGTGCTGTATAAACTGCATCTGTTTCCATATTGCAGTTCAATATACATACATCAATTTTTTCTATAATCTTTTCAAAAAAATCAATTACTTTATTTTTACCTTCCACATCCTTAGGGAATATCGTTGAATTAATAAGATTTTCAAGTGCTTTATATGGTGATATATTTTCTACAAAGTTTTTTTGAGAACGTCTGAGAATATAAATTCCACCAAGCTCACAGCTTGAATTTTCGCCCAGATTTTCTTTACCCTGCCAAGGGTTTCCATAAGCAATAATTTTCTTGTTTTGTATACGCATTAAAAGCTTATCCCCATTAAGAATTTTTATTTTATCTTTAAAAAGTCTTTTCCAAAGCATAATATGTGTTGTTTTTCCTGTACCTGACGGTGCAACAAAAGCATATGCCCTGCCCTTATATATTATTGTGGCTGAATGAAGAAAAATACCGTTAAAATCATACAACAATAAATTACATATTTTTCTGAAAATGGCAGTTGCCTCACATATATCATAAGCCACTCCGTTGGATATTTCAACCTCAAATTCTATATCATTTTTTGTTATCGAAATTTCAACATCAAAATTTTCTGTGTTGACAATATAATTACATAACAAATTTTTTGTATATAAGCTTTCAGGATTAATTTTCATATTTATATCAGCAATTCTGTATACAGCCATAATTTTCCCTCAATTCAAAAATAAATCCCTGTGATAATAATAACTCATATTATCACAGGGATTTTTACAACTTAATTTGATTTAGAAAAGCTCATTAAGAAAATCACCAAAATCTGGATAGGCATTATCATGTGGTGCAGAAGTTGTAATGACATCTTCATCGGTGATATTTTCTATATCTATTTCTATGTTTTCATATGTTTCTTTCATAATATAACCTCCTTTTGAACAATATTTATTTTAACATATTATTCTGAAGTTTAAAATATATTTTGCTGATTTTATATTGTGAATACAAAAATAACCTTATTGGTCACAGCCACATTCAATAAAGAATGTGACTGTGAAGGTAATTAAAAACATACCAATAATTACATAGATTTTTTCTTATCCTGTAATTAATTGCTTACATTCGCCATTGCTTGTATATCACTGAAGCTTGTGCTACAACCACTATATGTGTTGGTACCTGTGTAATTGTTATAATATGTTCTGTAAAGTCCGTTTGCGTCATAATAACGGATATAAGAACGTGCAACAAGCTTAGTTTGGTGTGCATTGTCGAGTGCGTCACCGCTAAGGTTTTTATATGTAACAACTGCGGTATATAGTCTGTAGCTTTCACAGTTAAAATGGTCAGGAACACCACTACACTTAATATTCTGAACATATTTATAAGCTGTAGAGGTATCTACACCATTTACATTACTGCCCTTGTACTGAAGCTCGTAATCATCAGAACCACTTGCCTGAGCATAACTTTGAGCAGTATCTGTTTTTGCCATTACATATCCATATTCAGCACCATTACTGTTATTCGCACTTAGGTTATTAATTTGACTATATACATTTTCACTTAAAACAGTTATAAAACGAAGACCTGTATCTGATTCACCATAGTGTTCTATATTATCTTCAACAACATCACGAATCTGAACACCAATTAAATCATATTCAGGATAAAAACCGTTATCTGCAATAAGCTTCTTTGTATCATTAACGTCTTTTTCAACTGTACCCACATTAATCCAGTGTGCATAAACATCAGTGTTTTCAGTATATATTGTATCCCAACTAATAGGACGACTGTCGTTGTTGTTTTCAGCGTCAAGATACCAACCCTTAAAGATATACTTGTTATGAGTTGTATAATCAAACTCAGGAATATCGTAGAATGAAGTAATGGTATTATCCTCATTCAAAGCCATATTACTATCACCCTCAGGAATAGTTACATCACTTTCATAATATGTGCGGAATATATCTTCATCAATCTCAGCATTATTGTTGTGGAAGGTTACTGTATAGCCTTCTTCCCACTTTGCATAAAGTGTTACATTCTCAGCAACAGATGCTTCAATAGTTGTTACGGGTTCACCTGTTCCATCAGCATTATCATACCAACCAAGGAATTTATATCCTGCTCTTTCTGGTTTAATATTGCTAATATCAGTATCATAACTCCATTTATGGACAGTGGCATAACCTGTAGCAAGATTATAATTTTCCATATTAGTTACATAATCATCCATTGTCTGCGTGAAATTAATATCAAGATTAACAGCAAAAAGCTTTGGCTGAAGCTTAATAGTCAACAGCTTAGTTTGCTCGCCTGTTAGTGGGTCATAACATGTACTACCATTGTACAAAGCTTTAAACGGAGCTATAGTTTCATCAAAAACAGTTTTTGTGCCGTTTGTAGTATATGTGTTGAGAAGAACAGCATAATCATACGTTGTTTGACCATCAGGCTTAGCTTCCCATACAGGATAGCTATTGCTACCTGTACCGTTTGTTAATGCAGTATTCTGTCCATAATATGCTCCATTTTGAACCATCTGGCTGATAACTGCCCAATCCTGAGGATTAATGCCATTAAGTCCATCATCATATAGTACAAGTGTTTCGGCTGATGTAGGACGGAATCCCTCACCTATAGCTGTTGAGTCAATATGATATTTTAGTGCAAATTCTTCAGGGTAAAAATGCAGAAAAGCATTTACTGTTGCTGTAGCAGAATCAGTTTCACCAAACTCAGCCATATATTGACTTATATCATAAAGAGTATAGTTATCAGATGATGTTAAGCTTTCAGGCTCGTTCTGATATAAGGCACTGTAATTTGATGCAAGTACAAGTATGCGGTATTCTGAACCATCATCAGGAACTTGAGTAAATTCATAAGAGCCTTTACCTGCCACACCTATAGTGGTATCATCTGCATATGTAACTTCTACAGTTTTAGTCTGAATTGATTCAGAATATCCGTTAGGCAAAATTTTCTGAAGTAATACAACAGCAGATTTTGTTCTGTCAACGTCGTGAATAGTATGTGTTATACCATCAATTTTGTAAGTACCCGAAATTGTAACCTGACCTTCAACTGTAAGTGGAGCATTCCATTTTGCACGAAGTGTAATGTCGTTGTATAAATCATCTCCTGAATTAACTGTTGTGTCGGTTATTTCACCATTTTCATCAACCAGATACCAACCGGCAAAAACATAACCTCCGTCTTTAGTTGGAGTATATTGTGTTAAATCAGGAACAACAATTTGCTTATCTACAGTCTTATTTTCTGTAGTTCCGTCGCTAAATTCACCACCATTAGGTTCAAAAGTTACTTTATGAGTGAGAATTGAAATAACAGCTTTTACACTGCCTTGTTGTGCGTTATCTTCGTACCACGCACCTGTTAAGGTACTTGTATCATCTGCAACAGGGTCTCTACCATCTGTTACTACAATGTTGGCTTTGTAGCGTTCATCAGATGTTATATAATCAGTATGATTATTGTCAACATCTGTTGCCGGCATAATTGTACCATCAGGTAATACATACGAAACCACTTCTATACGATAGCTGTATAATGTATCACCATCATCATCAACAGTAGTCCATACAGGATATGTACCACTGCCCTTTCCGGTATCATCAATATCAACCTTAACATATGTGTTCTGATGTTGTGCAATAGGATACCAGCCAGCTGTATTACCTTCCGGACTGTACCATGAAGTTACCTTTACATTAACAGCCACAGGCTTAAATTCATCAGGAAGTGCCTTTGCTTCTTCGTCAAGCTCTACATCAAAAGTAAAGTCGAAGTCGTTTGGATTGTAAATCAATTCAGCATTAATCACAACATCACCGTTTTCATCTGTAGTTGAATTGATACTAACAATACTATATCCAGATTTAGCAATAGCCAATGTGTATTCCATATCTGCCAACACATTAGTAAACGCAGGTGCTGTTGCTGTATAAGTTGTTACATTATCAGTATACGAGCAAGTATAACCGTCTACAGAATCACTTGTGCTTCCATTCCATTCAATCGTTTTTTGTGCTATATCAGTGTAGTCACCACTTGTATTAGGGTCCTTCTGCATAAGCTCATAAGTAATATTATGCTTACTGCTGTCATTGTTAACAGCACTATTTTCTGCAGTATGGTTCAAAGTGACATTTACATAAACATCAACAGCCTCTGCCCACTGAGCTGTAAGTACATATGGCTCTCCAATCTGTGATGTCAGAATTGCTGATGGTTGGTATGTAGTACCATTTTCGTCTTTCCAGCCTGTAAAAATATAACCGTCCTTTGTAGGAACTTCACTTCTTACATTAACTGAACTGCTTACAAGATAATGTTCAACATCGCCAAGCACAGTGTCGCCGTCTTTATATGTAACACTATTAAAGAATACATATCTGGTACGGTTAGCATTGTTCATTACAAGAACCTGTTCATCAATGCGAGAATCTTCATTATCATCATAATACAAATAATATGTGCCATTCTCAAAAACAGAGTTATATATACCTGTATCAGTATGATTAAGCTCAATAAATTCTGTACCGTTAACTTCCTTTACATACAGCTTGCCATCGTTATCTATCATATCCTCAATATCTACAAGAGTACCTGTTGCTGTAGCTGTTGAAGTGTCGTAAGTACCATCAAGATACACTTTTACAGTACCTGTATAAACAGGTAAGGTTGTATCTTTAACATAAGCATATGCGTACTGTGTATTTCCGTCAGTGTCTTTATATTCACCACGAACCTCAACTGTATATTCGGTATTAGGTGTAAGACCTGTGAAAATTATAGTACCGTCATCCTGTTTAGTACCTTCTGTACCATTAATGAAATAACTACATCTATCATCTAAATTACCTGTTAATGTAAGTGTAGTGGTAGTGGTACTGGCGGTAGGCTTTTTGAATACAAAAACAGTTGTTGTTGCTGTACCTGAAGACCCGTAGTGGAATTTGCAGTTTCCTTTGGAAATGCTAAGTGATATCTGAGCATCACCCGATGCGTCAGTGCTTGTTCCGGCTTTTGTTCCTGTAATATAGTAATTTCCACTACTATCTTGTTTAAGTGTTATGCAATCACTGCCCGAAGTGATTGTACCCGAATTTACTGTACTTGCTGTACAGGTGATATGGACAACAGCACTTTCGCCAAGCAGATTCTTGACATTTTGTGTTTCACCCTCAAAAATGCCAATGTTAACATTTTGCATATCATCCTCAAGACTACAAGGAATAAAGCCTGAGTAATCGTAAGTAGTCCAGAACAAAATACCAGTTGTTGTAACATCACCGGTATGACTATCGGTTCCAATCACATTTCCGTCTTTGTCTTTAACTGTAACAGTAATTGTACCATCAAGAGCATAGTTATTTGTTACATCAGCTCCATAAACTGCAGCCCAGCAAAAACCTGTTCCGGAAAAAGTGTCTTTGTATGAACGGCCTGACATATTTGCACTGGTTCCGACATTGTTATTGTAAATTTCAATTTCACCGTTAGTATTTTCGATATTATACATATTGTGAGAATTGTAAACATACAGATAGGTTCCCAATTCGTTTGTCCATTCATATGTTAGCTCCTGCACATTTCCGTCATAACCTGTAACTCGTGCTTCTAACAGTTCACTTGAACGCAGGTCTGTTTGTGAACCACGCAAAAAGCTTACAATCTCTACTTTAGGTGTTGTGGTTTCATCTCCGTCTGCTGCAATCGCTGTTATTGGAAGCATTAACACCAGCATCAAAACTGCCAGAAAACAGGAAAGAGCTCTCTTCCATATACTGCTTTTCATATTTTAGTTCCCTCCTTGATTTTGTTTCTTAATTGTTGTGTACAGTTAACACAGCAATCAGTTTACCAAATTTATTATTCTGTGTTTATATATCTGTAAGACATCACCCTTTAAATACAAATAAATGCTGTCCTTTAGAAAATATGGCTACCTGTAAACGCCGAAACTTCACTTATTGAGGTAACATTTTTTTGAAATACATTTGAGTTTTTCTATTTAAAACAGCTCTTTTGTATTAAAAAGATTTGTCTAAGTAACACCTCCTTTTTTAAATTGTGGTTATAGCTTCATATCCAAAGTTATGATTATAACCTTTATTATTCGTTATTTATACTAAATTCTTCTTAATATATTAAAAATTATATAATGGAATTTAGTACCTTTTTATTATATAATACACTTTCGCAAATTGCAATAATAAATTATCTATAATAATGATAATCCTTAAAATTTATTTGATAATTATCATAAAACAAAAATCTAAAATTTAAAAATACACTAAATACATTTGTGAAAAATTCATCAAAGTATAATAGATAATTAAATTAACTGCAATATTATAATTATGTTGAAATACTATTTTTTAAAGACTTAACCTAAAATTAGATTTATTTTCTAAAATATTTGAAATAAAGATTATATCTAAAATTATTTTGATTGCCTTAGAAAAATAATTATTGTAATATTTTATCACATTATCATATACACTTTCAAGCTAACTTAGTGAAAAATCCGCACTAAATTCTACCTGAATTTAGTGCGGATTATATAAAATAGAGTTCTTTAATATCATCAGGAGAAAACTCTAAGTTATTTTTTCTTATTCCCTTTAGCACAAGTTTTCTTATTGAAGATTTAGTTGAAAATAATGGATATATTTCATCCATATAACAAGAGTATTCTGAAAACTCATTCAACGATACAGCAGTTTTATTTACGGTAACTTGTGGTTGTTTAAACAAAATAAAATCTTTAGCTCTATACTTGTACATAGACAGCAAATAACTTACAGCCTACACCCCTGAATCAATATCTCCTATTAATTTATTTGTGCCTACCAAAAAATTATAATTGGAAGCAGAATATAAAATATCATTTGCTGAATAAAAGTTTGATTGACAATGAGCATATCCATCATTAGCAACCGTAATACTTTCTATTTTCATTTAATCACCCCCAAATTTTGAATTGTATATTTATTTAAGAAGATTATCTATTTCGTTAAAGGGTATCGGTTTTAAAGTTCAGTATTATATTAGTTTCTCTGCATCTTAGGCTTAAAGTGGGGTTATTTTTACTTATTTTAACCACAAAATATAAATTAAAATCCGTATTAGATGCTACAAATTAGCTTCTAATGCGGATTTTTAATTGGTCGAGGTGACAAGACTTGAACTTGCGGCATCTACGTCCCGAACGTAGCACTCTACCAAACTGAGTTACACCTCGATATTTCTATTCTTTTTTATATATTCTAATAAATATGACTAATAATAAAACAAAAACAAAACTACAGTTTTAACTTAACCACTCATATTTAGCAGGTAATATTTTAACGCAAAGCACACCTTTTGTCAAGGTAATATTTCACAAAATTATTGCTGGTGAATACTATATAATGCAATATATTATAATAGGAGGATATATAATGAACAATCCTTTAGATATAAGTAAAATGTACGGTTTGGATAATAAAAATAATACTTACAATAAACAAACAGAAACAATTTTAAATCAGCCTGTTAATACATATGCTCTGCAAAATGAGTTTTCAAATGTGTTGCCTATTTCTGAACCTGTTTACAATCCAAGAAAAATAAATACAACATCCTCAACCACACCTTCTTCAACAAAATGCCCTTTTATTGAAAATAAAATTAAAGCTAATACACAAATTTCTTCTATACCCTATTCTACAAAAAATACTTCATATGCAAATTCATATGCCACAAACAATAATACAAATGTGCAGTTGCAAAATATTACACACAAAAAAACACAAGATACATCTAAAAGTCATACTCTTGTGCCGTCTGTTGTAACTGACAGCGTTTCTGCTATGCACCCTGATACTGTTACAGTAAATAGTGTAGAAGGTATAAATACTCCCCATATAGTCGATAATATACATACACAGAATTTACCGTGTATGACCAGTTTTTTGCGTACTCAAACAGGCAAAAAAGCACGAGTTGAATTTAAAGATGATTACAATATTACTATTAAATACGGGTGTCTTGTGGGTGTAGGTGAAAATTATATTGTATTACAGGAGTTCAATTCGGACACTCTTTTGGTATGTGATAATAGTGACATTAAATTCATAACATTATGCAATCCATAGCTTTGAAACATTCAAAATTACAGCTGAACATTTAATTATAAAGGTAAATTTTTACATATAAATTTACCTTTTAGAGTTATTTTTACAAAATCTACAAAAATCACTTAGAATTTTTTTGAAATATTTTTATAAAAAACTAGCATTTTTTATCTAAAAAGAGTATAATAAACAGTGTAGCGTCTTTAGTGTAGCTTGTTACTGTACTAAAGCGAGAAATTATTATATGGGAGTATGGATATGGATATTCTAAGACGTGCAATTCTTATTGCCAAAGAACGTAATCTTGATATTTGTCTTGCTTCCACAACCGGTAACACCGCAAAATCTGCACTTAACATTATAAGTGAGATTAATTACACCGGCAGGTTGGTGGTAGTAAGAACAGCTTGCGGCTCTCACGGCAAAGGTGAAACAGGTATGAGTAATGAGGTATATACTGAACTTTGCCAAAAGGGTGTTTATGTGGTTACCGCAGCACACGCTTTAAGCGGATGTGAACGTGGCATTGCTAAAAAGTATTCTGGTGTATACCCTGTACAGATTATTGCTGATTCACTGCGTATGCTTGGACAGGGTGTTAAAGTGTGTGTAGAAATTTCGTTAATGGCGAATGATGCGGGACTACTTGATGTTGATAAGCCTGTCGTCTGTGTGGGTGGCAGTGGTCACGGTGCTGACACTGTATGTATAATTACACCGGGATATTCTTCAACTGTTTTTGATACTAAAATAAACGAGATTATTGAAAAACCAGACTTATACTAAAGGAACGGTTTTATAAAGGAGATTACATATATGGAAAAGAAAAATTTAGACTGGGCAAACATCGGCTTTGCTTACAGAAAGACTGACAAAAGATTTGTAGCTAATTTTAAAGATGGCAAATGGGACGAAGGTGCTCTTATTGAAGATGATATGATTACAATGAGTGAGTGTGCCTGCGTACTTCAATATGCTCAAACTTGTTTTGAGGGTTTAAAGGCATATACAACCGAGCAGGGTAAAATTGTATGTTTCCGTCCTGACCTTAATGCACAGAGAATGGCAGACACTTGCTTAAGACTTGAAATGCCACAGTTGCCTGTTGATAAATTTGTAGATGCAGTAGTACAGACAGTAAAAGCAAACGAGGCATATGTTCCACCTTATGGTTCAGGTGCTACACTATATATAAGACCTTATATGTTTGGTATTAATCCTGTTATAGGTGTTAAGCCTGCAAGTGAATATCAGTTCAGAGTATTTGCAACACCTGTTGGCCCTTACTTTAAGGGTGGTGCAAAGCCTATTACAATTAAGGTTAGCGACTTTGACCGTGCTGCTCCTCATGGTACAGGCCACGTTAAAGCCGGTTTGAACTATGCAATGAGCCTACACGCTATTGTAACAGCTCACGAAGAAGGCTATGACGAAAATCTTTACCTTGATGCTGCAACAAGAACAAAGGTTGAAGAAACAGGTGGTGCTAACTTCCTGTTCATTACAAAGGATAAGAAGGTTATTACTCCTAAGTCAAACAGTATTCTTCCTTCTATTACAAGACGTTCACTAATGTATGTTGCTGAACATTACCTTGGTTTAGAGGTTGAGCAGAGAGAGGTTTATCTTGATGAACTTTCTGAATTTGCTGAATGTTGCCTATGTGGTACAGCCGCAGTTCTGTCACCTGTTGGCAAAATTGTTGACCACGGCAAAGAGATTTGCTTCCCTAGCGGTATGGAAAAAATGGGTGAAGTTACTCAGAAGCTTTACGATACTCTTACAGGTATTCAGATGGGCAGAATTGAAGCTCCTGAAGGTTGGATTTGCGAGATTTTATAATTTTATTTTTATTATAAAACATATAATGGTAATTGCAGGTAAAATTATCTGCAATTACCAATTTTAGTATTCGGGGAAATTTATTGGAGGATACTAATAAATATAATTTATAATATTCTTCCTTGCTTTCCCCTATATTCAAAATAAAAAAGAAGTGGGTTTATTATGAGAAAATTTGAAAAATCATCAAAGCTTGACAATGTTTGTTATGATATTCGTGGCCCTGTAATGGACGAAGCAAACAGAATGATAGCTAACGGAACAGAAATATTAAAATTGAACATAGGCAATCCTGCTGTATTCGATTTTAAAGCACCTCAGGTTATACTGGATAAAATGTCACAATCTCTTGATAAAACAGAGGGATATTCAGATTCAAAGGGTATTATGTCTGCAAGAGTTGCTATAGCTGAATACTGCAAGAAAAAAGGTATGCACAATGTAACAGTTAACGACATTTACACAGGAAATGGTGTAAGTGAATTGATTACAATGTCTATGCAAGGTTTGCTTAATAATGGTGATGAAATGCTTGTGCCTGCACCTGACTATCCATTATGGACAGCATCGGTTACACTTGCGGGCGGTAAGGCTGTACATTATGTTTGTGATGAAAAATCTAATTGGTATCCTGATATTGAGGATATTCGCAGTAAAATAACAAGCAAAACCAAGGGTATTGTAGTAATCAACCCAAACAATCCTACAGGTGCTTTATATCCTGTTGAAATTTTACAGCAGATTGTTGATATTGCAAGAGAACACGAGCTTATTATTTTTGCTGATGAAATTTATGATAGACTTGTACTTGACGGTAAAGAACACACAGCACTTGCGTCACTTGCTCCTGATTTAATGGTGGTAAGCTTTAACGGTTTATCAAAATCTCATTTAATAGCAGGATACAGATGTGGTTGGATGTGTTTATGTGGTGACAAATCTAAGTGTCAAGGTTATATTGAAGGACTTAATCTGCTTTCTTCTATGCGTTTATGCTCAAATGTGCCTGCACAGTCTGTTATTGATTTGGCACTAAGCCACACAGCCGATACTGAAGCTATGTTACAGCCTGGTGGCAGAGTTTATGAGCAAAGAGAATTTATATATAATGCACTTAACAACATTCCGGGTGTTTCTGCTGTTAAACCTGAAGCTGCATTCTATATTTTCCCTAAAATAGATTCAAAGAAATTCAATGTTACAGATGATGAAAAAATGGTGCTTGATATTCTTAAACAAAAGCATATTCTGCTTACTCACGGTGGTGGCTTCCATTGGGAAACACCTGACCATTTCAGAGTTGTTTATCTGCCCGATGTTACAACACTGAACAAAGCAACCGACAAACTAACAGAGTTCTTTGAAAATTACAAACAATAAACAAACACATAAAAGATAAAGGCATAGACACGCACTTCAAAAGCTTGTCTATGCCCTTTTATTTTTGATTTAAATTATATTAACACCTATTTAAACAATAGACACTTTGTTGGCATAATTACTCAGCACTTAGTTCTTTTCCTTAACAAGCAACAGCTTGCCTGCGTTGTTCTCGTTCTAAGCAAATTTTGCTCGACAATCTATTCCACTGTTTTAACAGGTATATTATTAATTAATTATTTATTTTCCGGAACATTATATTTGCCGTACTCACCCAAGTCCATAACCACAATAGCGTGGCTTGTCTGGCGTTGCCATGGCAAAATTAATTGCTCGTAGTCACCGTAAAGATAACGCAAATACTTGTCATATTCTTTAGGAACAGGGAATTTATGACCTTCAAAATCCCATTCTATAACCTCATCAAGGTAATATTTAGGAAAATCACCCTTGTATACATTACGGCCCATTCCGTCATATAGATATTCTGCGTCTTTCTTTTTTTCAAAAAACCTTAGACATTTAAACTGTAACCATTCGCTGAATTTGATTGGAAATACTGCTTTTAATATATTCGCAACAAAACTTTGGAATTTATGTCCATTGTCTATCTTTCTTTTGTGCCATTTATTGAAAACAAGTGAACGAGTAAGAAGTGTAAGCTGTAAATGAATTTTTCTGCCCAACTTTGAGTTTGCTGTTTGGTCGTGAGAAAGCACGTCAAAGAAAATACCGTTGTGCATATCCATAAACATACTGGTAAATTTAGTAGAGAAAAGTGTGTTATCTATTCTCAGCTTTGTAAACACACAATGTGTTTTAGGGTCTGTTTTGGTTGTTTGCAATGTTATATTGTTGGGTAACTCCTGTTGAACTACACTAAGGAACTTTTCGTAGTCCTCTCTTAGCATCATAACATCAGCGTCATCGTCCCAAGGTATAAAACCGTGATGACGTATAGCACCCAATAATGTACCGCCAGCCAAGAAATATTTAATATTATGCTTTTTACAAATTCTGTCAACCTCTAATAAATAGCCAAGCAGAATGTTATGTATAACCTGCAGTTTACCTTGATATGTGTCCTGATAAAGAAATAAGCCTTCTTTATTTTTAAACGAAGTCACCATAAGCTGAATAATTTCATCCATAGTAACCTCAGGCTCAAATGCCATTACAGGTAGCTTTTGACAGTTCATAGAAACACCATAGTTAGGGTCTTTGCCAAGGTCAATAAGCTCTATTTTGCAATCTTCGGGATAAAGGTCATATATCTTTGCAGTAAGCATACCTGTTGACATTGTACAGTCTTTACTGACAACATTATATATAGTATTGCTTTGCATACCTGCCATACCCCAAAATAGTGCATTAAAAAAGTCATTGATATATGTAAAGGAATATTTTTTCTGAGATTTTACCATCTCAAATTCTTTGCCCTCGGCAACTGCTCTAAACATCTCATAGAACAGATTATTGTCAAAATCTGTGCCTGCTCCAAGTAAAATACCTGAACGCAAAATCAAATGTGAAAAACCATATTTTTTACCGTAAATTGGCACAAGAGTTTCTAAGGTCTGCAACATTTCTGCATCGTAGCCACTGCCTTTTGTAAAGTCTACATTTCCATACTCATATTCAGAAACCAGCATACCTCTGTCAACTTTACCATAAACACGATAATCAGACAATAAAATAAATTCGCCAACCTTTACCCTGCCCGCAAATTCAAGGTGCTTTTTTATCTCTGTAATTTCTTTAATAAAAAATTCAGGTGAACGGTCTAACGCTTTACTGCAACAACCTGTGTAAATATAAAAATCTGCACTTTCATCAAGCTTATCTAAATCTTCGGTAAGTCTAAAGGTAAAATCCTCTCTTTTTAGCAAAACGGGAAAAATCTGATTGAGTACAGAGGTACTCTCGTTAACCAGTGTAATTTTCATATTAAGCTTTTGCAGGTCATTAAGTCCGAAAAGGAAGTATACAACAGCTTTCGAGAAAAAATCCTGTGTACCTGCAACATATACGGTTTTATTTTTCAGCTTTGCATATGGATAATCCTTATGCGAGGCAACGTGACAAGCCCAGTCAAGCTCGTATTGCCCAAGTACCTTATTAATCTCCATCATATACCCCGTTTGTTTAGTTATTTTGTAGTTCTACAATTTTAACAGCACGTCTAATGCCCTCGGTTAGGTCTACCTTAGCCTGCCAACCCATATCATTCAAACGTGTACTGTCCAGAATTTCGGGTGTAGGTCCCATTGCAGAAAGCACAGGCTCTTTCTCGTCCTCTTTATTGGCAAAAGACAATGTAAGATTTCTCTCCGGAAAAGCCTCAACAGCTGTTCTTGCAAAATTTCTTATAGTAACATTTGAATGTTCTGCTGAGATATTGTAAGGGTAAACATCACGACCGTCAAGCATAATTTTTAGCAAAGCTGTAGCTGTGTCTGTCACATAGCAGAACGAACGGTAAGGTGCTCCTGCACTTTTTAAAAGAATACTCTGGTTTCTTACAATATTTGCAATAAATTGTGCCCATACTCTATCATCTTCTAAGCTAGATGGGCCATAGATATAGCTTGGTCTTGCAATTTTAATACTCATACCATATTGCTTATTAAAAGATGCACATAAGGTTTCTGATGCTCTTTTGCCCTGTGCATAGCAATTTTTGTATGATGTGTGGTCAAGATAACCAATATCAGTTTCTTCTATTTTATTTTTGCCTGTATGCAGTGTACCGTAAATTTTAAGGCTTGACACAAACAATGTTACAGCATCACATTTTTTAGCATATTCAAGCACCTTATATGTACCTGTAAGATTAGCGTCTATAGTACCTACAGGGTCATTTTCAAAGAAGTAAGCACTTGCCTGACTAGCTGCGTGAATTACATAGTCTGACTTAATATTGATATCAATATCAGCACAAACATCTTGCACAACAATCTTTATATCATCACGCTTTAACGCGTCGCCAAAGCGTTTTTCTGTTTTCTCTTTATTTCTCACCAGTGCAACAACTGTGATATTATCATTGTAAAGGTCGTTTCTTATAAGCATAGCCATAGTAAGGTAATAACCTATAAATCCACCTGCACCGGTAATAAGAATAGTTTTATCCTTCATCTTCTCCCAGGGTAATTCTGCATTCGCAACTGAAAGAATATCGTTATAAATATATTCGTGAATAAGAGTATTAATTTTATAATCCATACGTTAATTCCTCTCTTGCAAAGTTTTCGTATCTTCTATAATAATAATACGCTCTTAAAAATCTCATATCTTCAGGAGTAGTAACTTTGATATTATCTCTGTCACCAATAAAAATCTGAACCGTTTCGCCAAGTTCTATTAAAAGCTCTGAACTTGAAATAGGGTTTGTAATTCCACGCTTTTCTGCTTCATCGTGTGCCCACATAATTTTTCTCATTGTGTAGCCTTGTGGAGCTTGTGTAATAAACATTTCGCCTCTTGGCAGGCTGTGGTTACAGGTTTGTCCGTCTTTACTCTCAAGAACAGAGTCAATACTGCGTGTTACAGGCACAGCTGTTTCGTGTTCTTTTGCTGTGCTGATACAATCAGAGATAAGTTTATCAGACAGTAACGGTCTTACACCATCACAGATAAGCACTATGTCATCTTCATTTTTAGCATATTCCTGTGCAGCAACAAGTCCATTATGAATTGAACCGTGACCGTTTTCTCCACCCGGAACAATATTAAGCACCTTTGTAATGCTGTATTTTTTAACATACTCCCATAGTTTGTCTATCCACGCTTCAAGACAAGAGATTACTATATTGTCAACCTCTGAATGATACTGAAAATTCTCTAAGGTTCTTATAATAATCGGCTTTCCGTCAACCTCTAAAAATTGCTTTGGAATTTCTACCGACTTCATTCTGGCACCAACACCACCTGCAAAAACTACAGCAGTTACCATATAACTCACTTACCTTTCCCAAATCTATATTATAAAGTATCTTCAAAAATCAATATTTTATTTCTTTTTCTTAACAGCCTTATCTGCCTCGTAAATTTCAAACGCCTCTTTAACATCACCGGAAAATTTAACCTCGCCCTTTTTGAGATATATAGCTTTTGTACACATCTCTTTTACGCTATCCTTTGAGTGGCTTACATAAAGCACAGTTGTACCCTGTTTTATAATCTCGCCTATTCTGTTTTTACATTTTTTCTTAAATGTAGCATCACCTACACTCAAAGCCTCATCAATAACAAGAATATCAGGGTCAATATTTACATTTATAGCAAAACCAAGACGCATTTTCATACCACTTGAGTATGTTCGTACAGGCTGGTCAATATAATCACCAAGTTCAGCAAAATCAATAATTCTGCCTTCAATTTCTTTGATATATGAATCTTTAAGACCTAGTGTATAGCCTCTGAGATAAATATTCTCTCTGCCCGACATCTCCAGTGCAAAGCCTGCGGTAAGTTCCAGCAGTGCGGCAACTGTACCATTTACTGTAACCTCACCTGTGTCAGGAAAAGCAACACCTGTTATCATTTTAAGCAATGTAGATTTACCCGCACCGTTGTCACCTATAATTCCTACACTTTCGCCCTCAAATATTTCAATAGAAACATCTTTAAGTGCCATATGGTGCTTTGCATTTTTAGGCTTAAAAAACAAGGATTTAAAACGCTCTGCATCACTTTTAAAAAGTATATAATCCTTTGACACATGGTCAAACTTAATCATAGTTTTATTTTCTGCCATAGCTTACACCTCTTTGTTTACAGCACATCAGGTATCTTTTTGCGTAAACGATTATAATTATATGAACCGATAAAGAATAGAAATACAAACTCGGCAAGGAAAATAATAAGCTCTGTAGGATTGTTCCAGATAAACTGATTATAAAGCACAGCCTTACGGTAACCATTTGCAAAGAAATTTATAGGGTTAAAATACATTACAAAATTCAAAAATTCATTATCCATATCATATGAATTGTAAATAACACCAGACAACCAGAATATACCCGACATAATAGAAACTATCATATTGTCAAAATCTCTGCTGAATGCTCCCATTGGTGCTGTACTCCACGACAGGAACAGGAAGAACAGGAACATAAGTGGAATTAGCAAAACAAGCTGTAACACATACAAGCTAAGACCACACGAAAAACCTACAATAACAAGCATTATAGCACAAAGTAAAAGCTGAACATAAAGCTTGGACAAGAGGGTATAACTCATTATAGTGGACACCGGAAAGGAAATTTTAGTTACAAAATGCCTATTGTTTCGTATAGACTTCATTCCTTGTATAATGCTTTCCTGTATAAAGAACCACGGAATAAAACCAACAAGCATAAATGTAAAGCGGTCGAACTGAATTGTTGAACCATCAATTACAACGTCAACTGCTCCTGCTTTTCTGAAGCCCAAAGCAAAAGCGAACCAATAAACAAACAATGTAAATGATGGCTTAACAACTGCCCACAACGGGCCAATAACCGCTCCCTTATATGTTTTTATCAGTTCGTTTTTTGCAAGCCTTATAATCTGACCGCCAAAGCCACGATGTTCTTTAAAAATCTGAAACAAAACATTCCCACCTTACTCCAATTTTCGTTAAAATACGCTTGCCTTTTATAAAAATAATAACCAGTAAAAACTGAATTTAGACTTAACCCTAAAATTTCACACAAATTCCATAGTACATATTTTAACTCTTTTTTTATAAAAGTCAATATAACAACCTACAGATTATACACAACACAAGGCGAAATTTGTAGTATAATCAACCACATAATTATAATAAAATTTCTTTAATAAACAATAAATTATAATGTATCACTTTTTAATCCCATTCAGTATAAAAATAGAGCCTTGGTTATTTTTTCAACCAAGGCTCTATTTCTTTATAATATATCAATAAGATAACATTACTTAGTTGTAGCTTTTATGATAACTTCTACACCATCATCAAGCCAGTTTCCTTCAAAACCTTCTATATTACCGTTGTCAACATACTGGGCAAGCTTTGGCTCTATAGGCAATTTTCCAAGTACAGGAATTTCATAATTCTTGGCAATTTCATCAATTTTACTCTCACCAAATATATAATGCTTCTTACCACATTCATCACACATAAAGTAGCTGTTGTTTTCAACTATACCCAAAATAGGAATATTCATCATATTTGCCATTTTAACAGCTTTTTCAACTATCATTGAAACTAAATCCTGTGGTGAGGTAACAATAACAATACCGTCAAGAGGAATACTCTGAAATACAGTAAGTGCAACATCACCTGTTCCGGGTGGCATATCAACAAACATATAATCCTCGTTTTCCCATATAACATCTGTCCAGAACTGCTTTACAGTACCTGAAATAACAGGACCACGCCATACTGTAGGGTCTGTTTCGTTAGGTAAAAACATATTTGTAGAAATTATATCAATACCTGTTGATGTTACAGCAGGTAAAATTCCCTCTGAACAACCTCTAGCACGTTCGGTAATACCAAAACTTTTGGGAATTGACGGGCCTGTAATGTCAGCATCCAGTACAGCCACCTTGTAACCCTGTCTGTTAAACATAACTGCAAGCATAGAGGTTACCATACTTTTTCCTACTCCACCCTTACCGCTTAATACACCTATAACCTTTTTAACACTGCTGTATTTATTCAGCTTTTCGTGTAAATCCTGTTGTTCCTGTCGAGAACTACAGTTTTGACTACAACTTTCACAATTATGTGAACATTCTCCCATAAAATAATCCTCCCGATTAGTCCTTATTTTTTTAGCGTTGCAACCAGACAGCACCAACCGTTTTCAAGAAGTTTTTCCTGAACCTCGAATGTGTCACTTATTGCATTAAGAACATCGTCTACTCTTGTATCTATTATACCACTCATAATATAAATTGAGTCATCGTACATAAAATTCTTTATGTCCTTTGAAAGCATAATAATAGCGTCAGCTACAATATTAGCAACAACTACATTATACTTACCCTGAACCTTATCTGTAAGATTACCACATAAAACAGTAAATTTATCTTCTACACCATTAAGCTGTGCATTTTCCTTTGCTGTTTTTACAGCCATTTCGTCAATATCCACACCAACGGCACTCTTTGCACCCAACAATAATGAAGCAACAGCAAGAATACCACTGCCACAGCCAACATCAAGCATTGTAGTATTTGGGGTTGTATACTTTTCTACAGCCTGCAAGCAAAGACGTGTTGTTTCGTGTGTACCTGTGCCAAAAGCAAGACCGGGGTCAAGATTAAGCACAACTCTGCCCTGTGGGTTATATTTATCTCTCCATGTAGGACGGATAAGTATTTTTTCACCAACTTCAATAGGATTAAAATACTGCTTCCAGTTATTCAGCCAATCCTGTTCTTCACAGCCTGTTGAAGCTATTTCAAAAGGTATTTGTGCCTCTGTATAACGCTCCTTTAGAAAAGCTATTGCCTCTACAGGGTTATCTTCCGGACTTATATAAATGTGAACCACACCTTTGGTTCTGTCCTTTTTCAACAAATCCTCGTCTATAAGGTCAATGTGTGCAATTTCCTCTACTTCGTCCTCAAGCATAGAGTAATCTTCTATATAAATACCGTAAGGTACTACCATCTGTGCAATATCACCTGCGTTATCTACCATTTCTACAGGTACAGTTATGCTTACTTCTGTCCACTCCACTTCAACACACCCTTATTTAAAATTTAATTCCATCATCGCCGAACATACCCTTCAGCTTGTCGAAAAATCCGTTTCTTTTACCGTAATTCTTCTCTGTTACAGAGCCGTCAAACTCCTTCAATAAAGCCTTTTGCTTTGCACTCAGATGTTTAGGTACTTCAATTACAACCTTCACATACTGGTCACCACGGTTTTTACCGCCTAAGCTTGTTACACCTCTGCCCTTGAGTTTGAAAATATCATTAGGTTGTGTTCCCTCGTGAATACTATAGCTTACCTTACCATCAAGAGTAGGAACTGTAATTTCTGCACCCAAAGCTGCCTGTGTAAATGTGATAGGCACTTCGCACCATACATCGTTACCACGTCTTTCAAAAATAGGATGTGGTCTTACTTCTACTCTTACACGCAAATCACCATAAGGACCGTTGTTTATACCTGCATTACCGTGACCTGTTACCTGCAAAACTTCGCCATTGATACCTGCCGGAATATCAATATCAACAGTACGCTTTGTACGCTTTCTGCCTGTTCCTCTACAATTTGGACAAGGTGTATCAATAGTTTTACCTTTACCGCCACAGGCATCACAAGCACGAGAAGTTCTTACAACGCCAAAAGGTGTTCTTTGGTTAACCTGAACCTGACCTGTACCGTTACAAGTGTTACAAACTCTTGGTGTTGTACCCTTTGCAGCACCTGAACCATTACACTCACTACATACACTGTCGTTAGTATATGTAACAGTTTTTTTACAACCCTTTGCAGCTTCTTCAAAGGATATTAAAATCATAGTTTCAATATTAGTACCTTTTCGTGGTGCATTCGGATTAGAACGTCTGCCACCTCCGCCAAATCCACCGAAAAAGCTGTTGAATATATCATCAATATCTATATTCATACCCTGACCGCCAAATGGACTGCCACCTGCTGCACCTGCACCATAGCTTGGGTCTACTCCTGCATGACCAAACTGGTCATATCTTGCTCTTTTATCCTTATCAGATAAAACCTCATAAGCCTCATTAACTTCTTTAAATTTAGCTTCTGCTTCTTTATCTCCGGGATTAAGGTCTGGGTGATATTGCTTTGCAAGTTTTCTGAAAGCCTTTTTTATTTCATCGTCAGATGCACCCTTCTGCACTCCCATAACTTCATAATAATCACGTTTATCAGCCAAATTAATGCCTCCTATCAGCACAATTCTTTATAAAAACAAATTTCCATTCAGTTTGTAGATAAAACATTGTTATAACAAGCTTTTACCAATTAAATTATGTTCATTTAAATATTTGCAAATATCATACCAATATTTTATCTATAATCTGCACGCCTTATAACTCAGTAAACAGGGCAGAAAATAGTTCCTGCCCTGTTTTTTGTTAAGTAGCAAGCTACATTATACAACATAACTCGGCTAAAATCTATTATTTTTTATAATAAATTATTCTACATCTGTAAAGTTAGCATCGTATACATTGCCATCGTTTCCATTGTTGCTGTTACCTGCGTCGTAACCGCTGTAATCGCCACCTGCTGGGTTACCACCCATATTACCCATATCAGGAGCACCCTGTGCACCCTGAGGATTTGCCTGCTGGTACAGCTTTGCAGATATATCGTAAATTGTCTTTTGCATATCCTCTGTAGCCATCTTGATAGCCTCTATATTGTTCTGCTCAATAGCTGTCTTTGTAGCACTTACCTTTGTATTGATAGCGTTCTTATCTTCCTCGCTGATTTTGTCGCCACTCTCTTTTACAAGCTTTTCTGCCTGATAGCATAGGTTTTCTGCCTCGTTCTTTGTGTCTACCTCTTCACGACGCTTCTTATCCTCAGCAGCATACTGCTCTGCATCTCTTACAGCCTTTTCAATGTCTTCTTTTGACATATTTGTATTTGAAGAAATTGTAATCTTCTGCTCCTTACCTGTACCAAGGTCTTTAGCTGATACATTAACAATACCATTAGCGTCAATATCAAATGTAACCTCAATCTGAGGAACACCTCTCATAGCAGGTGCAATACCTGTAAGAGCAAACAAGCCCAACTGCTTGTTATCACGAGCAAACTCACGTTCACCCTGTAGTACATTGATTTCAACCTGTGTTTGGTTGTCTGCTGCTGTTGAGAAAATCTGGCTTTTCTTTGTAGGAATTGTTGTGTTACGCTCGATAACCTTTGTCATAACACCGCCCATTGTTTCAACACCAAGTGAAAGTGGTGTAACGTCAAGAAGTAGCAAGCCGTCAACTTCTCCGCCAAGTACACCGCCCTGAATAGCTGCACCAATAGCAACACATTCGTCAGGGTTAATACCCTTGAATGGGTCTTTACCTATAAAGTTCTTTACAGCTTCCTGTACAGCAGGAATTCTTGAAGAACCACCTACCATAAGAACCTTGTTGATTTCACCAATAGAAAGACCACTGTCGCTCAAAGCACGTCTTACAGGAACCATTGTATTCTCTACTAGGTCTGCTGTAAGCTCGTTGAACTTAGCTCTTGTAAGAGTTAAATCAAGGTGCTTAGGACCTGTTGCATCTGCACAGATATATGGCTGGTTGATAGATGCTGTTGTTACACCTGAAAGTTCAATTTTAGCCTTCTCAGCAGCCTCTTTAAGTCTGCCCATAGCGTGTTTATCTGTTGAAAGGTCTATACCTGTTTCAGCCTTAAAGCTTGAAAGCATCCAGTCGATAATTCTCTGGTCAAAGTCATCACCGCCAAGACGGTTGTTACCTGCTGTTGCAAGAACCTCCTGTACACCGTCACCCATCTCAATAATAGATACGTCGAATGTACCACCGCCAAGGTCATATACCATTACTTTTTGGTCTGCTTCTTTATCAATACCGTATGAAAGAGCAGCAGCTGTAGGCTCATTGATAATTCTCTTAACATCCAAGCCTGCAATTTTACCTGCGTCTTTTGTAGCCTGACGCTGTGCATCTGTAAAGTAAGCAGGAACTGTAATAACAGCTTGTGTTACAGGCTCGCCAAGATAAGCCTCAGCGTCTGTCTTTAGCTTAGTAAGAATCATTGCTGAAATTTCCTGTGGTGAAAAGCTCTTATCATTTATAGTTACCTTATAGTCAGTACCCATCTGTCTTTTAATAGAAGATACTGTTCTGTCAGGGTTAGCTACAGCCTGACTTTTAGCAACCTGACCAACAAGTCTTTCACCTGTCTTTGAGAATGCAACTACTGATGGTGTTGTTCTTGCACCTTCTGCATTTGCTATAACTACAGGCTCACCACCTTCAATAACTGCTACACATGAGTTTGTTGTACCTAAGTCGATACCAATTGTCTTTGCCATAATTAATTCCTCCAATAATTAATATTATATGTCTGTTAATTTGTAAAATTCAATTTCAACACACAGTTAAACTATATTAATGTACCCCTGTGTTAAAAATTCTTCATTAAATATATTTATATTCTTAAAATCAGTCGTAATTTGCAACCTGCACCATTGCCTGCCTGATAATTCTGTTACCTGTTTTATAGCCTTTTTGGAAAACCTGAGCTACTGTATTTTCGCCAAGGTCATCATCTTCAACCTTCATAACACAGTTATGAATTTCAGGATTAAATTCATCTCCAACATTACCAAAAACTTCAACATTCAGCTTTTCAAGCGAAGTTTTAAACTGGTTACAAATAAGCTCCAAGCCTTTTTTGTATTCATCAGGAGCATTCTCAGCAGTTTTTAAAGCCATATCAAGGCTGTCACCTATTGGCAGAATTTCTTTAATAGCGTTTGCTGTTGCATCTGCATAGATATTCGCCTTATCTGCTGTTGTGCGTCTGCGATAATTTTCATACTCAGCAGCCATACGAAGATAAGCATCAGTTTTTGCCTTCAGCTCTTTTTCAAGCTTACTTTCAGCTGTTTCTTCAGCTTTCTCCTCTGTTTTTTCTTCAGCCTGTTCCTCCACAGCTTCTTCCACCGCTTCAGTTTCCTTTTTGTTTTCAGCCTCTTTTTCTTTTGTGGCTTTCTTCTTTTCGTCTTTTTTACTCAATTATATCACCAATCCTTTTTATGAGGTTTGAATTCTATTTATTCCAAAAGCTCAGTAATTAATTTACCGCACATCTGTGAAATATAATCTGTATACGCTATAGCGGTTGTATAGTCCATTCTTATTGGTCCTAACACTGCCAAAGCACCTGACTCAACACCTTGTACAGGGTAACGTGAAACCACCATTCCGGTTGACATTATATCAGATATGCCTGACTCTGTACCTATATAAGCCGTTATTCTGTCATGCTTTCTAAATAACAGTTCTTCTTGTTTTGGTACATCGTTCAAAAATCTGTAAATAGCACGAAGTTGTGTAACATCAAATTCACCTGTTTGCAATAAGTTTGACAAACCGTAATTTACAATGTTAATTATAGAGGCTTCTTTTGACGCTTCCATAATAGCCAGTAAAGCCTGTGGCATAAGTATCATTACATCACCTAGTGCCACAGCAACCGTCTGCACAAATGCAGGTGTTACAGAGCTTAGTTTTATTCCCGAAAGCATTTCATTAAGTGCCTTTTCATAAATTTGCAGAACATCATCTGTTACATTATAGTCACACCTAAAAAGTCGGTTTTTAACCATACCCTTTGATGTTATCATAACCATCATTGTAGTGTGCTTACTTATCTGCAAAATTTTTATTCTTTCAACCGTTGTATCATCTGTAGGTGGTGTTGTGCTTACAGCCACATATCCGGTTAACTGAGAAAGAATTTCAGCACCCTTATTGAGAATATGCTCAGGGTCGTCTGCAGATGAAATCAACACATCGTCAATGGCTCGCCTTTCTCTTGCATTTAACTCAACAGGCTCAATCAAATGGTCTAAATAATATCTATAACCCAACTGAGTTGGTATTCGCCCTGCTGAGGTATGCGGTTGAACCAAAAAGCCCATATCCGACAAGCTTGCCATTTCATTGCGGACTGTAGCGGAGGAAACCGAAAAATCAAGGAAATCAAGCAGAACCTTTGAACCCATAGGCTCACCGGTTGCAATATACTGTTTTATAATAGCATTCAGAATTTTGCTTTTCCTTACAGGCAGTTCCATAAGTACCACCTCTCGATTACCTGTTTTGTAACTTAGCACTCTAAAAGGTGGAGTGCTAATGTATCTATAATGTACCACCATTTACACATTTTGTCAAGGATATGTTTGTAAACTAATTGTTAAGGCTGGTAATAATTTGGATTTTGGATAAAAAGAAAAACAGACGGTACAAATTATATAATGTAGCCGTCTGCTATTTTAGGGGATATTCATTTTTTATATCGCTTGCACCTGTTATATAATCAAGCGAAACATTATAAAATTTAGCAAGCACCAACAAGCTATCTACAGGTATGCGTGTTTTTCCACTTTCGTAATCAGCATAGGTACGCTGACCAATATGCAAAATATCTGCAATTTTCTGTTGCGTTAAAGAATGGTCTTCTCTTATCTGCCTTATTCTTTCGTTGTATCTCATATTTCCACCTCTACAACCATTATAAAAAAATTGCAAATATTATATTGACTTTTAGAGTCATAAACGCTAAAATATCTTTAGAGTTAAAAACTCTAAATGTGCATTTTGCTAAAATTAAGCAATGAATTTTGTCACTAAATCAAATTCAATTTGATTTATATAGTCACGCTATGTACATAAAGATGTTTTTACACAACTATAATAAGCTGTTTTAAAATTTTGTTTTTAATATTGGAGGTGAGTATAAGATATATTCGTTTTATAGTAGGTTAGAAAAATTTTAAATTGGAGGAAAAATTTATGGATAACGAAGAACTATTAGAGGAAAACTTTTCCGAGAGTGAATACGAAAGTGAAGATGACGGCGATGAATTTAAAATGAACACAGGAAAAACAATTCAGATGCTTGGTAAAGTTGTGCAGGCTATAGGAATAATATGCACGATAATTATCTCTATTTATTTATGGTTTTTAGCTAGCGAAGCTTACTATGATGAAATGGAAGTAATATTCTCAATTGCAGGCTTTGTATGTCTAATTGTAGGTATTATCTTTTCTATTATATTCGGCATTTTCATAGTAGGCTTTGGCGAATTAGTAGAGAATAGCGAAATCTCAAGAGATTATCTTTATACTATACGAAGCGATATTAAAGAACTAAAAAACAAAAAATAAATTTTAAAACAGAAACAGGGCTGACCAAAAATCAGCCCTTAACTATTTTAACGCTTGCTAAATATAATATTGACTACGGGTAAGTTTTTATTTATACTTATAATTAGCAAAATATAATCTCTACAAGGAGAGGATTTTATGTTGATAGCTATATTGGCGGCTGCTGTGTGCCTTATAGTGGCAATAGTGCTGTTTACCCCTATGTTCCGTCATCTGCTGTTATTCAGACCTGTAGCACTTTTCTTTATATTTGAAGGCTTATGGATAATGGGCGATTTTTTTGTTTCTCAGATATGGCCTAGTGTTGAGGCTATGCAATGGGTGCATTATGCAGGTATAATCGTTTTTGGCGGTTATCTTATTATCTGCTTGTTTTTTAGCAGACCTAAAAAAGAAAAAGCTTCAAAAAGGAAAAAAAGTAAAAAGCAAACAAGCAAGCGTGTTAACCTTAACAACAGAATGTAATCAATTAAAAATATAAAAGCTTTTATATTATGATAATAAAAACACGGAGATGATTAAATGGGTTATGTTTACACAATAGCCTTTGTAATTATAGGCATTTACCTTATATATTACGCTATAAAGGAATATCGCTTTTTATTACTACCGGGAATATATTTTATATTTCTTGGTGGATGGTGGCTTACCGATGAGCTTTTAACTAATGTTAACCTGCTTGGCGGTATTTATGGATGGGTTATAAGAGGCATTTCGGCTGTTGTGCTGGTTATTACAGGGCTTATTTACTACTTTAAGTACCGAAAAAACAAAAGCTAAAGTTAGTTTTTGTATGTATGTTTTTACCAAATAACGCTAAAAAATATCCTAGAGGATATAATTATTATAAAACTTGCGTTTTATTTTAAAAAAGTTGAAAAAACACTTGAAATTCCGTTATAAAAATGCTAAAATATCTAGTACATGAGTATGGGCAAGGAGGTGCAATAAATGCCAAACATTAAATCAGCTAAGAAAAGAGTTAAGGTTACTGCTACTAAAAATGCAAGAAACAAGGCTTTCAAGTCTGCTCTTAGAACATCAGTTAAGAATGCTCACATTGCAATCGACACAAACTCAGCCGACAAGGCAGAGGCAGTACGTCTTGCTATTAAGAAGATTGACACTGCAGTAAGCAAGGGTATCCTTCATAAGAATACTGCTGCCAGAAGTAAGTCTGCACTAGCCCGCAAGCTAAACGCATCAGCTTAATTCGGCACTAATCTTTAAGATAAACATTACAAGCAGAGCCTTTGCCCTGCTTTTTTGTTTTTTATGGGCATTTTTCTGTTTATACAAACTTTACAATTCATTTTTAATTTATGTTGACATTTTAATTTATTTTGGTTATTATATTACTATACAATTACTTAAATTCTGGTAATCTGGAGGTAATTATAATGCTAAAAAATTATAAATATTGTGATAAAGACTGTAACAGCAAGCTTGCTATAATTATTGCGGCTATTGCTACTTTTACAGCTGTAGCTGCCACAGTTACAGCACTTCTTGTTGTAAGAGAAAAAAAGAAGAAAAAAGAGGAGCAAGAGCTTGACGAATATTTGGATTGTTCAATTCAGTAAATAAAACAGTTTTTTAAAGGAACACACGGCGTGTGTTCTTTTTTATTTCACAAATATGAAATTATAATATTTTTATACACTTGCATTACAAGTGCTTGTAGTTTTTAGAAAGATATGGTATTTTATATTAATAAAAGTAAACAAGCGGACAGGTAAAACTTAATTTATCTGTCTGCTTATATTTAAAAGGGGCTTTTGTATGAAGTATGACAAACTAAATAAACTAAACAAACGCAATACTTCTATGGATATTATTAGAATTATTGCGGTTTTTTCGGTTATATCAGTACACTTTTTTCTTAACAGTGAATTTTATAATCAGAATGTTACAGGTGGAAATATGTACATTATGTGTGTTATGCGTACATTTTTTTCTGTTTGTATTCCATTGTTTCTTATTCTTACAGGCTATCTTATGGCTGAAAAAAAGCTTTGTAAAAAATATTATCTTGGCATAGGCAAAACATTAATTATATACTTGTTAGCAAGTATTGCTTGTATTATTTTTCAAATAGAATATTTACATATCAGATTAACTTTTAAAGATGCAATTTTAAGAATACTCAATTACAGTTGTGCTCCATATTCGTGGTATATAGAGCTATATATTGGCTTGTTCCTGATTATTCCCTTCTTAAATATAATTTATAAAAATCTTAACAGTAAAAGAAAAAAGCAAGTGCTTATTGCAACACTTGTTATTTTAACAGTGTTGCCCACATTATTTAATATATTTAACTTTGATAAAGCGGATTTCTGGCTAAATCCTACCAAATCTGACGCTAAAACAAAAATTCTGCCAAACTGGTGGATAAGCCTCTACCCTATTACCTATTATTTTACAGGCTGTTATCTGCGTGAATATGGACTAAAATTTAAAACAATAACACTGCTAATAAGCCTTACTGTAAGTGTATTTGCATTTGGCTCATTCAATTTTTACAGGAGTTACGGAGAAACCTTTGAATCAGGCGATTACCTTGCGTGGAATGGTTTTGAAGCATTTATTATGGCTGTAATATTATTTACACTGTTAAGCCGACTAAAAGCTAATAAACTACCAAGTCCTATAAGGTTTGTTTTATGGAAAGTTTCCGACTCAGCTTTGGGTATCTATCTTTTGTCATACATTTTCGATACCATTACTTACCAGCAATTAATTGCAAAAGTTACACCTATGACTGAACGACTTAAATATTTCTTTGTTATTGTACCTTTTGTTTTCTTCTGTTCTTTACTTGCATCACTGGTAATTAATATTGTACTTAGAATTGTAAATATAGCTATAAATGAACTTAAAGGTATTGGTAAATTTCTCAAAGGTAATTCTGAAGATATACAAGTAGAGATATATAACAAGCCTGACAACAATGCACAACCATAAAAAACAAAAAATGCCATAAAAAGCAAGACAAAAAATAATATTAAGTTATATTTTGTCGCTTTTCAATCAGAGGATTTATATGAAAAAAGAAATCACAAAAGAAAATACAATTTTTAATCATTTAATTTTTACCGCACTTATGATTATTGCAGTTGTTTTCGCCATATGGAAATGTTCATACGGATTTGGTGGCAACGATGAAGCATTTTATCTTACAATCCCACACCGACTATTGATGGGGGATTCTCTGTTAAATGACGAATGGCACCTTTCTCAGCTTTCGGGTTTTTTACTTATACCTTTTGTAGGTATTTTTGAGTTTATAACAAAATCTACAGAAGGCATTATTCTGGCTATGAGAATAATTTATATAATATTTCATAGTGCGGTTTCTGTTTTTATCTATATAAGGTTGAGAGAATACAAATATATCTCTATGGCAAGTGCTTTGCTTTATTTTCTTTTTACACCGTTTGATATTATGGCATTAAGCTATAACACAATGGCTCTTGACTTATTGGTATTTACCGGTGTTTTAATGGCAACCGCAGATATAAAGAAAAAGACACCCTTTATTATAAGCGGTATAGCTTTTTCAATGGCTGTGTTATGTTGTCCTTATATGGCATTTGCTTATATACTGTTTGGTATATGTGTTGCTGTACATTACGCACTTAAAAAAACAAAATATACAAATACATTCATTTTTACAGATATGTTTTCTGCAAAAACATTTTTATGGTTTACTGTTGGTGTTGGAATTATGGCAGTTATATTTGTGGCTTTTGTACTTTCAAGAACAAGCCTGAGTGAAATACTAAAAAATTTGCCATATATACTTAACGACCCTGAACACCCACAACTTTCAATAGCAGAAAAATTAGAGTTATATTATACCTCTGTACTAAGCTGTCATCCACTGCTATATATTTCATTTATAAGCTATGCTATTGTGCTTTTGTTCATTATTTTTGATAAAAAAAGAAAACAACATAGTGTTGTATATCTTATTGCCAGTACAGTGGTTACAATTTTTACTTTTATATTATTTACAAACCAGCTTATAGAAACATATTTTAATGTTATTATGTTCCCTATGATTTTTATAGGCATTACATCATATATTCTGTGTGATAACAAGCCTAAAAAATTATTTGCAAGCGTTTTTGTTTTAGGGTTACTTTATTCTGTAGCAGTTTGTTTTTCATCAAACCAGTATTTTTATGTTATCCTTATGGCTATAGCTGTTTCCAATGTAGCAAGCCTTATATTTCTTGCTGTTTTGATTAAAGAGATTACAGAAAATAACAGCACATCAAAGCATTACAAAATTATAAAAAATGTGAGTATTGCAATGGCTGTTACTGTCATAGGATTTCAGGGTGTACTTCAGATTATTGTAAAAGCCGAACATTGCTTTTGGGAAACACAAACGCCACAAAATCTTGTCTGTCAAATAGAAAATGGCCCTGCCAAAGGTATATATACAAGTTCGATAAATTGCCTTGAGTATAACAATATTTACGAGGACATAAAAAGTTATAGTAATTTAGAAAGAGGAAATATTCTTTTTCTTACAGAAAAATGCTGGTGCTATCTGGCTGTTGAGGACTTTCCGTTGAGTACCTTTTCTGCGTGGGTTACTCCTGACAGCAGTACCCTAACCCGCTTACAGGAATATTACAGCCTTAACCCTAAAAAAATACCACAGTATATTTACATTTCTAAATCCAGTATGGAATATTTTAATCTAACAGATATTTATGCAATAGCAAGCACATATAACTATACAGCAGAAGAAAACGACATAAGCTACAAGCTTACAAAAACAGACAGAAGCTGACTCTGTCTGTTTTTTTGCACCTATATTGCAATTAATGTTGTATTTTGTATTGACAGTTGATAAAAAATAAGAGATAATTTAATGTAAATAATTTTTATTATGGAGGAATATAAATGCGTGCTTTTATTACAGTTTTAGGTAAAGATACAGTTGGGATTCTTGCAAAGGTTTCTTCTGCCTGTGCAGAGGAGAATATAAGCATTTCTGAGGTAACACAGAGTGTTTTGCAGGAAATGTTTGTAATGATTATGCTGGTTGATATGGACAGCTCTAAAAAGACAATAAGTGAAATGCAGAAAAAGCTTGACACACTTGGCGAAGAAATGGGAATGAAAATTCATATTATGCACGAAGACATTTTCAACTCAATGCACAGAATATAACGGAGGCTGACCCACTATGATAAATACACATGATATTATTGAAACCGTCAATATGATTGACAACGAAAATCTTGATGTGCGTACTATTACTATGGGTATTTCGTTGTTAAGCTGTATTGATGATGACATTGATAAAGCGTGTACTAAGATATACGACAAAATTTGCAGATATGCAAAAGACCTTGTAAAGACAGGTGAAGATATTTCTTCTGAATATGGTATTCCTATAATTCACAAGAGAATATCTGTTACACCTATAGGTATGGTTGCATCTGCCTGCCAGACACAAAAAATTGTAAAATTTGCTCAGGCACTTGAAAGAGCTGCTCAGACCGTAGGTGTTAACTTTATTGGCGGTTACTCTGCATTAGTTCAGAAGGGCTTTTCTGATGGTGACTACGCACTTATCGAAAGTATTCCTGAGGCATTATCAATTACTGACCATGTATGTGCATCTGTAAACATAGGCAGTACAAAAGCAGGCATTAATATGGACGCTGTAAGAATGATGGGCAAAATAGTAAAGCAGACAGCCGAGCTTACAGCTGACAGAAATTGTATTGGTGCTGCTAAGCTGGTTGTGTTCTGTAACGCACCAGAGGACAACCCATTTATGGCGGGTGCTATGCACGGTCCAGGTGAGCCTGACTGTGAAATCAACGTAGGTGTTTCAGGACCCGGTGTTGTTCGTGCTGCCCTTGCAAAATGCGGTGATTGCGACCTTACTGCTGTTGCTGATTTAATAAAGAAAACTGCATTCAAAATTACAAGAACAGGTCAGCTTGTTGCACAGGAAGCTTCAAGAAGATTGGGTGTGCCATTTGGTATAGTAGACCTTTCTCTTGCACCAACACCGGCTATTGGTGACTCTGTTGCTCATATTCTTGAAGAAATGGGTCTTGAGCAGTGCGGTTGCTTTGGCACAACAGCGGCTCTTGCTCTGCTTAATGACGCTGTTAAAAAGGGCGGTGTAATGGCATCATCACACGTTGGTGGTCTGTCTGGTGCATTTATACCTGTTACAGAGGACGCAGGTATGATAGATGCTGCAAAAACAGGCTGTTTAACACTGAACAAGCTTGAGGCTATGACAGCTGTATGCTCTGTTGGTCTGGATATGATTAACATTCCGGGTGACACAACACCTGAGGTAATCTCTGCAATTATTGCAGATGAGGCAGCTATAGGTATGGTTAACTCAAAAACAACAGCTGTAAGAGTTATTCCTGCAATCGGTAAAAAAGTAGGAGATGAACTAAGCTTTGGTGGACTTCTTGGCGAAGGCCCTGTTATGGATGTTAACACAAAATCACCTGCAAAGTTTATAAACAGAGGCGGAAGAATACCTGCACCTTTGCAGAGCTTAAAGAACTAATTTAAACAAACAATATAACTATTATGCTTTAACTGACTGTTGGTACTGATTAATCATTCGCATACATCATTACCAACAGTCTTTTTGTCTGTATTTATGTAAATTTTAATATATTGCTTCTAATTCTGCAAAATTTGACAAACTTTTTATTTTGCTATTGTTATTTTACAGGTTTATGCTAAAATTAAAAGAGTATAATTGAAAGGGTGTTTATAATGTTAAATCATATTATCGACCTTGAACTGCTTTCTTTTTCTGACTTACAGGAAATAATACAGCTTGCTGAAAAAATTATGAAAAATCCCTCTGCATACAGTGATGCCTGCAAAGGTAAAATTATGGGTACATTATTTTATGAGCCAAGTACCCGTACACAAATGAGTTTTCAAACTGCTATGTTACGTCTGGGCGGTTCAATAATAGGTTTTGACGACCCTATGAATTCATCGGTTTCAAAGGGCGAAAGTCTTAAAGATACAATTAAAATTATAAGTGGATATGCAGATATTATAGCTATGCGACATCCTCTTGAGGGCAGTGCAAAAGGTGCGTCACTGTATAGTGATGTTCCTGTTATAAACGCAGGTGACGGTGGACACCTACACCCTACTCAGACACTCACCGATATTGTAACACTTCACAACGAAAAAGGCAGACTCAACCACCTTACAATCGGCTTGTGTGGTGACCTAAAAAATGGCAGAACCGTACATTCGCTGATAAAAACAATGTCACACTTTGAAGGCAATAAATTTGTTCTTATTTCAACAAAGGAGCTTGGCGTTCCTCAATATATCAAAGATATTATGGACGAACAAAACTGCGAATATGTTGAAGTGCCTACACTTCAGGAGGCTATTCCACAGCTTGACGTATTATATATGACTCGTATTCAGCGTGAACGATTTGCAAGCGAAGAAGAATATCAGGCTCAGAAGGGTGTATTTGTACTTGATAAGGAAAAATTATCTTTAGGTAAAGCCGACTTAAAAGTTTTGCACCCATTACCAAGAGTTGATGAAATTGATGTTGAAGTAGATGATGACCCACGTTGCGTTTATTTCAAACAAGCTGTTTACGGAATGTATGCAAGAATGGCGTTAATTTTGCTTACCTTGCAGGACGCAAAATATTCCTATGCAAGAGGTAAGGTTGTTATAGATGAAAGAGGTTGTAAAAATCCTAAGTGCATAACCCATACCGAACCATATATGCCAAAGGAATTTAGAAAAAAGGGTAATATTCTTATTTGCGAATACTGCGATACAAGTAAGGAAATTGAAGAATAATATTTAGATACAGGGTGCATTATTTGATAATGCACCTAATTTTATAGATAGATGATTTATCATATATCATCTATCTGTAAAAAATATTGCCGAGATTAATAAAAAGTGGTAAAATAAAGGGTAATAAATTTGTTTATTGGTGTTAACCGAATATATTAAAAGATTTTTTCAAACATTATAATTATGTATAGTTAAACAAACGGAGGATTAAAATATGGCAGGACATAGAATGGGACGTACTACAGAAGATATTAAGCGTGAGCTTACAGCAATTTTGCGTGAGATGAAAGACCCTCGTGTAAGTGACGCTATGGTTAGTGTTGTGCGTGTTGATGTTACTAACGACTTATCATATTGCAGTGTATATATAAGCTCTATGTATGGTATGGATAAAAGCAAAGAGGCTGCAAAAGCACTTAAAAATGCTGCAGGCTATATAAGAAAGGAACTGGGTAGCAGATTAAAGCTTCGCCATGTTCCGGCACCATTGTTTTATGCTACAGACTCTATTGAATACAGTGCAAATATAAACAAACTCCTTCTTGACCTTGATATTCCTGAAGAGGAGGAAGAAAATGAAACAGACGAATAATATTGCTGAGGTAGCAGAATTTTTCAAAAAAAATAATAACTATGCTATTTTAACTCATCAGTATCCTGATGGTGATACACTCGGTTCAGCATATGCACTTTGTGGAATGTTACAGCAAATGGGTAAAAAAGCAAAGGTTCTTATTAATGGTACTCTACCAAAGAAATTTGAATATCTTGAAACAGGTATAGACAAAACCGATTTTGAAGCTGAAACTTATGTAAGTGTAGACATTGCTGACAGCAAACTGCTTGGTGAACTGAATATTTATGCTGACAAAATAAAACTGGCTATAGACCACCACGAACTTCACAAACCGTTTGCCGATATATATTATGTGAAAGCTGATTCGGCAGCAAACTGCGAGAATATCTATCTGATTGGTCAAAAGCTGGATATTGTATTTGACAAAAATATAGCCAATGCTTTATACACAGGTATTGCAACTGATACGGGCTGTTTTAGATATACAAATACTACACCAACCACACATATTATCTCTGCAAGGCTGATGGAATATGGTTGTGACGCTTATACTATCAACAAAGCTATGTTTGAAACAGTGTCAAAAAACAAAAAGGCTCTGGAAGCATTTGTTATAGGAAATATGGAGTATTATCATAATGGTGAGGTTGCATTAGCCTATACCACAAAAGAAATTTTAAAGAAATTTGACATTTCAGAAGAACAGGTTGAGGGTATTTCTTCAATTCCTCGTACTATTGAAGGCGTTAAGGTTGGTATTACACTTAGAGAAAAGGACGAAAAAACCTTTAAAATTTCTGTAAGAACTAACGATAATATCAGTGCAAGTGAAATTTGCAATAACTTTGGCGGTGGCGGTCATATGGCGGCAGCAGGCTGTGCTATTGAGGGAAGTTTACAACAGGTTAAGGATAAGCTTTTGCCTGTTGTGTATAAATATCTGGATAAGTAAAGGAATAATATGGACGGAATTATTGTAATAAATAAGCCTGCCGATTTTACATCATTCGATGTAGTTGCTGTTATGCGTGGTGTGGCTAAAACAAAAAAAGTTGGACATACAGGTACTCTTGACCCTATGGCTACAGGTGTATTGCCGTTACTTTTTGGAAACGCCACAAAGGCACAATCCTTACTGCCCGACAGCAGTAAGGATTATATTGCTGAATTTAAACTGGGAATTACTACAGATACTCTGGATATTACAGGCGAAATTTTATCTACCAAAAGTGTAAATGTATCTCAAAGTGATATTCAAAGACTTTTGCCACAGTTTACAGGTGATATTATGCAGTTGCCTCCTATGTTTTCAGCAGTTCAGAAGGATGGCAAAAGGTTGTACGAGCTTGCAAGACAAGGTATTGTTGTAGAGCGTGAAAAACGTCAGGTAAATATAAGCAAGCTTGAACTTCTTGAGTATGACAATGAAAAGCATTGTGGCAAATTGTACGTTTCCTGCTCAAAGGGTACATATATTCGTACGCTTATTGATGATATAGGTACATTGCTTGGTTATGGCGGTGTTATGACAGCACTTTGCAGAACTTCTGCCTGTGGTTATACACTTGATGATGCCATTACACTTGAACAGGCTAAAGAACTTTCTGCAAATAATCAGCTTGAAAGTGTTGTTAAAAGTGTTGAAGGTGTGTTTTCACCATATAGAGAAGTAAAAATATCACAACCACAGGCTAAAAGATTTTGCAATGGCGGTCAGCTTGACATTAGCAGATTAAAAATCAATAATCTGCAAAATGAAGAAATTATAAGAGTTAAAACTCATAATGATTACTTTATTGGACTAGGCAAAGCAGAAATTGAAAACAACTGGCTTGCAATTTATAAGTTGTTTAATTTTGATGTAAATTAAAAAAATATTTTTATTGTAATATAAAAATAAAAAGGTGAGGTTAGAATGAAAACAGGCTTAGTTTTGGAGGGCGGTGGCAAAAGAGGAATTTATGTTGCCGGTGTACTCGATGTTTTGTTGGAACATAATATTATGGTAGACGGTGTTATAGGTGCGTCTGCGGGTGCTGTTAACGGTTGTTCATATGTTTCAAATCAATATGAACGCAATATAAGATATAATATCAAGTTTGCAAACGAGAAAAAATATATGAGTATATACTCTTTGATTACAACAGGTAATATAGTAGGTACAGAGTTTGCTTATCATACTATACCTGAACAACTTGAAATTTTTGATAATGATGCTTTTGAAAACTCCCCTATTGATTTTTATGTAACCTGTAGTAATCTTGAAACAGGAAGGGCAGAATACATATTGTGCAAAACTCTCAGAGGTGAAAGTATGGATTACCTCAGAGCTTCTGCTTCTTTACCATATGTTTCACAGATTGTTGGAATTCACGGTAAAAAGCTACTTGATGGCGGAATTTGCGACAGTGTGCCGTTAAAGGCTTTTCAAAATATGGGTTATAAGAAAAATCTTGTTGTACTTACACGTCCTAAGGGATATATTAAAAAACCTGAAAATAATATGTTGGCTAGTTTGTACTACAATAAATATCCAAAGTTTGTTTCTGCACTTAAAAATAGATACGCTATATATAACAGAACAATTAAATACATTGAAGAACAGGAAAAACTTGGAAATGTAATTGTCTTACGCCCAAGCAAGCTTGTAAAGGTTGGAAGAATGGAAAAAAATGTTGATGCTATCAAAGAGATGTATGAACTTGGAAAAAGCGATGCCAACAAGATGTTGCAGGAAATTTCTCTGTTTTTAAGATAAATGATGAATAAGCTAAAAATGTAAAATTTACTGCAAATTTTGTATTGTTTTGGTACAAACTGTTGAAAAAATCAACAATTTAAAGTATAATGAACTGGAAGAATAAATTTTATTATGAGGGTGGAATCTATGGACGAAGATAAAAAGCATTCTCTGTCCGAAGAAGAAAAAAAGGCTGACGAGCGTTTAAAAAAGCGACAGGAAGAACGTATATTAAGAAAAAAACAAGAACGAGAAAAACAACAAAAGCGAAACAGAATAATTATGGTAGTTATTGCTTTGCTTGTTCTCTTGTTCATTATATTTGGTATTTCATCATGTGTTTCGAGTTGTGTAAAAAATAGTACGGCAAATGCACAGGCAAATAACGCAGGTGCAGAATCACCAACACAAACAGCCACAGCTGTTGCCGTACCAAGCGATGCTCAAACTGCAACACAACCTGTTTCTACAAATGATATACAAGACAACGGCGAGGATGGATATGTTACCGATTCAGGTATATATATATGGAATAACCAAGCATTTGAAATGTTTTACGGGGATGAAAGTATGGCTCAAACCTATGCTTCAGCAATTTCTTATTACAGACAACAGCTTGACAGTTCAATCAATGTCTATAATATGGTCGTTCCTACACATATTGCATTTGGTTTACCGGACAGACTTGAAAATTCCGTTGACAGCAAAAATCAAGCCGATTATCTGAATGCTGTATACAACAGTTATTCAACAGACGTTAAAGGTGTTAATATTTTCAATGCACTAGAACAGCACAAAACCGAATATATATTCTTTAATACAGACCACCACTGGACAAGTCTTGGTGCTTATTATGCTTATCAGGAATTTTGTCTTACAGCAGGTGAAGCACCTGTGGATATAAATACAATTACTCCATACGATATTCCGGGTTTTGTTGGTTCACTTTACACCGCAACAAATGCAGAGGTATTGAACAATAACCCTGACACTGTAAGATACTATGATATGCCCGAAACATATACAATGAATCTGCTTCAGCAGGACGCTACTGAATATATGACACTTGACAGTATGTATTACTCAGGTTCAACAGCAGGCTCAGAAACTTATGGTGTATTTATCTGGGGTGATAATCCTGTAACAAAGATTGTTAACACTCAGCCTAAAAACAGCAGAAAACTTCTAGTTGTTAAGGAATCATTCGGTAATGCTATTGTGCCTTGGTTTATTAACAATTACAACGAAGTTCACGCTATAGACTTCAGATATTATGAAGGCAATCTTTCATCATACTGTACCGAAAACGGTATTACAGATGTTTTGTTTATAAACGGAGTAATGAGTTCAGCCAACTCGTTCCAGTTGGATAGTATGAGTTCATTATTTGCATAAAACAAATTTTAAAATTATAAAAACGTCAGGCTTTAACGGTCTGACGTTTTTTGATAGAGAATAAAGTATAAGTTTGGTTTGGCTGTTAACTTTATTGACAACAGAATTAAATCTAATCTCTTTAATTCTACAAAACAAAAGGTTGAACAAAATTTCTCTGTTCAACCTTTACTTATTTTTATACTGTTTTATCCTTCAGAACGTAATACTGAAGCACAAGCCTCCATAGCTGCTACCGCAACAGGACCAGCTGTGCTGTAACCGTAACCACCATTTTCTACTATTACAGCAAAAGCAAGCGGTGCATCTTCATCCTGAGAATATCCTACAATCCATGCGTGTGGTTCTTTGTCCTCTCCTACCTCAGCTGTACCTGTTTTTGCACATACAGTGAGTGTTGGGAACATACTGTCACCATAATAACTTGTAACATCATAACGCATATATTCATCAAGCTTTGCAGCAAGTTCTGAATCTATCATTTCTTTACTGCTGTCAGGCAAAATATCGGCAATACCACTCTTTATCTGATTTGGCATAACAGCTGTACCTCCATTTGCTATAGCACCACACATAATAGCCATTTGTGCAGGATTTGCCTGAACTGTATACTGACCTATACCTGACCAACCCAAATCGTTGTCATTAGCATTTGATACATTATATAAGCCTTTAGCTGTAATGGTATCATTTATTGTATAAGTCGTATTAAAGCCCATTCTAGTAGCCATATCGGTCATTTTACTTTTGCCAATTCTATATGCAAGCTCGGCAAAAACTACATTACAAGACTGGGCAAGTCCCTCTTTCATAGTTATTTCTCCGTGATTATGCATACAGGTAATTTCTTTATTTCCTATTTTTGTACTGCCATTACAAGTGAATATTTCTTCTTCTACACCCGGAATATTCTCCAAAGCTGCTGCTGTGGTAACGATTTTAAAAGTTGAACCAGGTGCATACAAGCCTGACAAAACTTTGTCAACATAAACACCATCATATTCACTTTCGTTTTCCTCTGTAATTTCGGGTGGGTCAAGAGGGTCATAGCCCGGAGTGCTTACACTGCACAGCACATCACCTGTTTTATAGTTATATACAATTACAGCACCATTATACCCAGCCAACGCATTGTATGCCGCATTGCAGGCATTTGCATCTAGCGTAAGAGTAATATCGCCACCCTTTTTCATCGATTCCGGTAAACCCAGACCCCAGACATAATTAAAGCCAGTAAGATGTGAACGGTATGAACTTTGTATAGCTGAGGAAATATTAAGGCTGTCATCACCTACAACGTGCAATGTTGACAAACGTGTAGTATAGTCATCATTGTACAAACGCTGTTCATCCTCTGAATAAGCAAGTACAACACCGTTACGGTCATATATTGTGCCTGCTTTTGCAAGTCCTGAACTGCCTACAAGATGTCCGTTATAAGTGTGCTGTATCCATTGGTCTGAATTCATAAATATCTTTACTATAAATACACACATTCCTGCTATAACAAGCAGTGCAATTATAAGCACAAGAGTTGTTCTTGTACGGGTTTTTCTCATATTAGCTCTCCTTTCTGAAAACTAACTTCAAATAACTGATATAACTTAGTACCATATATTTACTTGATACTACTATTCACTGTTACGTTTTTTTACTGCATAAGTTCGCTCATCTGCTGCCTTTATAAATGCAAGCAAGCACCAGCACGAAACCATACTGGAGCCACCAAGGCTGACAAACGGTAACGTAACACCTGTAAGTGGTAGAATATCTGTTGCACCAAAAATATTAAGTGCTGTTTGCACAAGCATAAGACCTGCCGCACAACAAGCGGATATTGAATAAAAAGTTGAACGACTGCGTGTTGTGATTGCTCTTGCATAAATTACAAGACCAATAATACAAACAAACATTGCAATAGCTATAATAAGTCCAAGTTCTTCACAAAGCAAGCCAAAAACCAAATCACTTTCAGAGGCAAATACATATTTCAGGTATCCGTTACCCATACCTACACCTATAACACCACCACTTGCAGAGTAAGTAAGAACTCTTGCCTGCTGATAGCCTGTGGTGTCAGCAAGTTCAAAGCACTTGCCCCAAGCACTGAATCTGTCTGCAATATACGGTTTAAATGATATAACGATAACTGCACCCAATACAGCTGCAACAACAGCAAGAATTACTGTTTTAATATCACCACTTCGCATAAATGCTATAAACAGAAATGTACAGAAGAATATAAGTGCTGTACCAAGGTCACTCATTATAATCAAAGCACCAACACATATTATAGAAAATATAATAAAGTGTAGCAAATTTCCTTTGGTTAACAGCTTGTCCAAAGCAGATGCACTTACAAAAATATAAATAACCTTTACAAATTCTGATGGCTGAATTGAGATACCACCAATGCTAATCCAGTTTCCTGCACCGTATGTAACGTTTGCAAACAATATATTTACAACAAGAAACAAAACCGCAAGTACATATAGCGGGTATCTGAATTTTTCAACCCTGTCAGGGTTTTCTATAAACTTGATGATTACACAAAAGCAAATCATACCACCAACCATTGCTATGGTCTGCACAATACTTTGCTTAAACTCCTGCCTTACAAGCATCATAACACCTGTACCACTCATAAATATAGCAAGTGATTCAAGCTCAAAATTAACTCTTTTGATAAGTCGGGTGGAAACATAATAGAAAAGCCAGCTTACAGCTGTAAATAAACCCCAAGTAAGAAAAGGCATAAAATCCTGTACTTCGTCACACAAGCTTCCTTCTACTGCAAGAAAAAACAGAAAGATAGTAATAAGCAACATCAGCATAGAAGGTTTTATGCTGGCTTTATTTTTGGGTCTGTTAAAAAACCAAGAACGGTCTTCAATTATAACATCATCTGTACGCTTTACAATATATTCTGTGCTTCCTACCCTTATAACGTCATCTATCATAATGGGAGTTCGTCCCTGTGTAATTTCATCATTTACATATGTTCCACTTTTAGAGCCTACATCATTTATAAACCAACCTTCTTTTCTCCTTAAAAGCACTGCGTGGTCTCGTGAAACAGTAGGGTCTTCTATCATAATATCGTTGCCCTTACCTCTGCCAATGGAATTTTCCCAATATAAAACAGGTGTACCCTCACCCGACTGGGCATCAACAAGCATTATAAGTGCTTTTTCTTCTCTGCGGTGTCTGCGTACAGAACTGAAACACTGAAATACAATTATAATTGCAAGTATTGGCAACAAAATTCTTATAAGCAGAAGTCCAAAATCTATTACTACATCTAAATATGGTAAATCAAACCACGATAAAAAATCCATATATTCACACCTTTCTTATAGTATTCAAAACATATCACTTCTTATAATGAGATAATATGCCATTAACAGCAAAAAGTCAAGAAACAGTATGTTAATAAAAGTAAAAGAGCTGATACTTTTGCGTGTACCTGCTCTTTTACACAAATTACTTTCTTACAATATAAAGGTAACGTGCATTCTCTTTTGAGTATTCTTCAAAAGAAACTTCAGAGCTATCAGTTTGGTTTAAAATCACATTAAACCAACTTCCTAATCCCTCTTTGTAAAAATCATCTTCATATTTAAGAATTGTTTGTCTTTTCTTTTTAAGCATTTTATAAGTTTCTTCTGTTAAATCAACTACATCATAATACATTTCATTTTTATAAAAAGCTTTAGCCAGTGCAGTTGATTTTCCATTATTAGTCTTAGGCATTATATCGCCTTCCTGATAACCAACAATAAAAACACCTTTATCTTTTAACCAACTTTTTACATCACCTATAAAGGCAGTCATATCATCAGCAAAGTAGACAGTATCCATAGAAACAATTAAATCAAAGCTTTTCTCCGGATATTGCATCTCACCGATAACACCTGTTTTAAATTCCGCATTAACAGGTCTGTTTTTACGAGCTGATGATATAGCATTATCAGAATAATCAAAACCATATATGTAACCGCCAAGATTTTCTTGCAGATATTTAAGCATTTTTCCGTTGCCACAACCTATATCCAGAATATATGGCTTTTCAACTTTAGGTGCATATTTTAAAATTAAATTTATTTGAGTAAGGTCACTGAAACCATCCTGAGAAAAGTCTGCACCAAAAGCCTCCTCACAATACTTTTTAAAGCACTTTGAAGTGTCTGCCATCTGGTAAAAGTCTTCATACTCATTATAAAATAACAAATCCTCTTTCATTCCATCCTCCTAATAAGTAATAAAAAGTATAAATTAATTAATTCAATCCATAAAATAATTACACTTACTACAATATAAGCTCTGCCAAAAAGCAGAGCTTATATTTAAATATCAACATTTTTACATCAATATTTATTATTCGTCTTTACCACAGCACTTTTTATACTTTTTGCCACTGCCACAAGGACAAGGGTCGTTACGGCCTACCTTGTTTTTCTTACGAACTGTGGTGCTTGTTTTTTCTTCGCTTGAGCCACCGCTTGTTGAAGTAGGATTAGCAAGCTGTTCACGCTTGATAACAACTGATGTATCCTCAGTTTCCTGCTCCTCTTCAGCAATCTCCTTGTCGATTTCTTCTGAGTTTTCACCCTTGGCAATAGCTTCTTCTTTTGCTTTCTGCAAAGCTTTTATACGTTCTTCACGAATAGCCTTTGCTCTTTCTATATCAGCAATTTGTCTTGACTGAATTTCTGCAATCTTTCTTGGTGCTGATAAACATAGCTTTGCTGTATTCTCTCTGATTGATTCAATCATCTGGTCAAACATATCAAAACCTTCAAAACGGTACTCTACAACAGGGTCCTTTTGACCATACGCACGAAGTCTGATGCCCTGCTTCAAGTTATCCATATCATCAATATGTTGCATCCAGTATGTATCAACACTCTTTAGCAGATAAACACGTTCCATCTCACGCATTGTATCTTCCGGCAATAGCTTTTCGTTTTCCTCATATTTAACAGCTGCCTTATCCTGCAAGATTTCTACAATCTGCTTGCTCTCCATATCTGCAAGCTCATCAAGTGTAAAGTTAAGACAATCATCATCTTCATCTATAACCCAACCAATATAGTAGTCTTTTAGACTTTCCATATTCCACTGTTCACGCAGAATGTTGTCGTCACAATATAGCTTTACAGTGTCTGCAATGTTCTCATTAATCATCTTAACAACAACATCCTTAATGTTTTCACCATTAAGCACCTGGTCACGCTGGGTGTAGATAATTTCTCTCTGCTTGTTCATAACGTCATCATACTGTAGTACATTTTTACGAATAGCAAAGTTTCTTCCCTCTACCTTTTGCTGTGAGCTTTCTATAATACTTGAAAGCATTTTATTTTCTATTGGCATATCGTCGGGAGTGTTAAGCCTTGTCATAACAGCTTCCATTCTTTCACCGCCGAACAAACGCATCAAATCATCATCTGTTGACAGATAGAAACGGCTTTTACCGGGGTCACCTTGACGGCCGGCACGACCACGCAACTGGTTATCAATACGTCTTGACTCGTGACGTTCTGTACCAATAATATACAAACCGCCTGCCTTACGAACTTCCTCTGCCTCATCTTTAAGTTCGTTTTTAAACTTATCATTAAGTTCTCTAAATGTTTTTCTTGCATTCAGAATTTCTTCATCTGTTGTTTCACCGTAAGCTGTAGCCTGAGAAAGCAATTCTTCATCAAAGCCTTGTTTTCTCATCTCAGAAAGTGCCATAAATTCTGCGTTACCGCCAAGAATAATATCTGTACCACGACCTGCCATATTTGTAGCAATAGTAACTGCACCCTTCTTACCTGCCTGTGCTACAATTTCAGCCTCTTTCTCGTGTTGCTTTGCATTAAGTACATTATGCTTGATACCACGCTTTTTCAGCATAGAGCTAAGAATCTCTGACTTCTCAATAGAAATTGTACCTACCAGAACAGGCTGACCTTTCTCGTGACACTCTATAATATCATCAATTACAGCATTAAACTTACCTTTTTCATTCTTGAAGATAAGGTCTGGCTCGTCTATTCTTTGTACAGGGCGGTTTGTAGGAATTTCGATAACATCAAGTTCGTAAATTTCGCCAAACTCAGATTCTTCTGTCATAGCTGTACCTGTCATACCTGAAAGCTTTTTGTAAAGACGGAAGTAGTTCTGGAATGTGATTGTAGCAAGAGTTTTGCTCTCGTTTTCAATCTTTACACCCTCTTTAGCCTCAATAGCCTGATGCAAACCCTCGTTATATCTACGACCATACATCAAACGACCTGTAAATTCATCAACAATTATAACCTCGCCATCTTTTACAACATAGTCAATATCCAGACGCATTGTACCGTGTGCTTTGATAGCCTGATTAACGTGATGCTGAATTGTGAGGTTATCCGGGTCTGTAAGGTTTTCTATATTGAAGTAAGCTTCTACCTTTTTAACACCTGTCTGTGTAAGTGTTGCGGTTTTAGCCTTTTCGTCTACTACATAATCAATGTCATTTTCTTTATAATATTCTTCTTTATCTTCTTTAGCATCAATCTCTGCAAACTTTTCACACCTCAATGTACGTGCAAGCTTGTCAGATTTTTCGTACAAATCTGTTGATTTGTCACCTTGTCCTGAAATAATAAGAGGAGTTCTTGCTTCATCTATAAGAATTGAGTCAACCTCATCGACAATAGCAAAAGCGTGACCACGCTGAACCTTTTTTTCTTTATAAACTACCATATTATCTCTTAGGTAATCAAAGCCAAGTTCATTATTTGTACCGTATGTAATATCAGCATTATATGCTTTTTTTCTGCTTTCACTGTCAAGGTCGTGAGTGATAAGACCAACAGTAAGTCCAAGGTAGTTATACAGCTTGCCCATCCATTCGGAGTCACGGGTAGCAAGATAGTCGTTTACTGTTACAACGTGAACACCATTACCTGTAAGACCGTTAAGGTAAGCAGGCAAGGTTGCAACCAATGTTTTACCTTCACCTGTACGCATTTCTGCAATTCGACCCTGATGTAAAACAATACCACCAATAATCTGCACAGGATAATGACGCATACCCAATACTCTGTCAGATGCTTCTCTACAAACCGCAAAAGCATCAGGCAAAATATCATCTGTTGTTTCACCGTTTGCAAGTCTTTCTTTAAGGACATTTGTCTGGTCCTTAAGTTCTTCCTCAGTCATTTCCTTATACTTGTCTTCCAAGGCTAAAACTCTATTCATAATAGGCTTTACCCTTTTCAATTCTTTTTTACTGTAGTTACCAAATAAAGCTTTGAAAAAACTCATATTGATAATCCTCCTCTTATATATCATTTCACCTTAATATACATATAATAATTCATTATCACTTAAAAGGTCTGTAATCTTATTTATTATATCATACTTAAAGAGAAAAATCACTAAAAATTTATGAACGAAATAAAATATTTTAATAAGTTAAAAATTACTCTATTGTGCTGAAATTCACACCATATTTTTGATAAATTTCAACCAGACTTTTGTTTACATTCTGGAACGAATACTTTTTGGACATTTTAACAGCTTCTTTTCTCATTTTTTCAGCAAGCTGAGAATTATTATAAATTTCCAGAATTTTTTCTGCCATTTGGTCTGAGTTATTCAGCTCAACTAAAAAACCATTAACACCATTTTCTACAAGGTCACTGTTACCTCTTACATTTGTTGCAACAATAGGCTTACCTATAGCCAAAGCCTCAATAAGGTTTACAGGCAAGCCTTCCTGCCTGCTTGTAGAAACAGAAATATCGCTTAATGTAATCAATTTATGTATATCACGTCTGTAACCCAACATTGAAATGTGCTTTTCTATACCCAAATCAGCTACATATTTTTTGTATTCCTCAAGCTTTTTTTGCTGACCCGGCATAAGCACTTTTATTGTAGGAATTTTATCCTTAAGTTTATAGACCGTATCAAAAAGCATTTCGTGATTTTTTCTGTAGGAATAGTCAGCAGGATATATAAGCAAAAATTCATCTTCGTTATATCCATATTCTTTTCTTAGCTCAGTCTTCATTTCATTTGTTGCAACAATAAATTTACTTAAATCTACTCCTACACCGTTAATTTTAACTATTTCATTTTTAACCTTAAATTTTTTCTTTGTAGCCAGTTCATAATCCTCATTATTTATAGTAACCAAAGTATCTGTATAGTGGGCAAGAATTTTCTCAACAGGATAAAAGAACATCCAGTTTAGCTTTGAAGCACCCTTAAAGAAATGAAAGCCGTGTGCAGTATAAATAATCTTTGCTTTTGATTTTGCCTGCTTGGCGGCTACTCTTGCAGCAACTGCACCCATAGGTGTATGACAGTGGATAATATCATACTGTTCTGCTTTAATAATTTCTTTAAGCTCAGATATAGCTTTTATATTATCCATTTTAAACGGTGAGCGTTGTAAAGGGATAAAGTGGAATTTATTAATAGCCTCAAAGTCATAGCCGTCTTTGTCAGCAGAATTATCAAAACACGAAACATCTACTGTATGCCCGTTTTTTACAAGCAAATTTATAAAATTAGTATGGAACTGTCCTATATGACTTCTCACATTTGAAACAAACAATATTTTCATAAGTAATCTCCCTATAAATAAATTTAAATTTTTTTAAATTAAGTGTTGACATTTTACATTCAAGTTGATATAATAATTTGGCAATAGCAAATGGATCATTAGCTCAGTTGGTTAGAGCAACCGGCTCATAACCGGTAGGTCCCGGGTTCGAGTCCCTGATGATCCACCACAAAAGGCACTTGTTTTGGCAGGTGCCTTTTGTTTTTATATTTTTAATGTTTTGTGATTTATAAGTTTTAATTACAGCCATTTTACTTTTGCCCTCATCTTCTCTTTTTTAGCTCACCCGCTACGCTTATAAAGTTATCCCTTTTTAATTCATTCGCTATATATTCAATAAAACCGAGCTTACTAATATGTAGGCTCGGTTTTATTTTTTGTAACTCTAAAATTGAAATGTCTTATTTAAACAACATTCGTTTCAATTTAGCTTTTCCACGCCTATAATATGTAACAATAATTGGTGGTTTTTTCTCTTTGCCATATTTTAAAACCAGTTCGTTAAACGGCTTTGTTCTAAATTCTCGCATAAATTTATCACGGTTTTTGTGTTTCTCTGCAGGCTTTATAAGCGAAGGGTTGTATAATAAAGCTTTTTCCAAATCTGCTTCCTGAATAAATAATTTTTCCGCTTCTTTTTCTAAAAGTTGTTTTCCCTTTTCTGAATTAATAAAAACAAGCGACAGCCCTTTATCATCGTCTAATTCAGGATTTATAAAATTAGCACCCCAATAATCAGCTAATGTAATATCAGAATATGGTTGCATTTTTTTGAACTTACACTCATAACAAGATGGTCTTAAACATAAATTTTTTAAAAAAGCTTTGGAATAATCATTTTTAGTAAATTCGCAATAATAGTTACTGTTGTCAGAATATTCAATTTCAAGCCCGTAGCTCTTCCAACCACTTTTTTTACTTCTGAAATTAACAGATTTTATTTTTTTATTATTTTTGTTTACCTGTTTGAGATATTCTTGCCAAACAGCTTTAGAAGGTACACCATGGCAGATTATATCCTGTGTAAACAGATTATCATAATCCTTTTTTAGGTAACTCTTTAATCCGGCAATCTGACAGGGTGTGCCTGAAAACAAAACGATTCTTCCTGCTTCTAAAAAGTTTTTAGCTTGTATAAAGCTACTTCCTATTTCACTTTGCATATATTTTGATTTGCAGATTTTTTTAATACCTTCTTTATTCTCTGCAAAAGTATGTAATACATTGAACTTCTCATCAAAAACAGCACCAAAAACTACTCCGCCCTGTTTAATAACAGATGTTGCAATGTTAAAAAACACACCACCTGATGAACTGTTCATTCTGGTTGTTTCATCCTTATTGTAAGCTGACACCACTTGCTTTATGGTGTTACTTTCACCTGAGATTCTAAGCGGGCAAACTCGCTCACACATACCACAGCCAATACAAAGAGATTCATTTATTGTAGGATAACAAAAGCCTTCTTCGTCAGGCACTAGCTTTACAGCACCTTTACTACAAACAGATACACAGGCACTACAACCCATACAGTCTGATTTCTTATTAATATCTAACAATTCATTCACACCTTTGTTTGATATGCAACTTTTCTGCACACATACCAATAACCTTTTTTACCGGCTTTCTGAACACATCTTTTTCATAATTGTTCATCATTATAAAATATGCCAAAACAAAATAGACAACTGTATATATAACTGCTCCAATCAAAAATGTTATCAAGCTATCAATATGTAAAAAGTGAGTAACAATCAAACCTGAAATAACCATAAAAATTACAACCGGTGACATCTTAAGAATATTTTTCCAAAATAGAGGAATATTCAATCCTATTTTATTATAATAATACCAGTTTATTATAATAATATTTCCTATTACATAAGCTAAGCAAGTAGCAAAGGCCGCACCGATTATACCAAAATGCTCTGTTAAGATTAAAGTAAGTATAACATTTACAACTGCAATTATTGCATAAATAATAGAACGAAATTTATGCTTATTCATTGCCATAAGAATAGATAAACCTAAATTTTGAATTAACGGAATTGTAAGAGGCAACATTACAATCAAAGCCACAAAATAAGCATCTTCATAACCGGCACCTGCCCACAACGCAATAAACTGTTTTCCGAATACAACAAAAGCAGAAGAAATAAATGCTACTACTATAAATTGTAGTCTGCCTGTTCTTATAAATAATTCTGTTAATTCTTTAGAACTGCTGTTTTTAGTTACCATTATTGTAACTCTAGGTGTAAGCACACCGCTTATAGTTGTTGAAGCAGATGTTAAATAGCTATTAAAAGTTGCACCTATATTATAAACTGCAACCATTTTAGTTCCTAACATAGAACCAATTATTAGTTTATCAGTAGTCCAGTAAAGTGTATCTACAATCTGTGCTAAAAAGACAAAGAATGAAAAACTTATTATTTCCTTTAAAATACCAAAAGGCATTTTTTTGAATCTTGGTCTTATCTTCAACTTCTTTAACGAATACACAATATATATTATGTACATAACAGAATTTAGAATTGTTGTAGAAATAACCAATCCAACCGACTTAAATCCCAAAAACAACATTACAAAATTCATAGTAGGGGCTAAAATAGTCGATAACATTGATATAATTTTATTAAAAATATATTCTTCATGTGCTATGATTATTGAAGAAAATACACTGAGAGGCAGAAAAACAGCTGTATTAAATGTCATAAGAATAACAAGCTGACGCATAGTTATCAATTCAGCTTCTGTTAAGCTTTCTCCATAGAAAATAGCAAGATTATTTGCTAAAATCAAACCGGCAGTCAACATAACAACAGCAATAACTGCAAAAATAACTACAAACAAACCTATTACACGTTCTTCTTCCTTTTTATCATCTTCTGCTCTGTATTTGGAAATATAGCGAACTATTGTTCCGCCCATACCCATATTTAATAATCCAATATATCCTAAAACAGAATTTGCAAGACTGTACAAGCCATACTCTGCTTGTCCCAATGTAGATAACATATATGGGGTATAAATAAATGGTATTATATTTCCTATCAATAAATTTATGTATGAAAGCCATACACCTGCTCTTAGTTGATTTACCTTAGCCATATCTAATCATCACACCTTAATTAAGATTTAATTATTATTGATAGTTTTTTGCAATGCTAAGTTAGCATTATATGCTTTATCGACATATTCAGGCATTATCTTGTCAAGTGTATTTTTAATTACATCTTCGTTTTTCATAATCCATTTAAAATTATTTGTCAGGTCAGTTTTACTTTTCATATCATAAATATTCAAAACATAATTATCACTTGTACCAAACAAATCCTTCGCAATACCCTTGGATTTTGTAGAATAGCCCACAACAAGGGTAGGAACATAACTTGAATATGCTGCGATGGTTGCATGAGTTCTTGCACCAATAAAATATTTCATCTTTGAGATATAGTATTTTAATACCATACAGTTATTATCTTCAATCATAATAACCCTGCCTGTATCTTTAAATTTTTCATACAATCTTTTCAACGGTATTCTGTCATCATTTGTTTCTACAACCACATGAGGTAACAGAGCTATTTTCATATCTGTATTTTCTATTATATAATTAATCAATTCAATATAGTTATCTTCAATAACAGAACTGTCACTGACACAATTAAGAACCAATGGACTTAGGTTTATACCAACTGTATTTTTTTCTTCAAAACCTTCTGGTAAAGCACACTTCTGTACCGGTAAAATAAAAGCAGGGTCAGATACAAGCACAGTATTTTTATTAAGCTTTTTTAAAATTTCATAACTTATACTTTCTCTGGCAGTTATCAAATCAAATTTACTTAGGTCATCTTTCATCAGTTGTGGCATTTCGCCTTCATCAACAGAGCAACCCCACAGCACAGTCTTTCCGCCTTTTATCCTTATAGCTCTGTTAAGATATGACATTCTTTCATATCCATTATAACAATAATTATCTCCTCCTATAGAAACAAATATATCATCTTTATGTACTTTATCCAACAATTCTTTTTTCGAATACTTTGTTGTTAAATAGCTACTTTTCTTTATTCTAAAATAAACTTTAGACAAAAAACGTTTTAAACCTTTAACTGCACATACACTATCATTTTCAACTTTTAATATCTTATCAATTCCATATTTTTTTTCATTTTCAAAATTATTTGTCAATAAAATAATTTCATCATTTATTATTTTTTTGCTCGACCTTATTATTGCCTCACAGCCGTGGTTAGCACTCGCTCCGTTATTAATAAAATATATCACAGTTTTCCTCCTGTCTATACTTATAAAAACTATGTTTTTGATTTTATCTTATTTTATGTTCATATAAAACAATCATTTATATTTAATTTTTAATAATTCTATCTTTTGAGCTTATGTAAACAAGATATGATATTATTTATTTTTTCAACTAATATATATTTGCCTGTTTTATAAGTAAACTTTATTAAAGAATATTTTATACAATCAGATTTTTCAAGGACAGCTTTAAATTCCGAGCTTCTGAGTATTTTATCATTGATTTTATATTTTTCCTTTTTATCAGCCTTATTTGAATTGTTAAAAGTATTTCTTAAACAACGCTCATAACTATAGTAAGCTGAATTATAGAAAATTTGTTTTTGTTTATCGTCTAAATTCCATTTATCAATGTAATACTTCAATTTACTATTTATATATTTATAAATTTCAAACATATCCGGTAAAAATTTATTATCTAGGGACTCTTTTTGTGAACGAAAATAATTATAAGTACAATTATTGGATATATATATTTTTTTGTTTTTGCATATATCTATATAACTATAATTAAACAGCAAATCCTCTCCTAATGATAAATTAATATCCATTTTCAAATTGTTCTTAACAATATTTTCTCGTAAATACAGCTTATTACAGGGTGAAGCGTCAAGCCATTTTTCGTGTAGTGTCATTATTTCAGATATATCTGATTCTGTTATTTCGTCATTGTTATAATTAACCTTTTGAATAATTGATTTTTCATAATTACGCACTGTTGAAAAACCGCACCACACCATTTCAGCATCGGGATATTTATCCACAATATTTATAAAAGACTGAAGATAATCGTCATTAATATAATCATCACTGTCAACGCATACAATATATTTTCCTGTAGCATTAAAAAAGCCTGTATTTCTTGCTGTTGAAACTCCTGCATTTTCTTTATGTATAACTTTTATTCTGCTATCCCTATCTGCATATTTATCACATATAGCACCACTGTTATCAGGAGAACCATCATCAATAAGTAACAATTCAAAATCTGTAAAAGTTTGACTCAAAATACTTTCTATACAGTTATGCAAAACCTTTTCTACATTGTACACAGGAACTATAATACTTATTAATGGCATATTTTAATTCTCCTTACCTAATAGCAGTATAAATCAAAAAAGCATTCAAACACATAAATTTATATTTTGGATTCAAAAAATTATATTCTAACTATAATTCATTTAAAAAGAAATCAAAAAATGTCTGCTCTCCATCTTGGGTATGTGTATTAAACTCCATTCTCCATGACAATTTATGTAAATATGTATCACCCATTGTAATTTCTTCATATTTCTTTTTATTAAAAGGATTATTGAAATTATTTTGCAATTCATCTCTCATTAAATTATTTAATGGTACATTATCTATTAACTTACAAATTGCTGGTATATGCTTTCTTGCTAAAACAAGAACGTAATCCAAAAACAAATAATCTATAGCAACATCATTATTACTCCAATAATTTATATAAAAATCATGTAAAAATTTGTATACTATACAATCTTTTTTTCCACCAAGAAAAAAACCTGTCCAACGATATTCTGAAACATATCCTCCTTTCACAATCGGACCTTTACCTGTAAAAAAGGGATAAGAAAACAGATTTTCCGGAATTTTATTACTACAGTATATAGTAGCATCCAACCACAAACCTCCGTACTTCTCTAATAAAAACATACGCAATATATCGGAAAAATGGGCAGGAGATATTTTTCTGTCTTGAAATTTCTGAATAATTACTTCTGGTATTGTAACATATTTATTGTAATTATTTTCATTGATTATAACCAACTCGTAATCTGATGCATTTTTTCTTATTGAATCAATACATTTTTTTACAATATCCGGAGCATTGTCTTCTCCCTGTAGCCAACATACCCATATATATCTGCTTTCAGTTTCAGCACAATCATTATTTTTTTCAGTATATTTATCAAATATATTCTTATTGTTATTATAAAGAAAATCAAAAATCTGTTCTTCTCTTTTTTTATTGCACCAACAATTAACTTTTTTTACCGGTCCACCAAAAAAAGTTATATTTTTTAAAAAGTTCACAAAAGTAATATTTACAGGAAAATTCACTATATCTCTTTTTAAATCTTTGATTATAATATTCATTCTATTCTTTATTTTTCCTAAAAAAGACGACATTCTATTTTACACTTCCTAACCCAAGAAAGATTCTTAGTTTTGCACAGATATCCATAGAAATTGAAGACAGTATAACAAAAAACGCTTTTTTAAAATCAAGTCGCTTTAAATCGGCAATAGTCCACTTTAACATTTTTCGATACTCTTTTACTTTATCTTTTGCAAACTTATATCCATCTATATTTTTATTCAGTAGTAATCTTTGATATTGGTCAATACAAAAAAAAGTAATAGTTTTAAGTTGATAAAAATACAGTTCAGGGTAGTTATTCTTAATAAAAACAGCTCTTTGCATACTTCCTTCCAAAGAGTCAAGTGCCTTTATAGAATATTCACTTCCCATAATACTTCCAACACGTTGATAGTAGTAATAATAGTAATTATCTATATGAACCAAAACATTAGCGTTAGCTAATACACGATAGGTAAAAAATTCATCTTCGTTATATTTTCCAAACTCAAAACTGATATTTTTTATTAGTTCTGTCTTATACAATTTATTCCATACCACAGTTTTTATATGGTAATATTTAATATATGCTTCCATAATAAGATTATTTTGATTATAAATAGCATATGTATCAGTATTATATTTTTCAATACAATTATCATAAACACTATATACATTACATTCAACTATATCTGCTTTTTCGACTATTGATACTTGTACCATATGCTCAAACATAGATAAATCAATGTAATCATCACTGTCTATAAAAGCGGTATACTCTCCTGTTGCAATTTTCATTCCTGCATTTCTTGCATCAGACAATCCACCATTCTCTTTATGTATAACTTTTATTCTGTTATCCTTTTTGGCATATTCATCACAGATTTGCGGACAGTTGTCAGGTGAACCGTCATCCACCAATATAATTTCAAGATTTTTATAAGTCTGATTAATTATACTCTCTATACATCTTGACAGGTATTCTTCCACCTTATATACAGGCACAATTACGCTTACCAAAGCATTTTCTTTCATTATTTCACCTCATATTTATTTCTGTTTTTTGAAAACGCTCCATATACTTTATACAAAAGTTTGAAACCTATAGGCAAATACAAAATAAGCATAACATCAATTTTTGTTCGTCTGCTTAAAATTCCCGTATTTTTTGCTTCACAATAAAAGCGTTTAATATTTGTTTTAATTTCACCTTTTCTTTTGCAAAATTTTTTTGCATTAATATTTGTAACCAAGGCTCTATAAACATTTATATTTGCTCTTAAAACATTATTCAACGCATAAGGATATATTTCTTCATCATTCTTAAAAAGTTGTGCTACTTCTTCTCTTACAATTATCGGGTCAAACATCTTATTTTCTGATAACCCTGATGTTGCAGCAGAGTTTTTTCTAAGAATATAATGGTATAATGCTTTATCCTCAAAAACAGATTTTTTAGAATTTACAAATGCTTTAACATTAAACAGATAATCTTCATTGTTTTTTATATTCAATGGCATTCTGACATCTTTTATTACTTCTCGTTTATATAGTTTATTACATGGACTTGGTTCTACAAGCTTGCCATTAAGTAAATCAATTAATCCTTGTTTATTATCCTGAATCAATTTTTTTCCTGTATTATAATAATAATCTACACGAGAAGGAAAAACCATTTGATAACCACAGTGGGAAATATCTGCGTTGTATTTCTTAGCATTATTCAAAAGGAACTCAAACATTTCAGGCTCAATATAATCGTCACCATCAACAAATCCTATAAAGTCACCTGTTGCAACATCTATACCTTTATTTCTTGTGTCAGATACACCGCTATTTTCTTTATGTATCACAACTATTCTGCTGTCTTTGCCTGCATATTCATCTATAACACGTGCAGAATCATCTGTTGAACCATCATTTACAAGAATAATTTCAAGATTGGTATATGTTTGTGCCAGAACACTGTCAAGACAGCGTGGTAAATATTCTGCGATATTATATACAGGTATTATTATTGAAATTTTATATTCTTCATTCAACATATCCTATACCGTTATTTTCCTTTAATTTTTGTATCATTATTTTCTTTTTCTCATCGTTGAACTCACTACTTCTTAGTGTATAGCTTTCATCAAAATCGCAGGTGTTTTTTATCTCCTGCGATTTTCTGGCAATATATTCATCATAATTTCCAAGCACTTTTGCTGGATTACCTGCTACTACGCTGTTATCAGGTATATCCCTTGTTACAACACTACCTGCTCCTATAACTACATTATTACCTATGGTTACACCTGGTAATATTATACTTTCTGCACCAACAAATACATTATTACCTATATTTACAAGTCCTATTCTGGTATATCCTGTAGCAAGTTTGGTGCTGGCATCGTGAGCAAGTATATGAACTCTAGGTGCCAATGTAACATTGTCCCCTATCGTTATAAGCCAGCAATGTGAATCATCTATAATTGTTCCGCCCAGTCGTTGAAAATTATCTCCTACCTTTAAACCTCTCTGTACAAGTTTTTCCAGAGGTACTTCTCCACGCAGTTTGTACAAAAAATTACGCAAATTCATTATATCCTCTCCAACATATCCTCTACAGCTTTTACTGTGATTTCTTTCTCAAACATTTTACCACGTTCTTTTGCCTTTTTTGTATAATGCTCTAACACTCCTTCTTCGGTAAGCATTTTCTTGATTCCTTCATACAAAGCATCTTCGTCATTATCTGTTACAATTCCATACTCATTCTCAGAACCAAATATTTCTGGCATTCCTGAACAATAGGTAGTAACTACAGGTGTATCAACTATAAGCGATTCAATAACAGCTGTACTAAATCCTTCAGAATAAGATGAACAAACATATAAATCACATTTTTTTACATATTTATATGGGTTTACTTTATATCCTAAAAATATAAAGCTATCTAAAAGATTATTTTCTGACAAATAAGCCTCTATTTGCTTCTGTTCATCGCCTACACCGAGTATATATACTCTGTTTTTTATGTTATTTTCAAGTAACTTTTTATGGATATTTGCTAATCTTTCAAAACCTTTTACTTTAGCTACTTTTCCAACTGAACAAATATTAAAATAATCACCAGAAAAAGTAACATCTTCAATTTTTTCCAAAGACTTCTCTCTTATTTCCTGACTCTCGATTGTGTTATATAAAACTTCAATAGGTTTTGAGAACGACAATGTTTCAGTGAAATAATCCTTTACCATATTTGAAACACATATTGTATTATCAAATTTACTGTAACATTCCTTGGCCTCATCAAAGTTTTTAAATCCTACAGAAGCAGAATTTTCATCATCAATTTTACAATGTATCCAGCTAACCAGCTTTGTATCCTTATATGGGCAACCGCTTGCTATTCTGGCTGTAATTCCTTCAAGGTAAGACACAACTATATCATATCTTTCCTTTATAAATTTTTTGTATAGTGTTTCCGGCGAAAAAAGTTTAAACAACTTTGCATTGCCACGAATTATTTTTTTGAATACATATTTATATTTTACATCACTTTTTAAAAACTGCTTATTAACGCCTTCATCAAAAACGGCTTGTACTGTTATATCATATTTACTTTTATCCATATTATTAACAAGGTTAACCAGTACTTTTTCAGCACCACCATGTCCTAAAGTAGGAATTAAAAACAGAACCTTCTTCATCTTTATACCTCATAATTATCCTAAAATAAACACTCATTATATTATAACTTAAAACAAATATAAACGTCAATAAAAAACAATTTCCAGCCTTATACAAATCGACAAACAAAACAATCGTATTACTGTATTTTTTGCCGAAATTTATTTTAATACTAAACATAGCAAAGACCCGCACAAGCGAGTCTTTGCTATGTTATATTTCTATATATTATATTTTTTCAATTTTTGCTGTAACAGTATAATTATCACTTGATATATTCATTATATCATCATCAAGAAGTTCCATTATATTTATAGTTACATCACTTGACTGACTTGTTTTTTGAACAACAAAATCACAGCTCACAAGTAATTTTTCACTTGAAAAATCATATATTGCTTTTGCACTGCTTGCTGTAAATCTTATCTCGTTTTCAAGTTCAGTGTTACCCATTGCACCTGAGATATTGGGCATATTCAAACTTTCACTGTCAACTTCAAGCACACTGTTGTCATAAGTTATATTTGCATATATTCCGGAAAATTTAACAGATGACTGCAAATAATATGAAACCCTTATTTTATCGCCAACTTTATATTCTGTTCCGTTGATTATAGCACCTGAACTTCCTGTTTGCTGTGTTTCACTTGATGAACTATTTGTTGTACTGCTTGATGATGAACTACTATTATTGCTACTATTATTACTACTATTGTTATTGCTGTTACTTTCTGAACTGCTTGTTTTTGAGCTACTGCTACTGCTTGAACTATTATTTTTTGAATTGCTTTTTGAAGATGAACTGCTTGTATTTTTATTATCATTATCCGATTTTGAACTATCTGACTTACTGTCTGCATTAGATGTATCACCAGAATATGACGGATAATTTATAACATAAGAACCATCTGCTGATGTTGCAGGCTCACCATTACTTTCAGTGGCAACCTCAACCAATGTACCATCGGGATATGTACCATTTTCAATAACAACACCATCAGGGTTTGTTCCTTGTACAACTACAACTTCACCATCAGGTGTAGTACCTACCTCTGTTTTAATACTTACACCCTGCGATGTGTTGTTTTGTGCCATAAAAATGCCGGCAATTATACACGCAACAACTACAACAGCCACAACAGCAATTATAATTATCTTTTTTGAGAAAATTCCAAGCTTTGATTTACCTGTGTTTTTTATATTTTTGCTCATAAAAACTACTCCTGTTTTTTTATTTGTTTAGATTATACCACCTGAGTTTTTTTAGGTAAAGTAGTTTATAAATTTTTACATTATGTTTATAAATTTGTTTATAATTTCAGACATATATTTATTTTATTCTGTGTCAAGCTTCAGTACAGCCATAAACGCTTCCTGTGGTACTTCTACACTACCAAGCTGACGCATTCTCTTTTTACCCTCTTTCTGCTTTTCAAGCAGTTTTTTCTTACGGGTAATGTCACCACCATAACATTTAGCAAGCACATCTTTACGCATAGCCTTAACAGTTTCTCTTGCAATAATTTTACCACCTATGCAAGCCTGAATAGGTACTTCAAACAACTGTCTTGGAATTTTCTCCTTTAGCTTTTCGGTCATTTTTCTTGCACGAGTATACGCTTTGTCTGAATGAATAATAAACGAAAGTGCATCTACTATTTCACCGTTTAGCATAATATCAAGCTTAACAAGCTTGCTTTCTTTATAGTCAGTAAGTTCATAATCAAATGACGCATAACCTCTTGTGCGTGATTTAAGGGTGTCAAAAAAGTCATAGACAATTTCAGCAAGTGGCAACTCATAGTGAATATCTACTCTGTCGTTGTCTATATATGTCATATCCTTGAACACACCACGTCTGTCCTGACAAAGCTCCATTATATTACCAACATATTCAGACGGAGCATAAATATGTGCATTTGTCATTGGTTCTTCTGCCCTTGCAATAAGTGCAGGGTCGGGATAATTTGTAGGATTATCTATCATTTCAACAGTACCATCTGTTTTGGTTATTCTGAAAATAACACTTGGTGCTGTTGTAATAAGGTCAAGATTATATTCTCTTTCAAGTCTTTCCTGAATAATCTCCATATGAAGAAGTCCCAGAAAACCACATCTAAAGCCAAAGCCCAAAGCAACCGAGGTTTCGGGTTCAAATGAAAGTGAAGCGTCATTCAGCTTAAGCTTTTCGAGTGCATCACGCAAGTCAGAATATTTTGCACCATCAGCAGGATATACACCACAGTAAACCATAGACTGCACTTCACGATAACCGGGTAATGGTTCATCAGCAGGTGCATTTGCAAGTGTTACAGTATCGCCAACCTTAGCGTCCTGTACACTCTTGATAGCTGCGGCAATATAGCCAACCTCACCTGCACAAAGCTCTTTTGACGGTTCAAGAGATGTTGCACGCATATAGCCAAGCTCCACAACTGTAAAAGTTGAGCCTGTAGCCATAAGTTTAATTTCATCACCAACTTTTACACAACCCTCTTTTACTCTTATATAAATAATAACGCCTTTATATGCGTCATAATACGAGTCGAAAATAAGAGCCTGCAACGGTTTGTCATCATCACCCTGTGGAGCAGGAACATCTGCAACAATACGCTCCATTACATCGTGAATATTTATTCCTGCTTTTGCAGAAACTTCAGGAGCGTCCTCGGCAGGAATACCTATAACATCTTCTATTTCTGCTTTAATTCTTTTTGGGTCAGCACTAGGCAGGTCAATTTTATTTACAACCGGTACAATTTCAAGTCCACTGTCTACTGCAAGATAAGTGTTTGCAAGTGTTTGTGCCTCTATGCCCTGTGATGCGTCTACAACAAGTACAGCACCTTCGCAAGCAGCAAGTGAACGGGAAACCTCATAGTTAAAGTCAACGTGACCGGGTGTATCTATTAAATTGAAAATATAGCTGTTGCCGTCATCTGCCTTGTAAAGCAGTGTTACAGCGTGTGCCTTGATTGTAATGCCACGCTCACGCTCTAAGTCCATATTATCTAAAAGCTGGTCTTCCATATCTCTTAATGCAACCGATTCGGTTTGCTCCAAAATACGGTCAGCAAGTGTACTTTTGCCGTGGTCAATATGTGCTATTATACTGAAATTTCTTATTAATTCCTTTGGATAAGACATTCTGCATCGCCTTTCGTTTTAGTTTTCTGTTTGCTGTTCATCACCTGAATTATGAGCTGTTGCAAATTTACAAAACTCTTTCATACAGCAAATATCACATTTGGGATTTCTGGCAGTACAAACTGCTCTGCCGTGAAGCACAAGCCTGTGGCAAAAATCATTTGATTCCTCAGGCGGTAAAATGTTGCGTAGGATTTTTTCTATTCTAACTGCGTCCTTAATGCTGTGAAATCCCAGTTTGGAGGTTATCCTTATACAATGTGTGTCAACCACAACAGCAGGCTTATGGAAAATATCTCCTACAACCAAATTTGCTGTTTTTCTGCCGATACCCGGCAAAGTTACAAGCTTTTCAATAGTATCAGGCACAACACCGCTGAAGTTGTCACGCAATACCTGACACATAGCTACAATATCTCTGGCTTTGGTTTTATACAAGCCACAGCTTTTTATAATCTCCTCAACATCGCTGACATTTGCATCTGCAAAATCATCAACAGTTTTGTAGGCAGAGAACAATTTGGGTGTTACCATATTTACTCTTGCGTCTGTACATTGTGCAGCAAGTCTTGTAGCAATAAGCAACTGCAAAGGGTCGGTGTACACCAGCGAGCATATAGCATTAGGATATTCCTCTTTTAAAGCCTGCACAGCAAGTGTGGCACGTTCCTTATCTGTCATTGCACACAACCTCCATTTTAATTTATTATATTACATTTTATCATAAATAATTGAATTTGTCAGCAGTAAAATCATATGTTTAAAATTTTAACTTTTAATTTTTTTAAGTGTGGGTAAGATAAATTACAAAACTGTATTTGTTTTATCGACAATTTATGATATAATATAGCGTAATAATCAATTTGCGGGAGTGCTATTATGTATAAGAATTATCTATTTGATTTATACGGAACATTAGTTGACATAAATACTAACGAGTGGAAAACCTATTTATGGGCAAAAATGGCAGAGCTTTATAATTTTGAGGGTGCAAGCTACACTGCTATGTCACTTAAAAAGGCTTATTTTGCTCAGGTTGAAAAAGAAAAAGCAAAAATTGCACAGCAATATCCACAATTCACCAATATTGACATTCGCATAGAAAATGTATTTGAGGATTTACTGCGAAATGTTGGTATTGAACCACCACAGTTTTTCGGAGAATATATTGCAAAATCATTTAGAGTAATCTCCACAAAATATATAAAGCTGTATGATGGCGTTGAAGACTTACTGGATTCTTTGAAAAATGCGGGCAAAAAGGTATATCTGCTTACTAATGCACAACGTGCTTTTACAGCACCGGAAATAAAAATGCTTGGAATATGGGATAAGTTTGACGGAATTGTTATTTCATCAGATGAATACACCTGTAAGCCCGACAAGGCTTTTTACAATATTATCCTTGAGCGTTACAATCTTAACCCAAGCGAAACTATTATGATTGGCAACGACTGTAAAACCGATATCCTTGGTTCATATAATGCAGGTCTTGATTCTTTATATATTCATTCCAATATATCTCCTGATATTACAGTAGATTTAAAGAGTAAATTTACCATTATGGATGGCGATGTTAAAAAAATGAAAGAAATGATTATAAAGTAAATTTCTTCCAAGAATATAAATGAAAGGAATGTGATTATATTGAAGAAAGGTAAAGTTGCAATAACTGTTACAATAATTGTAGTGCTGTTACTGGGCGGTACAGGTGCATTTTATGCTTTGAGCGAAGGCACATTTGACCCTGCAAAGCTTACAAATCTTTTCACAGAAGCTACAGAACCACCTACCGAAGCACCTACCGAAGCTACAGAACCACCCACAGAAGCTCCACCTGAGTTGTCAGCAACTATTTCATCACAGACTCTTGAACTTACGCAGTCACAAACTTCACAAATAACTGCTGAGTTGAAAAAGGGCGACAAGGAAAAATGTAATATACGCTACAGCACATCAGATGAAAACATAGCTTCTATAGACGCAAAGGGTCTTATTACACCTATGAGCAAAGGCGAATGTCAGGTTGGAGTATATGTTGAAGGTTATGAAACTACCATAAAGAACTTTACTGTTACCGTTAGTGACAGCAGAATTGACCAGATAGATATACTTAACCAATATCTGTTTAGCCTTAACGCCAAAGAAACATACACTTATGCAGGAAGTAAAAAAGGTAATGCAAGGCTTACAGGCTGTAAAATAGATGACTTTAACAATGATGGAATTTACGAGTTATTTTTAACCTACAAAATGGCAAATGACTTTCAGAAGGTACAGGTTGTTACAGTATCGGGTGGAACTGCTTATATAAGTCAAACAGATAAAAGCTACAGCGACATAGTAGGCGGAGGCTATGCAACCTATGTTGAAGATATTTATACAGATGGCAACGGCAATATAAATATCATTGCAGAATATACCAAAACAGACTCTACCTACACAGAAAAAACAACTTTGCTTTATTCAACAGGCACAACTATATCTCAGTTGGCTAAGTATTACAGTAAAGAACCATTCAATATAAATAACCTTACAAAAAAATCTCAATATAAGGTTGATGAAACTACAAAAACTCGTGATGAGTTTACTTCGCTTTATTCATCGCTGAAAAACTCCAGAGAATTATTTGATGATTATATTTCAATAACTGCAACACTGTCTGAGGGTAATTATACAAAGGCAGAACTGCCTGCCAACCTTGGAAGTGCTTACTATAACCGTATTAAATGGACAACCAGTGATGATGGTGTGGCAAAAGTAAGCGAAACAGGCGTTATTACAGGTGGCAGTAAAGTAGGAAGTTGTACAGTAACAGGTACAATAGACGGTATAACTGCACCTTTGTGTAAAGTATCAGTAGAAGTTACAGCTGTTTCAAATGAATTTAACAGCTATATTGATGAAATAAGAGATGACTATATAATAGGTGAAGCAGGAAATAAAATGAGCCTTTACGGATATTATATAACAGACCTTGATGCAGATGGTACAACAGACCTGCTGTTATACTACACAGGTGGTAATGGTTGTCAGCTTGAAATGGCACACTATGTAGGTTCACAGGTAAGCAGACAAATTATAAAGAGTGTAACAACCGAAAACGGTGTTGCCTGTATGCTTGACCTTTATGTTGACAGTATGAACGGAAACTCTACTGTGCTTTATGTTGGTAATGTTTCAAAAGAAGGTTCGGTTATGACAACTGATTTCCACTACGAAACTTATTCCGGTGGCACATTTATTTCAAATACAAGTGAGTATACAGTAATAACAGGTTCAGGTGAAGACCAATTCAAAGTTGGCGGTGAAGCTGTAGAGAAAGATAACTTTAACAATATGCTTAACAGATACCGCAAACTAGGCGATTGGGTTGTTTTATAATTGATTATATAAAACTTTTTGTTACACAAATTAAAAATTCGGCTGAGGGTACAAAGTGTATCGTCAGCCGATTATTTTATATAAAAGGAGCGAGTTAAATGGAAAAAATCAAGGGTGTTATTTTTGATATGGACGGCTTGATAATAGATACAGAAAAATGGCTACAGAAATATTATGTGCAATCTGCAAAGGAGCTGGGCTTTCCTATGAAGCCCGAACACGTTCTTGAAATCCGCAGTTTGCCTGCTGAATATGCTGTGCCAAAGCTAAAAAAACTGGTATGTGAAGATTTTGACTATTACGCAGTTAAAGAGCTGAGAAAAAAATATATGAGTGAGCATATAGAGAAATATGGTATAGAAAAGAAAAAAGGAATAGATGAACTGTTAGACTACATAAAAAACACCGGTCTGCGTTGTGCTGTTGCAACTGCAACACCACCTGACAGAACAGAAGAATATCTTACAAAACTAAATATATTTCATTATTTTGATGAAGTTGTGTGTGCCTCTATGGTTAAACACGGCAAACCTCACCCTGATATATATATAGAAGCCTCAAAAAGACTTGGACTTACTCCCCAAAGCTGTATTGCACTGGAGGACTCGCCCAATGGTGTTCTGTCAGCTTATAGAGCCGGCTGTATTACTGTTATGGTGCCTGACCTTACTCAGCCTGACAATGAAACTTCTCAAATAATTTATGCAAAGGCTGATGATTTATCTCAGGTTATAGGAATAATAGAGAATATAAACAGGTGTTGAATTGCAAAAACATAGGCTGTTACAGTTTGCACAGCCATTGACAAATTTGCGGTTAAGTAATATCATTATAGTAAATATTGTCGAAAATAACGACAAAACGAAAGGACGTTCTTAATATGGATATAAGAGAAGAATCTTTACAAAAGCACTATGAATGGAAAGGTAAAATAGAAGTTGTAGCTGTACCAGAGCTTAACACATCTCACGACCTTTCATTGGCATATACACCAGGTGTTGCAGAACCTTGTATGGTTATTCACAACGACTACGAAAAATCATTTGAACTTACAAGACGTAACAATCTGGTTGCTGTAGTTACAGACGGTACTGCTGTTCTTGGTCTGGGTGACATTGGCCCTGAAGCAGGTATGCCTGTAATGGAGGGTAAATGTGCATTGTTTAAAACCTTTGCAGATGTAGACGCATTCCCTATTTGTGTGCGTTCAAAAGATGTAGACGAAATTGTAAGAACAGTTTATCTTATTTCAGGTAGCTTTGGCGGAATTAATCTTGAGGATATTGCAGCACCACGTTGCTTTGAAATTGAGAAAAAGCTTAAAGAAATCTGCGATATTCCTGTATTCCACGATGACCAGCACGGTACAGCCGTTGTTGTTGCAGCCGCTACAATCAACGCTATGAAGGTTGTTAAAAAGGATATTAAGGATATTAAGGTTGTTATTAGCGGTGCAGGTTCAGCAGGTATTGCTATTGCAAAACATATGATGCGTCTTGGTGTGGACGATATTATTATGGTTGACGCAAGCGGTATTATCAGCGAGGATTCTCCAAGAGTTAACCCTGCAAAGCTTGAGATGTGCAAGATTACAAATAAAAATAATGTAGAAGGTACTTTAGCTGACGCTGTAAAAGGTGCTGATTTGTTTATCGGTGTTTCTGCACCTGGTATTCTTACAGAACAAATGGTAAGTACAATGAACAAAGACGCTGTTGTTTTTGCAATGGCTAATCCTACACCTGAAATTATGCCTGACCTTGCTAAAAAAGCTGGTGCGAGAGTTGTTGGTACAGGTCGTTCAGACTTTGCTAACCAAATTAATAATGTGCTTGCATTCCCAGGTATTTTCCGTGGTGCTTTGGATTGTCGTGCAAAAGAAATAAATGACGATATGAATGTTGCTGCTTCTTACGCTATTGCAAGTCTTGTTGATGAAGATAAGCTAAATGAAGAATACATTTTGCCGGACGCACTTGATAAGAGAATCGGCAAAGCTGTAGCAGAGGCAGTTATGGAGGCTGCAAGAAAATCAGGCGTAGCCAGAATATAATTAAATGGATTTTATGTAATTGATTAAAGTAAAAAATCACCTTTGTTCAGATAAGAACGAAGGTGATTTTTGTTTGTTGATTTATAATCTAACTGAAATATTTTCTTTATCCAAATATTCCTTCAATACAGGAATTGGAATTTCACCAAAATGGAAAAGTGAAGCCGCCAGAACAGCGTCTGCTTTACCTGTAGTAAATGCGTCTTTAAAATGCTCTAACGCACCTGCACCACCTGAAGCTATTACGGGTATTCCTACACTTTCAGAAACCGCTTTGGTCAGTTCAAGGTCATAGCCTTGTTTTTGTCCGTCACAATCCATACTTGTAAGCAAAATTTCGCCTGCACCACGCTTTTCAACCTCTTTTGCCCATTCAACAGCATCTATTCCCATAGGAATACGACCACCGTTAATGTAAACCTCCCAGCTATTACCATTGCGTTTAGCATCTATAGCTGCAACAACGCACTGACTGCCGAATTTATAGGCTGCCTCATTTATAATATCAGGTCTTTGTATAGCAGCAGAATTAACACTAACCTTATCAGCACCTGCACGCAAAAGCTGAGTAAAATCATCAACTGTTCTTATTCCGCCACCAACGGTAAAAGGTATAAAAATACTGTTAGCCACTTCGCTTACAATATCTATCATTATATTTCTAGCGTCTGATGATGCAGTTATATCAAGCAAAACAAGTTCATCTGCACCCTGCTTGTCATATTCAATGGCACATTGTACAGGGTCACCTGCATCTCTCAGGTTAACAAAGCTTGTACCCTTTACAACTCTGCCGTTTTTAACATCAAGACAAGGAATAATTCTTTTAGCATACATCTTAAAGCACTTCCTTTCCGTTTGCCATATCTGCAAAGTTTTTAAGCATTTGCAAGCCTACTTTACCGCTTTTTTCTGGGTGGAACTGTGTAGCCATAATGTTTTTATAAGCTACGGAAGCATCTATAGTTGTGCCATATTCTGTTTGAGATGAAACTATTTCGGGATTGGTTGCCTTTAAGAAATATGAGTGTACAAAATATACATAAGGATTGCCCTCAATACCCTTGAACAAACCATCTTTTTTCTTTATGTTAAGCGAATTCCAACCCATATGTGGAATTTTCAGCTGACCGTTATTGTTAGGGATTCTTGTTACAGTACCCTCAAGCAATGAAAGACCCTCAGCGTTAGGACTTTCTTCACTTTCTGGAAATAAAAGCTGTAAGCCAAGGCAAATGCCAAGCATTGGCTTGCCCGTTGCAATAAATTCTTTAACAGCTTTGTCTGCCTGACAAGCCCTCATACTATTCATAGCGTCCTCAAAAGAACCTACTCCGGGTAAAATTGCACCGTCAGCATTCAAAATAGTGTTAATGTCGTTGGTAATTTCGCATTTACAGTCAATATAATTCAAAGCCTTAACAACGCTTTGAAGATTGCCTGCACCGTAATCAATAATAGCAATCATTTATATCATTCCTTTACTCTGGAAGTTCATCTAAATAATACCATAATATGTCGAGTGTTGCAAGGTACAGAAAGCAAAACCCCAAGCAAAGTGTGTTTGTAAATACTTTGCTTGGGATTTTATATTGATAGTTGTTATTGGTTTGTTTTATTGTTTTACATAGCAGTTGTCTACAGAAATGTCTATAATTTTTGTTTTCAAATACACTTTAACCCATATAATAAATTACCATCTAAACAAATTTCATCATACTTTTATTTTTTAATTATCGTAATGTGTAAGTATAATACAAAAAATTTTACTAATAAAAGTAAATATTAAAGTTAACACTACATTCTAATGTAGTGTATAGCTATATTGTACTACATCAGAATGTAGAATGTCAAGAAGTTTTTTGAATGTTATCCTCAATGTGAGGTGTTATAAATGAAAGAAAGATTACAAACAAATGAATATGGAATAATTTTTAAATTAGCCGATGTTATGAAAGAAAAAGGATATTCAAAAAACAAGCTATGTGTAAATTGCGGACTTCGTTTTGAAACAGTGCAAGGCTACTATAAAGGTGACATAAGCCGAATTGATTTGTATGTCCTTTCAAAGCTTTGTAAAGAGCTTGAATGCAATGTGCAGGATTTAATAGAATACTGCCCTGAATTTGACAAACTTGCAGAACACAATGATTAATGTTAGATAATAAAAATTGTAAGATAACTTTTATCGCAAAAATTAAGTAAATAACAGATTATCCCTGTAAAACCCTGCATTTTATCACTTTCTTATAGTCAGACTACTTATTTACTGCTTGAGAATGAGCCTTGATACAGCGAAAAGCCAAGAAATGTGAAGTTACAGTTTTAACGGAACTTTGTTATCACTTAACAAAGTGTAGCACTTATAAATACTATTGAGGTGATTTGTTTGTATTTCCGACGTTTAAGGGATTTAAGAGAGGACCACGATTTAAAGCAAGTGGATATTGCTGAATATCTTGGAATAAAGCAAACCGTATATTCAAGGTATGAGAGTGGCTTTCAAACAATACCTGTAGAACATTTAATAAAGCTTGCTGATTATTATAATGTATCAGTTGATTATATTTTAGAAAGAACTAATAAGTCAGAACTATAATTTGTAAACATTTTCTTTCCAAAAATTCTATAATAAATTTCATCTTATGGGTTGCTTTTAATAAGCAACCCTATTTTTATAAAAAATGCACAAAATTTTACGAGCAATTTACAATTTTCGCTTGCATTTGATATAGTTATATGTTACAATAATACTCGTAATTTGTGTGACATATTAATGAATTGTGACGAATTGTATAAACTATGATATGTTACATTCTTAAAATCATATTTTTAGTAAGGTGAATTTTTTATGACAAGCTGGGTAAACAAATCAATTTTCTATCACATATATCCATTGGGATTTTGCGGTGCTCCTGAATATAATGACGGTGTGCAAAGCTACCGATTGGACAAAATTATAGACTGGATTCCACATTTGAAGGAATTAGATATAAACGCTGTTTATTTTGGCCCTGTTTTTGAGTCAACAAAGCACGGCTATGATACAAAAGATTACTATAAAATTGATACAAGACTTGGTGATAATGCGTCATTCAAGAAAATATGCGACCTTCTACACGCTAATGGTATTAAAGTTGTTCTTGACGGTGTATTCAACCACGTTGGCAGAGATTTTTGGGCATTTAAAGATGTACAACAAAATTTACAGAACTCTATTTACTGTGGTTGGTTCCAGAACCTTAACTTCGGCGGTAATAGTCCTGCGGGCGACCCATTTTGGTATGAAGGTTGGAGCGGACATTACGACCTTGTAAAGCTTAATCTGCAAAATCAATATGTTGTTGAGCATTTGCTTGGTGCTGTTGGTATGTGGATGGACGAATTTGGCATAGACGGTTTACGTCTTGACGCAGCTGACTGTGTAGACCTCAACTTCTTCAAACAGCTTAAAGATTTCTGTAAGGGTAAAAGACCCGACTTTTGGTTGATGGGTGAAATTATACACGGTGACTATAACCGTTGGGCTAACCCAAATACTCTTGATTCCGTAACAAACTACGAGTGCTATAAGGGTATTTATTCATCTCACAACGACCACAACTATTTTGAAATAGCACATTCTTTGCAAAGACAATTTTCACAAGGCGGAATTTACCAAAGCTTGTGTTTATATAGCTTTTTGGATAATCACGATGTTAACAGAATTGCAAGCCATTTAAGAGATAAAAACCACCTCAAAAACGCATATACTGTAATGTATTGTATGCCTGGTGTGCCGTCTATATATTACGGAAGTGAGTGGGGTGTTGAAGGTAGCAGAACAAACAACAGTGACTATGCACTTCGCCCTGAGCTTAATCTGGGACAAATAGACAATGCAAATGAGGAGCTTAATTCTTTCCTGAAAAAGCTTGGTAAGGTAAGAAATTCTCTTGAAGCTTTACAGTTTGGCAACTATAAAAATGACTATATAAGAAATGAACAGTTAGTTTTCTCACGCTGTTACAATAACCAAACAGTATATGTTGCACTTAACCTTAATAATGAACGTCACGATGTTGAATTTAATGCTGTGGGCGGTTTCAGCAAGCTTACAGACGCACTTACAGGTGATTGCTTTGATAACACAGGCTATGTAAGAATACCTATTGAGGGTAACAGTGCAAGAATCCTTGTTATGAACAACGGTGAATTTTCTTTAAGCTTTGATGATGAGCATAAATTTGTTACAGAAGTTGAAGAAAACAATAACGAGCCTGTAGTAACTGAGGATATACCTGTAGTTGAAATGGTTATGCCACTTGATGAGGTTACACCCGGCAGATACCGCCACTTTAAGGGAAATGAGTATGAAATAACCGCAGTTGCAGAGCATACTGAAACCCACGAAAAATTTGTAATATATATGGACGTTCAAACACATAAATATTGGGCAAGACCATATGAGATGTTTGTAGAATTAGTTGAAAAGGACGGAAGGTTTATTCGTAGATTTGATAAACTAAGCTGAAGTTAGCAAATAACTATAATAATCTTCACAAGCACAAAAGGCAGATTTACACAAATTAGGAGTGTATATCTGCCTTAATTACTTACTATTTATTTTTAAATTTTGAATATAATTCCGTTAGTTTTTCCCAACCAAACATTGCAACAAACGCTACTATGAATCCACCTATAATTGCACCTACTATCATATACCACTCAATATAAATGCTTTTATATGAAGTATATGCAAAATAAGCTACAACGGTTAAAACAACAGACAATACTGTAACCTGTAATGATGTAGGAATTCGTGCAAGCACACCTATTTCTTTTGTAACCTGTGTAATAACACTAACAACAAAGGCTAAAATACCTACAATTACAACAAGTGCTGAAATATTAGCTGTGCTGAATATTTCTGTCATTTTTCATCATCTCCTCTATATCATATATACGATGATTTGCAACAGACATTTTTTCGTTTAAAAGATTAAGCTGTTTTTCATTTTCATAGGTTCTTACAACCAGATTATTATGTTCACTCACCTTTCTTTCAAGCTGTTCAATCCTGTATTTAATCAATTTTGACTGAACCACAATGCCCACCAATGCACCGCAACCTGAACCTAAAAGACTTATCAATGCTACAATAATACCTTCTGTCATTAAGTAAGCTCCTTTTTCAGATAGGTAATAGCACTATTTATTACTGCATTTTTCACGTTAGAAATTTGTTCGTTTATAGCATTACGCAGTGCTGTAATCGTATTCTTGCCTGCAACACCGTCAACCTCAAGCTTATATTTCTTTTGCACCTCTACAGTTGCTTTGTATGTTCCATCACCAA
>JAXJYN010000086.1:0-40009 GCA_036306965.1 Acutalibacteraceae bacterium
CTGCAATACAAGCTTGAAGAAGCAGGAAAACAGCTTGTAAAGGTAGATAAGTTTTTTGCAAGCTCACAGCTTTGCAGTGTGTGTGGCTACCAAAATCCCGATACTAAAGACTTGTCGGTTAGAGAGTGGAATTGTCATTGCTGTCAGACACATCACAATAGAGATGTAAACGCTGCTATAAACATACGAAATGAAGGTATGCGTTTAGCATTGGCATAAAACATAAAAACAAAAACGTGGGACACACGGGGTTAGCTCGCTGATACTGTACAGGCTACTGTACTTGAACGAGAAGCCCTCGCCTCTAAGCGTAGCGTAGGCGGCGGGAGTATGTCACACAAATAAGGCAATTTTACTCGTATATGCAACCCAATATTTTTCAGTTATTTACCCTTTTAATTTAAATTTTACTGTGATATAATACAAGTTAAGGTTTAAGTAAAATAGAGTAAATTTTATTGCATAATATACAACTAATATTCCCGTTTTTTGTATATGAGTTATAATGTGTAAAAGTTCAAGGAGAATTTATTATGAAAGTAGGCTTGGATGTAGGTTCAACAACGGTAAAGTGTGTTGTTTTGGACGAAAATAATAAAATATTATTTAGTACATACGAACGTCATTATTCGCAAATTAAGCAGAAAATTGCAGATGTATTGAGAAAAGCAAAAACCGCTGTGCCACAGTGTGATAACTCTCCGCTGGCTATTTCGGGTTCTGCCGGAATGGGCTTGGCAGAGGCTTGTGGTATTGACTTTGTACAAGAGGTATATGCTACCCGTGTGGCTACAAATACTTTTATTCCGGGTACAGATGTTGTTATTGAGCTTGGCGGTGAGGACGCTAAAATACTGTTCCTTACAGGTGGTATGGAAGTAAGAATGAATGGTACCTGTGCAGGTGGTACAGGTGCATTTATTGACCAGATGGCTACACTGCTTAATGTTCCTATAGAAAACCTCAACGAGCTTGCTACTCAAAGCGAAAAGATATATACGATAGCTTCACGTTGTGGTGTGTTTGCAAAAACCGATATTCAGCCACTTCTTAATCAGGGTGCAAGAAAAAGCGATATTGCAGAAAGTATTTTTGCTGCTGTTGTTAACCAAACTGTTGCAGGTTTGGCACAGGGCAGAGAGATTGAAGGTCAGGTGGTTTATCTTGGCGGACCGCTTACTTTTATGGAGCAGTTGAGAAAGCGTTTTGATAAGGTTTTGAATACAACAGGTATATGCCCTGAAAATTCGCTTTACTATGTTTCTTGCGGTGCGGCTCTTTGTGCCGAAAATCCTGTGAATTTTGAAAAGATTATTGAAGAAATAAATAATTACCACGGTAGCGGTGACTTCGCTTTTAACCCACCTCTTTTCAATAATGAGGATGAGTATAACAAGTTTAAAGAACGTCATCAGCAGGCAAAGGTAAAAACAGCAGATTTAAAGTCTTATAAAGGTAAGGCTTTTTTGGGTATTGACGCCGGTTCAACTACTGTAAAGGCTGTTGTTACAGGCGAAGACGGTGAACTGCTTACATCTCGCTATTTGCCAAACAGTGGTAATCCCGTACCTATTATAAAAGAGTTTTTAGAGGAGCTTTATAAGGAAGTTCCCAATATTTACATAGCTTCATCAGCAGTTACAGGCTACGGTGAAGAAATTATAAAAAATGCCTTTATGGCAGACTATGGCATAGTTGAAACAGTGGCACATTTTACAGCTGCCAAAAGCTTTATGCCTGATGTTGAGTTTATTATAGACATTGGCGGACAGGACATTAAGTGCTTTAAAATACATAACAGTGCTATTGATAATATCTTCCTTAACGAAGCCTGTTCGTCAGGCTGTGGTTCGTTTTTGCAAACATTCGCAAATGCACTGGGTTACAGCATAGAGGATTTTTCAAAGCTTGGTTTGTTTGCAAAACACCCTGTAGATTTAGGTTCACGTTGTACGGTATTTATGAACAGTTCTGTAAAGCAGGCACAGAAAGATGGTGCAACTATAGAGGACATTTCGGCAGGCTTGTCATTGAGTGTTGTTAAAAACGCACTTTACAAGGTTATAAGAATTTCTGACCCAACAAAGCTTGGTACAAAAATTGTTGTACAGGGTGGTACATTCCTTAATGATGCTGTGCTTCGTGCATTTGAGCTGGAAATGGGTGTGCAGGTTGTTCGTCCTACAATATCAGGACTTATGGGTGCATATGGTGCGGCACTTTATGCACAGTCAAAATATACAGAGGGCAGAAGCACCATTATAACTGCTGAACAGCTTAAAAACTTTGTTCACGAAATAAGCGTTGTAAATTGTGGTGGCTGTAGCAATAATTGTAGACTTACAGTAAATAAATTCTCAGACGGCAGACGCTTTATAGGTGGCAACCGCTGTGAAAAGCCTGTTACTAAAAAGACACCAAACGAAACATTGAATATATATGAATATAAGCTGAAGCTACTTAAAGAGTATCAGCCAAAGGAGGGCAAGCGTGGCAAAATAGGTTTACCATTGGGACTTAATATGTACGAGCTTTTGCCATTCTGGTATGCCTTCTTTACCGAGCTTGGTTTTGAGGTTCACACCTCACCTGTATCTGACAGAAAGATATACGCAAAGGGTCAGCAAACTATACCGTCTGACACAGTATGCTACCCTGCAAAGCTTATGCACGGTCATGTTCAGACACTTATAGATAATGGAATTGACACTATTTTCTATCCTTGTCTTTCATATAATTTTGACGAAGGCAAAAGTGACAACCATTATAACTGCCCTGTAGTTGCCTACTATTCAGAGGTTATAAAGTCCAATATGAAGGACGTTAAGAAGATAACATTTATAAATGATTATTTTGGTATACACAGAAAGAAGGACTTCCCTAAAAAGGCATTTGAGGCTTTAAGCAAATATTTTGACGGCTTGACACTTAAAGAGGTTAAAAATGCCGCAAAGCTTGCTTATGCGGAGTATGACCTCCATATGGAGAAGATAAAAGCAAGAGGCGAGGCTATTATTGAGCAGGCTCGTAGAGAGAATAAAGAAATTATTGTTCTTGCAGGCAGACCATACCACGTTGACCCGGAAATAAACAAGGGTATAGACAAGCTTATATCAAGCTTTGGTGTTGCAATAATATCAGAAGATGTTATTTGTGATAAGGCAGAAAGCTACACAACAACCGTACTTAATCAGTGGACATACCACGCAAGACTTTATTCGTCTGCACACTATATTGCACAAAGCAAAGATATAAACCTTGTACAGCTTGTATCATTCGGCTGTGGTGTAGATGCTATTACAACAGATGAGGTAAGAGATATTCTTGAATCTGAAGGCAAAATTTATACACAGATAAAGATTGATGAAATTACAAATCTTGGTGCTGTAAAGATAAGACTAAGAAGCTTGCTTGCAGCTATAGCAGAGCAGAAGGATAAGAAATAAGTAATATAACTAAAATATCGGAGATTTTTATGGCTACTTTAAAATACGATAAAACAGGAAGACTGCTGTTTACAAAAGAGATGAAAAAGGAATATAAAATCCTTATACCACAAATGGCGTCTATTCAGTTCAGAATAATGAAGCGTGTGTTTGATGAATATGGTTATAATACCGAGTTGCTTGAAACAGATGGCCCTGAGATTGCTCAGGTAGGCTTAAAGTATGTTCATAACGACACCTGCTATCCTGCACTTCTTGTAATAGGACAGTTTATTCACGCTTTACAAAGTGGTAAGTATGACGTACATAAAACAGCACTGCTTATCACACAAACCGGCGGTGGTTGCAGAGCCTCTAATTATATTCATTTGCTAAGAAAAGCACTGAAAAAGGCAGGCTTAGAGTTTGTGCCGGTAATTTCACTTAATATTTCCGGTCTTGAAAGCAACCCCGGCTTTACACTTACACTGCCTATAGCCAGAAAGCTTATAGGTGCGTTGGTGTATGGTGACACACTTATGCTGTTAAGTAACCAGACAAAGCCTTACGAGGTTAACAAGGGCGAAAGTATGGCACTTGTTGATAGCTGGATAGAAAACATTATAGGGCAGTATAAAGAGGGCAGAGGCTTTAAGCTAGAGCAACAAAGACAAAACCTTGATGATATTGCAAAGTCGTTTTCAAATATTGAACGTAATATAGTTCCAAAGGTAAAGGTTGGCGTAGTTGGAGAAATATATGTAAAATATGCACCACTTGGCAACAATAACCTTGAGGCTTTCTTAAACGAACAGGGTTGCGAAGTATGCGTACCCGGAATTATGGCTTTTGCATTATTCAAGCTCGACAACCGCTTGCAGGATATTCAACTTTATGGTGGTAATAAAATTAAGTACAATGTGCTTTTTAAGGCATATAAGTATCTTGAAAAAATGGAAAATCTTATTATAGAGTGTGCCGTAAACAACGGCTTTACTCCACCTGGAAAATACAGCCATTTAAAGCACCTTGTTGACGGTGTTATTGGCTTGGGCAACAAAATGGGTGAGGGTTGGCTTTTAACAAGCGAAATGCTTGAGCTTGCTGAAAGCGGTTATCCAAACATTGTTTGTACCCAGCCTTTTGGTTGCCTGCCAAACCACATTTGTGGTAAGGGTATGGTAAGAAGGGTTAAAGAAATTAACCCTAAAGCAAACATAGTTGCTATTGACTATGACCCGGGTGCGTCAAGAGTAAATCAGGAGAACAGAATTAAGCTTATGCTGTCTGTAGCAAAAGAAAACCTACAGGCAGAGCTTGAAAACAACTCTTCAAGCACAGTAAAAGCAAAAGTAAAAGCTGTGTCAAAAGAAAAGGTAAAAAAGTGATATAACAACAAAAAGGCAGAGCTGTTGCTCTGCCTTTTAGCATATTGTTAAGTAAAGATATTTTTATTGTCAGATTTTTACTTTGAAAAAAGGCAGGGCGTAAACGCTCTGCCTTTGTAGTATCGGAATTAGTCTATTTCAACCATTACCTTTGTATTGCTTCTGACAGCAGTAGACCTTGCAATAGTACGGATAGCCTTAGCTATTCTGCCTTGCTTGCCAATGATTCTACCCATATCTTCTTCAGCAACGTGTAAATGATATACGATTACACCATGCTCGTTAGGTTCATCTTTGTCAACCTTTACAAGCTCAGGATTGTCAACCAAGCCCTGTGCAATAGTAACTAATAATTGTTCCATTTCTGAACTCCTTCAAGGTATTACTGGAAATTACTCGCCAAGTACGTTGTACTTAGTGAACAAAGACTTAACTGTGTCTGTCATTTGAGCACCGTTAGCAATCCACTTTTTAGCCTTTTCAGAATCAACCTTAACCTCAGCAGGGTTAACCATTGGATTGTAGTAACCAATCTCCTCGATGAAACGACCATCTCTTGGGTATCTTGAATCTGCAACAACTACACGGTAGAAAGGAGCTTTCTTAGCACCCATACGTCTTAGTCTGATTTTAACCATTTTTATTTCACCTCCGAAAAATTTTAAAAAAACTTATATCTTCACCAATTTCTTGGATGAATACTAAAATTACATTTTGCCAAATGGGTTACCGCCCATTCCGCCCATAGGGCCACCTAAACCAGGCAGGTTCTTAAACTTGCGTCTTTTACCTTTTTTACCGCCTATCTGCTTCATAACCTTTTGCATTTGTTCAAACTGCTTCAGTAAACGGTTAACTTCTTCAACCTTCATACCGCAACCTTTTGCGATTCTCTTTTTACGAGAAGGATTTATAATGTTTGGCTTTGCTCTTTCCTGTGGAGTCATAGACAAAATAATAGCCGCATTTCTGTCTAATATTCTGTCGTCTATATCCATTTCATCAAGCTTGCCTGTATCTACACCGGGAACTTTTGAAAGAATACCCTTGATAGGTCCCATTCTTCTGATTTGCTCAAACTGGTCAAGTAAATCATTAAGGTCAAACTTGTTTTTAGCAAGCTTTTCGGCTGTTTCCTGAGCCTTCTTCTGGTCCAGCCTGTCCTCAGCTTCCTCAATAAGAGTAAGCATATCGCCCATACCAAGAATACGACCAGCCATTCTGTCAGGATGGAAAACCTCTAAATCGCCAAGCTTTTCACCTGTACCTGCATATTTAATCGGCTTGCCTGTAACTGCTCTTACAGAAAGTGCCGCACCACCACGGGTGTCACCGTCAAGCTTTGTAAGAACAACACCTGTAATGTCAAGCAGGTCGTTAAATGATTTTGCTACATTTACAGCGTCTTGACCTGTCATAGAGTCTACAACAAGCAGAATTTCTTGTGGGTCAACTTCCTTTTTAATATCTGCCAACTCACCCATAAGTGCTTCATCTATATGAAGTCTGCCGGCTGTATCAAGAATAACAACATCGTTGCCGTGGTCTCTTGCGTGTTTAATAGCCTCTCTGGCAATTTTAACAGGGTTTGTCTTGCCCATTTCAAAAACAGGTATATCAATGCTTGATGCAACAACCTTTAACTGTTCAATAGCAGCAGGACGATAAATGTCGCAGGCTACAGCCAACGGACGATGTCCTTCTTTTTTCAGCATTTTTGCAAGCTTACCTGTGTGAGTTGTTTTACCGGAACCCTGCAAACCGCACATCATAATTACTGTAGGTGGCTTTGATGACCATTTAATTCTGACTTCTTCGCCACCCATAAGAGCAGTTAATTCTTCATTAACAATTTTTATAACCATCTGGGCAGGTGTAAGACTTTCCATTACATCTGCACCAATTGCTCTTTCAGAAATACGGTTTGTAAAATCCTTGGCAACCTTATAGTTAACGTCAGCCTCAAGCAACGCAAGTCTTACTTCACGCATTGCTTCCTTTACATCATTTTCTGTAAGCTTACCTTTTGAACGCAGTTTTTTAAATGCTGCACTGAGTTTTTCTGATAAACCCTCAAAAGCCAAAGAAATCACCTCTAAAATCAGAATTTGTTTTTAATATTTCCAATAGCTGTTATAGCTTTGTTACAATTATCGGCTATATAAACGCTATGACATTCAAGGTTGTTTTCACTGTGAATGTCGGTAACAGCAACTTCAATAATTTTTAACTGAGCTTCAACATTTTGCCATTTATTGTAAAGTCCAAGCTTGGTTTCAAGCTCATCAAGGAACTGCTCACCACGTTTGATAGTGTCGTGTACACCCTGACGTGTAATGCCTACTATTTCCGAAATTTCTCTTAAAGAAAGGTCATCATTATAATAATAATCCATAATCTCAAACTGTTTTTCAGAGAGCAGTTGTCCGTAAAAATCCAAAAGCAGTGATGTTATAAGCTTTTTATCCAAATAAATCACTCCTTTAAAGTTGCTGTAAAGCTGAAAACTTTACAGTCACTATTGCTTATTATACTATCTATGTTACCGTCTGTCAAGCATTTTATTTGACAGATGTTTAATTTGTTGAATCTATTGAATTGGTTGGAGTTTTTGTTTTAAAATGTAAAATTGTTCCATACGGCGGTAATATTATTGTAATGCGGTGAAATAATAGAGAGTATGGAGTATATGCTTGTGGAGTTATATTTAATTTTAAAAAAAGTGACAATCGTTTTGTAATATTTGCACAAAAACGGATAATGTAATGTTGCTAATGTGCTGAAAATTGAAAAGTTTTACCCAATTTTTTAGAAAATAGTGACTAAATTTAAAAACTGTGTTATAATTACAACAATTCTGATAACAGTATTTGCGTAATGTTTGTTGAATTTATATCAAATTTAACTATATTTAAGTTTTATATGCTTTACTATAATTGTAGGTGAAAATGTATTGGAGCAAATAATAAGTATTGACCGAATGGAGAACGCTGTTGCTTTGTTTGGTAGCTTTGACGAAAACATCAAAATTATCGAGAACGAGTATGCTGTTACTGTGGTAGGGCGTGATTCTAACCTGAAGATAAACGGAGATATTGAAGGTGTTTCAAAAGCAACAAAGGTTATCGAGAATTTGCTTTCATTGCTTAACAGAGGAGAAACCCTAAGCGAACAAAATGTGCGTTATTGTATTTCGCTTATAAACGAAGGCAGTGAAGAAAAAATAGAGCGTCTGGCAGGAGATTGTATCTGCATAACCTCAAAGGGTAAACCGCTTAAACCCAAAACGCTTGGGCAGAAAAAGTATTGCAAAGCTATAAAGGACAACACCATTACAATAGGTGTAGGGCCGGCAGGTACAGGAAAAACATATTTGGCTGTTGCAATGGCTGTTACAGCGTTTAGAGCAGGCGAAATAAACAGAATAATTCTTACAAGACCTGCGGTTGAGGCAGGCGAAAAGCTTGGCTTTCTGCCGGGTGATTTACAAAGCAAGGTAGACCCTTATCTGCGTCCGCTTTATGATGCTTTGTTTGATATGCTTGGTGCAGAAACATACCAAAGATATGTAGAGCGTGGTAATATAGAGGTTGCACCGCTGGCATATATGCGAGGCAGAACTTTGGACGACAGCTTTATTATTCTTGATGAAGCACAAAATACAACAAGAGAACAAATGAAGATGTTTTTAACCAGACTTGGTTTTAACTCCAAAATGGTTATTAACGGAGATGTTACTCAAATAGACTTGCCAAATGGCAGTAAATCCGGTTTAAAAGAGAGTATAAGAATATTGAAAAACATTGATGATATTGAGTGTGTAACTTTTACCGAGCGTGACGTGGTACGTCATAAGTTAGTACAGGATATTATCAGGGCTTACGAGAGAAACAGCGAGGAGGCTAAAAGAAGAAATGGATAAAATTCGTGTTATTATAACAAATAATCAGAAAAAGGTGAAAATTCCTACAGGTCTGAGAATGTTGGTAAGACGTTGTTGCCATGCAGTTCTACAGCTTGAGAACTTTCAGGGAATAGCAGAAATCAGCGTTACATTTGTGGATAACGAGGAAATTCATAAGCTTAATAAACAGTACAGGGATAAAGATATGCCTACAGATGTACTGTCGTTTGTTATGAGCGAAAACGGAACATATGATATAGACCCAAAAACAGGGGCTCAGATTTTGGGCGATGTAGTTATTTCTATGGAAAAGGCTGTTGAACAGGCAGACCGCTATGGTCACAGCTTACAGCGTGAGGTTGGTTATCTTACAGCACATTCTGTACTGCATTTGCTTGGATACGACCACGAAACCAATATGGAAAGAATAAGAATGAGAGAAAAGGAAGAAAAGGTAATGTCACAGCTTGGCTTGCCGGCTTCTACCAGCTATGTAAGAGAGGATTAATCTTGTGATGAGCTTTCTAAAAGGCTTTTTTTATGCTTTTAGGGGTATAGTTGATTGCGTTTGTGATGAACGCAATATGAGAATACATATGATTGCGGCAATGTATGTTTTGTATTTTTCGCAGTTTTATAATCTCAGTGTAACAAAGCTTTCTATATTGCTTGTTGTTATAGCACTGGTTATGGCACTTGAACTTGTGAATACGGCAGTAGAAAGAGTTTGTAATGCAATTACAACCGAAAAATCCCGACTTATCCGAATTGCAAAAGATACATCAGCAGGAGCAGTGCTTGTGTCTGCAACAGTTTCTGTGTTTATTGGTGTACTTATATTTGGGGATACCGATGTAATCTGGGGAATTATATCTTTTCTGTGCAATACACCCGAATATCTTGCAGTGTTTATAATAAGTATGTTGTTTAGCATATTATTTATTATAATAGGGCCAAGAGGTATAGTGGACAATATAAAAAATGCGGTTGAATTACGCAGAGAGCTAAAAAAAGAAGATGAAGAAATCTCTGAGAATATAAATAAAAAAGAAGATAAAGTAACAAAATGATAATATAAATACAAACCGGATTTAATAAGTATATAACACAGCTTATAAGCCTTATTTAATAAGTATATAACACAGCTTATAAGCCTTTAAAATTTTTGATGAGTATGGTATAATTGTTGTATAATTAAGAAAAACAACAATTATACCATTTTTTATGGAGGAATTTATGATTGATAATAATTTAAATGATAAATCTGCATTTGTTGCCATTGTTGGCAGACCAAATGTTGGTAAGTCTTCAATACTGAATAAGATGTTAGGACAGAAAATTGCAATAGTTTCAAGCAAACCACAAACAACCAGAACAAGAATTATGGGTGTGCTTACTGAAGCTGAAACACAGCTTGTATTTATAGACACACCCGGTATTCATAAACCAAGAACAGAGCTTGGAAAATATATGGTTAAATCTGTAAATGAATCAGTTTCGGGTGTAGACGCTTGCTTGCTTGTAACAGAGGCTTGCAGAGATATTACCGACACAGAATTGAAGCTTATAGAAAAATTTAAGACAATGGGTGTGCCTGCGGTTTTGGCAATTAATAAAATTGATACAGTAAAAGAGAAAAGTGACCTTATGCTACAAATAGCACGTTATAGCGAAAAGTTTGACTTTGACGCAATAGTTCCTGTATCGGCACAAACAGGCAATGGAATTGACCAGCTTAAAGACGAGCTTAAAAAGCTGGCTATGGAGGGCGGACATCTTTTTGATGAGGATACACTTACAGACCAGCCTGAGCGTGTTCTTGCTTCGGAAATGATAAGAGAAAAAATGCTTAGACTTCTTGATAAAGAAATACCACACGGTACAGCGGTAGTGGTTGAACGAATGAGAACCCGAGAGGACAAGAATATTATAGATATAGATGCTACCGTTTACTGTGAACGCAATAGTCATAAGGGAATTATTATAGGCAAGCAAGGAGCAATGTTGAAAAAAATAGGCACATATGCAAGGCAGGATATGGAAGCATTTTTCAACTGCAAAGTCAACCTTACTATATGGGTTAAGGTAAAAGAGGACTGGCGAAACCGAGAGGGCTTGCTGAGAAGCTTTGGCTTTGATGAAAACGATTTTGAAAGTTAAGAGTTTTTGTTGCAGGTATTTTTTACTGAATTAAAATTTCAGGTTTATTTAATATGATTAAAAAATCTCTTGACTAATAAAACCTAATTTAAAGCAGGGTTCTTTGTTGTGATTTCCAAAACTTTCAAAATTTTTCTTCTACAAATTACACCCCATATCACCATTATAAAAGAGGTATACTGTAAACATAGGCTGTTTGCGAACATATTATTTATTGTGTACGTCATTACAGCTTAATTTTTATAAGGGTGTGTAGATATGGATATTTATGATGCGTGGTCAAACTTTCTTGAAACAGGCAGTGTAATGGACTATTTGCGTTATACCTCTTTGAGAGATGCAAAGGAGAAAAATTTTCCGGAATATTATAACAGAGAAGATGATTTTGATATGCAGGAGGACGATGATGAAAATCTCCACGGACGGACTGATAATAGGGGAACAGAATATTGGTGAAAACGATCGTCTTATCACTGTGTTAACCAGAAAAAACGGAGTTATCAAGGCTTTCGTAAAAAATTGCAGAAGTCTGAAAAGTGCAAAAGGTTCAGCAACAAGGTTGCTGTGCTATTCCCGATTGATAATATATGTCAGTCGGGATAAATACATAATAGATGACGCCGTATGTGAAGAAATGTTTATTAAGCTTAGAACAGATATTGTAAATATGTCACTTGCACAGTATTTTTGTGAGTTGTTTGGCTATCTTGCACCAAAAGAAACTCAGGCAGAAGAATATCTGCGTTTAATTCTTAATGCTTTGTATTTACTCAGTAACAATAAAAGACCACCGGCTGTTATAAAATCGGCAGTGGAATTAAGGGTAATGTGCTTTAGTGGTTATATGCCTGACTTGCTGTGCTGTAACAACTGTAAATGTTATGAAAATGAAAAAATGTATTTTCTGCCATATTCAGGCAGACTAATGTGCGGTGATTGTATGTCAACGGTTGACGAATACAGCATAAGCATTGGTATGGGTGTTACAACCGCTATGAGATACTGCGTTTATGCCGAATTTAACAAGATGTTCAATTTCAGTTTGTCAGACGAAGGCTTTGCTGTGCTTGAAAAATGCACCGAAGAATATTTGATTTTAAGAACAGAGCATAATTTTAAAACATTGGAATTTTACAAAACAATAAGATAAACATAAGAAATATAATGGAGAATAAAATGAATAGAAATTTAAAAGCACTTGAGCTTGATAAAATACTCAATATGCTTGCAGGTGAAACTGCGTTTGCTGACTCTAAACAATCAGCACTTGAATTAAGACCTGCCACAGACCTTTATACGGTTAACAAGCTGTTAAAGCAAACAGATGATGCTTATATGCTTAGTGGCAGGTTTGGTTCACCGTCCTTTGGCGGTATCAGCAATGTAGTAAACAGCCTTAAAAGAGCCGAGGCAGGCGGTTGCCTTACTATGGGTGAATTATTAAAAATTGCAGAGGTTCTGCGTGTTATAAGAGGATTGAAGCAATGGAGAGATAAATCCGCAGGAATAGAAACTGTGCTGGACTCTCATTTTAATGTGCTTGTTACAAATAAATTTCTGGAGGAAAAAATATTTACAAGCATTGTTTCTGAAGAAGAAATGAGCGACAATGCCTCAGTAACATTATCAGCAATTCGCAAAAAGATTAAACAAACCTCTACAAAGGCAAGAGAGATTCTTGACAAAATGGTGCGTTCTCAAAGCTACCAAAAATTTTTGCAAGAGCCTATTGTTACAATTCGTGACGGAAGATATGTTGTACCTGTAAAGGCAGAATGTAGAGGAGATGTACCCGGTTTGGTACACGATACATCTTCAAGTGGTGCAACTGTTTTTGTTGAACCTATGGGTGCGGTTGAGGCAAATAATGCGGTAAAGGTGCTAAAATCTAAGGAAGAAGCCGAAATAGAACGTATTTTATATGAGCTTTCAGCCACAGCAGGAAGCTTTGCAGACGATATTATTAACAGCTACAATACAGCAACACAGCTTGATGTTATCTTTGCAAAGGCATCGCTTGCATATAAAATGAAAGCAAGTATGCCTATTATGAATGATGAGGGTATTATTAACCTTAACAAGGCAAGACACCCGCTTATTGATAAGGATAAGGTTGTGCCTATAAACGTACACTTGGGAGAAAGCTTTAATTCGCTTGTTATAACAGGCCCTAATACAGGTGGTAAAACAGTAACGCTTAAAACTATAGGACTTTTAACAGCAATGGCTATGTGTGGTCTTATGATTCCGGCACACGACCAAAGTAGGCTGTCAGTATTTTCAAAGATACTTGTTGATATTGGTGACGAACAGAGCATAGAACAGTCGTTGTCAACCTTTTCTGCACATATGACAAATATCATAAGGATATTAAAACAAACCGATGAAAGCAGTTTGGTGTTAATAGATGAGCTTGGAGCAGGCACAGACCCTGTTGAGGGTGCAGGACTTGCCATAGCAATACTGGAGCAACTTAGAAGTCAGGGTGCAAAAATAGCCTCAACTACTCATTATGCCGAGTTAAAAGAATATGCACTGCAAAGTGCATTTGTTGAGAACGCTTGTTGTGAATTTGATGTAGCCACACTGCGACCTACATATAAATTACTTATAGGCGTACCGGGCAGGTCAAATGCTTTTGCAATTTCTGAACGTCTGGGAATGGATAAATCACTTGTTGACAAAGCAAGACAGCTTGTTTCTGACGAAAGCAGAAAGTTTGAAGATGTTGTACAAACTCTTGAAACGCAAAGACAAACCTATGATGAAAAAATAAAGTATGCCGAAAAAGTTACACTACAGGCACAGCAGGACAGAGAAAAAGCACAGCGAGAGATAGAACAGCTTAAAAAACAGGCTGAATATGAATTAAAAAAGGCAAGAGAGGAAGCACTGCGTATAACCTCAACAACCCGTGCAAGTGCAACAGCACTTATGGAGGAACTGAACGATTTGCACAAACACAAACAGCTTACAGCCGAAGAAAAGGCAAAGCTTCGTGCAGATATTCGCAATATGGAAGAAAATGCAGACCCTGTTGAACAGGGAAAAACAAACGATTACAAATTGCCACGAAAGCTTGAAGTAGGCGATAATGTTCTTATTTTTGATATTGACAAAAAGGCAGTTGTGCTTGAAGAACCAAAGGGTGACACTGTACTGGTTCAGGCAGGTATTATTAAAACAAAGGTAAGCCTTGACAATCTGCGTTTGCTTGAAGAAAAGAAAAAGCAACAGGTTCAGCGTTCATCAAAGCGTACAGTAAAGAGCAACGCAACGGTAAAAGCTGTAACAGAGGTTGACTTGCGTGGTATGACAGCTATGGAGGCTGTAATGGAGCTTGACAGAGCGTTAGACTCTGCCACACTGTCAGGAATACATCAGGTAACTATAATACACGGAAAGGGTACAGGTGTATTGCGTAAAGAGGTACACAGCTACTTAAAACGCTGTAAGTATGTAAAGTCATACAGGCTTGGCGTTTTTGGTGAAGGTGAAGCGGGTGTAACTATTGCAGAACTGAAATAAAGTATAAAAGGATTTGAGTATATGAAAAAATCTGGCAAAGCTTTAGTGATTATAATTGTTGTATTGCTTATTCTTTTTGTAGCACTGGGTGCAGTTATATATTGGCTGTATACGTCAGTTACAGACGTTTCCGAGGCTGATAAGCTTAACACAACAGCCTCAACAACTATATACAAGCCTCTTGTAAAATCTATTGTACTTGGTGAAGAACAGCAAATAACTGATGATGATATAAACGGTATTATTGCAACAATAATGAATGAATACACAGCCAAGCAAGAGGTTGCAGACGAAAACGCAATAACGGTACAAGGTGCATCTGTTTACCTACAGGGTGAAAACAGTGCAAAGCTATATGTTGATTTAAACTGGAGGGATACAAGAATTATCTTTTCGGCAGATGCAACAGTTCAGCTTAATGCAGAGGATAAAACCATTACAATGACACTCAGTAATACAAAACTGGGAACACTCTCTATTCCTACCGATTGGATTATGAAAACAATAGAACCTTCACTTACGATTATAAGCTCCAAAGTAAGTGTTAATGGAAATAGTGTTATAGTACCTTCAGAATACACCTTTGAATTTATGGAAAAGAAGCTTACCCTGTACATTACCAGACTTGAAATTTCACAGGGCAGTGCCTCTGTACAAACAAACAGTGCAATGAATGTAATAGAACAGTTTATTGATGAATTTATAAAAGGTATGTTCTGATATTACAGCATATAGCCAAAATATATATCTTTCAGGAAGAATTATCAACAGCCTGTTTACCAAGCAATATGGTAAACAGGCTTATTGTATGCTGTAAAAATATAACCTATTATATTGACAAAAAGATTTATCAGATATATTATTATAAGTAAATTGGGGTATTATTTGTGTATTTGATGAAAATATATCAGGAAAGGAAATAGTAATTATGAAAAAAAGAAGGTTTGTATTTATACTCGCAATATGTATTATTGTGGTGGCTTCTGCTTTTTCAGTAATAACTTCAGCATATGATGCAAAGCAAAACAGCAACACAAATTTATCATCGGTATACGGAGATATAAACGGTGACGGCAGGGTTACTACCGCAGATTCAATATATCTACAACGTAGTGTAATTGGTGCTGTAGCCCTTACAGAAGAACAGAAAAATCTTGCAGATGTTGATGGCAACGGAAAAGTATCTGTTAGCGATGCCGTTCTTATTCAGAGATATGTTGTTGGTATAATTGATAAATTTCCTGTGGAGGAAGTTGCCACAGAGCCAACTCAGACAGCTACAGAAAGAACAACCGATAGCGAAGGTTGGATTGAAGATGTTTTTAAACCTTGATTTGTAGAATATAGGACAGAAAGTATAAACAAGATAAATCAAGCTTAATTAAATACAAATATTAATAAATCCCCTATGGCTTTTTGACCCGACCCTGAAAAGTTAGACCTAAAAATCTAACTTTTGGAGGTCAACGCATTTTGTCATAGGGGTAATTTTTAGGGAATAGGAAAGAGGTTTTTTATATGAACAATAAACTTAAAGTAGTTTCTGTTGTACTGTCTGCAATTTGTGTTGGTACATTTGCTTGCAGTTGTAACGGTTGTGCAGGAACAAATGATAATTCAAATGCCAGATATGCTGAGATAGCTACAGATGAACAAGGAAATGCAATAGAAGCTACAGACGAAAACAGCAGTAATAAAGATGATATAGGAGCAGAGAGTGAAAGCAGTTCTGCTTCAGAAAGTAAAATGAACAGCCAAAGCAGTTCTTCGGCTCAAGGCAGTAATATTGATTCATCGGGTAATACCGGTACATTAACAAGTAGTTCTAACACAAAAAACAATACAGACAACAATACAACTACTTCTAAAAACAGCAGTTCAAAAAGCAACAGTACAAGCAGTAAAGCTACACAGAACAGTAACAGCTCAAGTAAAGCAAGCAGTTCAGTTAGTTCAGATAGCTCAAGTAAGCCAAGCAGTTCAGTTAATTCAGATAGCTCAAGTAAGCCAAGCAGTTCAGTTAGTTCAGAAACAACAGACAAAGCTTCTTCTTCTGTTGAACAGAACGAAAATGGAGATGTTGTAGTAAATTTTGAAGATTTGATGTGATAAATATGTCAGTATATAGTATAGCAGAAATTAATATTAAGATAACCACCAATAATAATTATGTAACAAAAAAGCTGAAGCCGTATTTAAGTACAAACAGCGAATATGCTTTTGCTGTTGAGGCAACCAAAGATGATATTCTATACGAAAAAAGCATTGCTGAAGAATACAATGCTGATATGTGCGAATTTATTGCGATTTTCCGAAAAATCTGTCGTAAATTGCTTACCGATTACAATGGAATATTAATGCACAGTGCCTCAATATTGTACAAGGGTAAAGGTTATATTTTTACAGCACCCAGCGGAACAGGCAAAACCACACATATAAGGTTATGGAAAAAATATTTTGGTGATAAGGTAGAATTTATAAATGGAGATAAACCTGTGTTGCGTAATATAAACAGTAAGATTTATGTTTATGGAACACCGTGGCAGGGCAAAGAGGATTATGGCAACAATATAAAAGCACCTCTTGCGGGGATTTTTCTGTTGCAAAGAGGTAAGGAAAATTCTGTAGAAAAAGCTACAGCAAAAGAATCAATTTCATTCTTGCTTGCCCAGACCCTACGCTATCAAGGTCAGAACGAGGTGGAAAAGCTGTTGGCTTTTATTGAAAATATAGTTGTGAATATACCTGTCTATAAATTGAAGTGCAATATGGAAATGTCAGCAGTAGAAACTGCGGTTTCGGTTATAGAAGAAAATAATGCTTGATTTTTATAGCGTAATGTTGTAATATATTATTTGCACGTTTGGTGCGGTCAGTTCGCAAAATCCTGACTTTAAATAAATACTACGGAGGAATTTAATATGATTAAAAAAAGTACAATGTTTCTTGTACAGGGTGCGGTTATTGGTGCTTTATATGTAGCACTTACTTACGCACAAGAAATTTTACTGCCGGGGTCAACATCAATGGCGGTGCAGTTTCGTGTAAGCGAGCTTCTTACAGTGCTTGCGTTGTTTACGCCGTCTGCTATTCCAGGCTTAACTATAGGCTGTGTAATCGCAAACTTAGTTTGTTTTCAGGCACTTCCGCTTGATATTGTAATAGGTTCACTTGCAACATTTTTAGCTTGCCTGTGTATGTATGCTTTGCGTAATGTGCGTTTGTTTAATATACCTATTTTTAGTTTGATTATGCCTGCAATTTTCAATGGTGTGCTTGTAGGTCTTGAAATAGAGTTGTTCATAGGTGAAGGCTTTACATTGGCAGGATTTCTTGTAACAGCGGGCTGTGTGGCACTTGGTGAATTTGTGGTTGTTACCATAGTAGGTGCGTTCTTTGCACGTTTTCTGGAGAAAACAGGTGTGGTAGACAGAATTTTCAACACAAAAGACAAAACAGCAAAAGCCTGATTAACCCGACAAATAATACAAACAATACAAAAACAATTAAACAAAAAGATTTTGCAAAAACGGCTGTTCAATTCAAACAGCCGTTTTTTAATACGAAAAACGTAACAACCAAAAGCCGATGCAACTTAACGCATCGGCTTTTAATGTTGTCTGTATTTCTGTTTTTGAATTAGAATTAGTCGTTATAATGACCTTTACATTGTAAAATTTCTATAAAGCCATCTGATAATTTGTAAACCAGTCTGTTGGTATCATCTATTCGTCTACTCCATAGTCCTGACAAATTGCCCTTGAGAGGCTCTGGCTTACCAATACCGTCATAGCCGTTTCTATCAATATCCTGTAATAGCTGGTTTATTCGTTTTAAAGTCTTTTTATCCTGTTGTTACCAATATAGATATTCCTGCCACGCTTTTTCTGAAAAAGATAATTTACTCATTTGCTATAGCCTCTAGCTCATCAAATGTTTTAATAATAACCTTGCCTTCTTTTAATTGTTTAGCACTTTCGTTAATTGCGTTAATATTGCTGTTGCTATAAAAAGGGTCATAGGATATTTCAAACGGTATGCGATGTTCACGACATACTTTTTTAGCAAATATGGTTATAGCAGTAGTCATATTCATTCCTAATTCATTACATACATAATCAAAGTTTTTTTTCAAATCTTCGTCTATACGAATATTTACTGATGTTTGAGCCATTTTCAGCACCTCTTTTCTTAAACAAATTATATCACGATGAATACACAATGTCAATACAACGTATTTACTTTATTATATGTAGATACAATAATAATATTTCTATAAACCAAAAGCCGATGCAACTTAACGCATCGGCTTTTAATTAATTTTTATATTTGTTGTATTTTATCAACCAATAGGCTGAAATCAGTTTACATACTTTCCGGAGCGTTGATTTTTAGCATTGTAAGTACGTTTTTAATTACAATTTTAGTTGCAATACAAAGGTTTAATCTTGCCTGTGTAAGAGCTTCATCATCACCTTTAACTCTGCAAGCATTGTAGAATTTGTGGAAAAGTGAAGCAAGCTGTAAAACATAGCGTGTAACCTTTGTAGGGTCGTAATCGTTAGAGGCAGAAATAACCTCGTTTGTATAGCTTGCAATATGAGAGATAAGCTCCTTTTCTTCTGTTGCTGTTAGCAAAGCAAGCTCCTCGGCTGTGCATTTTCTTGCTTTAACGCCATCGTTCTCAAGTGACTTTATAATACTGCAAATACGAGCGTGTGCATACTGAACATAATAAACAGGGTTTTGTGAGTCCTCTGCAACAGCTAAATCAATATCAAAGTCCATTTGGGTGTTTGGTTCACGCATATTGAATATAAATCTTGCGGCATCAACAGGAACTTCTTCTATAAGTGTGTTTAATGTTACGGCTTTACCTGAACGCTTAGAAAGCTTGTACACATCACCGTCTTTAATAAGACGAACCATCTGCATAATTATAATGTCCAGCTTGTCAGGGTTAACACCCAAAGCTTCCATAGACGCTTTAATTCTTGGAATATAGCCGTGGTGGTCAGCTCCCAGAATATCAATAGCTACATCATAATTACGGGTAACAAGTTTATTGTAGTGGTAAGCAATGTCTGGTACAAGGTATGTAGGTACACCGTTTGCTCTAAGAAGTACACGGTCTTTGTCATCACCAAAGTCGGTTGTTTTAAACCACAAAGCACCGTCCTGCTCATATGTATGGCCTGACTCTTTAAGCTTTTCTATAATATCAGCTACAGCACCGCTGTTATGCAGTGAACTTTCAAGAAACCAGTTGTCATATTCAATTCTGTATTTTTGCAAATCTTTTTTCAAATTAGCAATATTTATGGGCAGTGCATAATCGCAGAGTGCCTGCTTGCGTTCTTCTGATGATGTATTAAGGTATTTGTCACCATAGATTTCGTTAAATGCTGTTGCGTGTGCGGTAATGTCAGCACCCTGATAAGCGTCCTCCGGCATTTCTACAGAACTGTCATAAATTTGCAGATAACGAACCTCAAGTGAAGTTTTGAACTTTTCAATCTGATTGCCGGCATCGTTTACATAAAATTCTCTGTCAACATCATAGCCTGCTGTTTGCAATACACTTGCAAGGCAGTCACCCAAAGCACCACCACGGGCATTACCAATGTGCATAGGGCCTGTAGGATTGGCAGAAACAAACTCAAGCAAAATTCTCTTGCCGTTGCCAAAGTCTGACTTTCCGTAATCTTCGCCTTCTTCTTCTACTGCTGTTATTACATCTGCATAATAACGACTACTCAAAAAGAAGTTAATAAATCCCGGACCTGCAATTTCAAATCTATTAACATATGTATTTTCAAGTGACAAATTTTCTGTAATTGCCTGTGCAATATTTCTTGGTGCTGTTCTAAATGCTTTTGCACATACCATTGCAACATTTGTTGCCAAATCGCCGTTCTTTTTATCGGCAGGAACTTCAATAATAAAATCGGGTGTTTCAGCTTCTATAAGCTGTCCTGTGCTTTTTGCTTTTTCTATAGCTTCAATTATAGCCTCTTTAAGAGTTTCTGATGCTTTTTTTGCGATATTCGCCATTATATATGTACGTCCTTTCAGATTAATTTTTTCTTATTATTATATTAAATGCGTTTTCACTTACATTGCTTGTGTCAAAATCAAGTGTATATTCCACACTTAGCCTGCCACCGTTTTCGTCAAGCTCTATATCCATTTTGTTGGTGTACACTCCAATAAACAGTGAACCCATAGGTGTGGCATAGTGGCATTGATGACGTTTGTTAAGTTCCAGTATAAGTTGCGACTCGTAGCCACCCTTACGGACAATAGAAATTTGATTTTCACAGATTTTTATTACAGTTTTCTGCGACATTGCAGGATTGTCATTATCATATTCATTATAACGAATAAACCTGTTGCCTGTTGGTGCAACCGTATAGTCACCTGTGGTTGTCACTTTTATAACGTCCCTTTCACCATCAACTGTCTGTGTACCTATAATATCTATAATGTATTCGCTGTTACTCATTTTTCACCTTAATAATGTTCTATGTTGATTCTGTGTACATCTTGATTAAATTCATTTCCCAAAAACAGGCTTGCTACTTTGCTGAAATCTTCAACGTGGTCGCTTACATAGTATTCACAGCTACCATTTTCGGTTTGTGTATTTTCAAGGTTGTTTTCTTTTATGATTTTAGTAGCATAACGTGCGGTTTCCTTGCCTGAGTCCACAAGAATTACATTTTTGCCCATAACATCTGCTATAACATCTTTTAAAATGGGATAATGTGTACAGCCTAGTATAAGGGTATCAACCTTATTTTCAATCAGTGGTTGTAAATAACGCTGTACAACGGTTTTTACAACAATGTCGTTTCTGTCAAGAAATCCGTTTTCTACCAAAGGAACAAATAACGGGCAGTCCTGCTGAAAAACCTGTATGTCACTATTGAATTTTTCAATAGCCTTTTTATATGAACAGCTGTTTATTGTAGCGGTTGTTCCTATAACACCTATTCGGCCGTTTTCGGTTGCTTTTGTAGCGGCAAATGCTGTAGGATTTACAACACCTGTGTATGGCAAATTAAATTCGTCACCCAAATTACCCGCAACCGAGCTTACCGTACCGCAAGCCGCTATAAGTATTTTTATATCCTTAGATTTTAAAAATCTTGCGTCCTGTATAGCATAGCGAGTAATGGTTTCTTTACTTCTGTTGCCATAAGGCACTCTGCCTGTGTCACCAAAATATACTATATTTTCATTTGGAAGAAAATGTATAAGCTCTTTTACAGCGGTCAATCCTCCCAAACCGGAGTCAAAAACTCCTATTGCTGAATTTTTTGACATTTTATATCAGCCTTTCATTTTCATAAATATTGGGTATGCAATAAATACTCCATAAACTGCAAGCAGTTAAATTACTATTATTATCTTAATCTGCAATAATGCAGACATAAAAGCTTATTCTAAATTATAATTTTAACATATACAAGTAATTGGTGCAATGTATATTTTTCAAAAATATAGTGACAAAAATAAAAAATAACTGTATAATAGATACGTTATACTGAAAAGGTAAATTGAAAATAAGGAATGATATAAATGGACTACAGTTTTATGAATATAATAACCGATAAGGTTGCCAATGTATTAGAGCCACAAGGATATGTAAGAAGAAATGTTGATAACAGTGGCAAGGACTATGCTGCATTGTTTACAGGTGAAATCAATGCCTATATGGTTGTATACAACGCAAAGAAAAAGCTTACCGCTTTAAAGGTTTGCGGAATGAACGAAGATGGCCCTGATAACCAGTGGAAAAGTATGAATACGTGGATATTCGACCCTGAAACAGATGGCAACAAAGAAGCTAGCAGTATAGGTAACGACTTTGCAGATGCTTTGTCAGTACGCAAGCCTAAAATTTCAGGCAAAAGCAGAAAGAAGAACGGTGACGATGGCACCGCAGACCCTAAATTTTTCTGCAAAAGAATGGTTAATGTTTTTCCTGAGCTAAAAGAAGAAATTTGGGAAGAAGAAGACAGCTACGACCCATTCAGAGGTGTAACATTTGCAGAGGGTCATATTGTGCCAAAGGTTAACGAGCTTCTTAAAAGTGGTAACAGACAGCAAACAGATAAGCTTGCATCGGTTCTGAATGCCCAGTATTCAGCAGGAGATTTAAGCACACGTTCAATTATCACAATAGTTGTGCTAAATGGAATCAAGCCTGAGTACGACAGTAAGATTGAGGCACTTTTGGACGATGACCTAAAAAAAGCTTGGAAATACGCAAAGGCATATAGAAAGAAAAAGGTTAAGCCTGAAAAGGTAAAGAAAATAGATGAAAGTCTGGCAGAAAAGCTGGGACAGTAATTTATACTAATATTTATTTAACAGACATCTTGTCGGCATAATTTACTCAGCACTTTGCCATTTTCCTTGACAAGCAACAGATTAACAGTATATGTAAAGAGTCACTGTAAAAGGTGGCTCTTTTTATATTTACAGAAAAGCTGGTAATAATAGCTTTAGATTAAGATGTAATTTACTGCATCATTATAAGGGTGGTATGCAAATGAGTTTAATAGAGATGAAAAACATAACCAAAGAATATGTTGTAGGTGACACAGCCTTAAAGGCTTTGGACAATGTAAGTATTAGCATTGATAAAGGCGAATTTGTGTCTATAGTGGGACAGTCAGGTTCGGGCAAATCTACCCTTATGAACATACTTGGGTGCTTGGATATTCCCGAAAAAGGAGAATATTATCTCAACGGCAACAATATATTTGATTTGGGCGAAGGCAAATTAAGCGAAATAAGAAACAAAGAAATAGGTTTTATTTTTCAAAGCTTTAATCTTGTAAATTCCTTATCTGCACTCGAAAATGTTGAATTGCCTTTACTGTACCGAGGAATAAAAAAGTCAGAACGCCGAAATCTGGCTGAAAATGCACTTGCACTTGTAGATTTGCAAAGCAGAGCCAGCCACCTGCCGGGACAGTTGTCGGGAGGACAACAGCAAAGAGTAGCCATAGCAAGAGCAATAGCGTCATCACCGCCACTTATTCTTGCAGACGAACCTACAGGCAATTTGGACGTAAGCTCAGGCAAAGAAATTATGAATATTCTTTTTAAACTTAACAATCAGGGTAAAACAGTTGTTATGATAACCCACGACAATTCCATAGCAGAAAGTACACCACGAAAAATTGAAATAAGTGATGGAAGATTGAAAGTTAGAAGTTAGAAGTTAGAAGCTTTTAATTTATTTAAAATTGGCGAAATGAATTAAAGTATAAAATTTGGCATTAAAACCTTGTGCTAATTGGATAAATTTAGATAAAGTAATATATAAGAAATAACCAAAATAGTTTTAGTTTTGGTCGAAATTGCTAAAAAATTCTTTTGTATTTGTAACTGTTGAATAAATGAGCTTATAAATTTTTGTTGACATTCACAAATAAACTGCTATAATATAATCAACAGGTAAAACTTAACAACCTGTTAGGGAAGGTCCGAAATGAGATTACAAGTCCAGAGTAGGCACGAATTTTTTAAGGAGGAATTTTTTATGACACCAATTATTGAACTTCATGACATCGATGTTACTGAATTCCTTGCCGTGCTAGATACATGTCAGGGCAACGTATTTCTGGTAACAAGAGAGGGCGACCACTTGAACCTTAAAAGTAAGCTTTGCCAGCTTGTTGGTTTAACACAGCTTATCGAAGGTGGTAAGATTGCTCAGGCTTACATCGTATGTGAAAATCAGGAAGATGAAGCTAAGCTGTTCAGATTTAACTTGTATAACGATACAGGCGACGCTGAAATTAATAAGTAATTTTAATTGTTTTAGTAAATATAGCTAATTCACAGCAAAATAATTCCTCACTGAAAGCCAGTGGGGAATAATTTTTAATCTTATATTTGTGTATTTTGTACAAAAATTCATTGTAGAAAGTTTAATTTATAAACTATTGAAATCAAAAGGAGAAAATATAATGACTGTTAAATTTAATGAAGATATTAAAAATATTTTAGATGTATTCAAAGAATATCCGGAAGTGGACGCTGTAGCTGTAGCAGGCTCAAGAGCTTGTGGTAATAATGATGAAAATTCGGACTATGATATTTATGTTTATACCACAGAAAATAATTTTCTGCCTGAAAGTGTAAGAAATGAAGTATATTCAAAATATTGTAGTAGTTATGAAACAGGCAATAAATACTTTGAATATGAGGACAATATAATTTTAAACTGCGGTGTATATGCAGATATCATTTTCAGAGATATAGAGATGATTGAACATACACAGAAATATGTTGTTGATGAATGCAAACCAATGCTCGGCTATACCACAGCCTTTTGGTATACTCTTTTAGTTAGTCAAATTTACTTTGATAAATCGGGCAGATTTACAGACCTACAGAAAAAATATAATGTTCCATACCCAAAGCAGTTAAGAAAAAATATAATAACTCATAATATGAAAATGCTCAGTGGTGTTTTGCCGTCTTATGATAAGCAGATTGAAAAAGCTGTAAAGCGTAACGATTTGGTAAGTATATGCCACAGAACAACTGCGTATATGGAAAGCTATTTTGATGTAATATTTGCACTTAATGAAATGGCACATCCGGGCGAAAAAAGACTTGTTACAATTTGTAAGGATAAGTGCAAGCTTTTACCAAAGGATTTTGAAGAAAACATAGTAAGCTTATACAAGAATATGTATGGTGAATATGACCTTACAGTGCTTGAGAAGATGTATAAAAACCTAAAAGAAGTTGTCGATGCTAATCTTTAATAATTATGAATTTAAATTCATATAAATATAGTGGTAATTTACAAGAAAAAATGTTAAAATAGGTTTGTTTCAATGCAAGCAAAAGGGAGTGAAGGGCTGTGGGCGAAAGCGTGTTTGAAAATGCACTTGAAAATGCTATGAAAAATAACAGAATACCTCACGGTGTTGTGCTTGAAAGCAAACAGCCCGAGCTTATACAAAAATATTCTCTTACACTCAGCAAATGGGCAGTGTGTAAAAGCAGTGCAAAGCCTTGTATGCAGTGTGCTCAGTGTAAAAAGGCAGAAAGCGGTAATCATCCCGATATTTATACAGCACAGCTTTCGGGAAAGTCAGAGGTTGTTAATGTTGATGAGATAAGAAAAATATGCAGTGACGCTTATATCAAGCCAAATGAGGCTGATATTAAGGTGTATATTATTCCTAATGCTGATAAAATGCAACAACAGGCACAAAATGCTTTCTTAAAAATTCTTGAAGAACCACCACAGAATATATTGTTTATTTTGTGCTGTACATCTTCACAGACACTTCTGGGTACAATACGTTCAAGAGTTACTGTTTATAATCTTGATAAATCCGGCAGAAATCTCAGCGATGATAACACAAAAAAGGCTTTTGAAAAGGCACAGCAGATAGCAACCGCAATTCCGCTATCAAAGGGTTATAAGCTTTTGTGTGCAGTTGGTTCTGTAACCGACAGAAATTTTGCAAAAACAGTAATGGAGCAACTGTTAATTATAGTAAACAGTGCAATAAAAGAAAAGGTTTTGCATAACGAGCGTGACAGTGCTGTACAAATGCTTGCAGACAAAATGGATACTGTAAATTTAATGAATGTAATAAATATTATTACCACAGCAAAAATAAAGCTTAACAGTAATATTAATATGAATCTGTTTTCAGCGTGGTTTTGTGCGGAAATAAGGAGGAAAAAATGACAGAAGTTATAGGTGTAAGATTCAAAGAGGTTGGAAAAATATATTATTTTGACCCAGGTTCAACTTCTCTTAAAATAGGTGATTATGTTATAGTAGAAACCGCAAGAGGCGTTGAATGTGGTGAGGTTGCTATGGCAAACCGACAGCTTGAAGATGGTGAAATTATGTATCCTCTTAAAAAGCTGATAAGAAAAGCAACAGATGAGGATATAGAGCAACTAAAACAAAATAAAGAAAAAGAAAAGAAAGCGTTTGCTGTATGTGAAGAAAAAATAGCTCAACACGGTTTAAAAATGAAATTGGTTGATGTTGAATATACGTTGGATAACAATAAAATTTTGTTTTACTTTACAGCAGACGGCAGAGTAGATTTTCGTGCCTTAGTAAAGGATTTAGCATCTGTTTTCCGTACAAGAATAGAGTTAAGACAGATAGGTGTGCGTGACGAGGCAAAAATGATTGGCGGTATTGGTGTATGTGGCAGACCATTTTGTTGTTCATCTTTTTTGGGAGAGTTTCAGCCAGTATCAATAAAAATGGCAAAAGAACAGGGGTTGTCACTTAGTCCTGTTAAAATTTCGGGAACTTGTGGCAGGCTTATGTGCTGTTTAAAATATGAACAGGAAGCATATACTGACCTGTTAAAGAAAACTCCAAAGGTTGGTGCTATTGTAAATACACCAGATGGAAAGGGTATTGTTGTAGAGCAAAACCTGATTACAGGTATACTTAAAGTAAGCCTTGATAAAGCTCAAAACGCTGCACCGTCAACCTACAAGGTTAATCAGATTAAGCTTATAAAAGACGCACAAATTCGCCTTGACAAAAGCGAAATAGAACAGCTTAAAGGCTTGGAAGAATAAAACTGCAAAGCTTATATGTGCTGACATTTACCGGTTTAGTAATCGATTATTAAAAAATAAAGCTATTTTTTAGTGTAATATGCAAAAATTATAGTAATAAATATTATAAATTTTAAAATTTTCGCAAAAATGGTTGCTTTTTTTAAAAGTAATGCTACAATATAAATGTAAAACACAAGCAAGGAGGTGTTTTGAATGGCATATCAGATTAGTGATGATTGCATCGCTTGTGGTGCTTGTGCAGCAGAGTGTCCTGCAGGTGCTATTTCTGAGGGTGACGGCAAGTACGAAATTGACGCTGATACATGCGTAAGCTGTGGTGCTTGTGCAGGTGTTTGTCCTGTAGGTGCTCCTAACGAAGAGTAATTATAAAAGTTACATACAGATTTAATTTTTATCTGTAGGTTTGCAACAAGAAATAACGCAACCAATAAGGTTGCGTTATTTTTGTATATTTATAAAACAAAAAGCAAGGCAGTATATAAAACGCCTTGCTTTTTTATTTACATAATCAATTTTTTTAGAAGTGATTTTAGGTGTTATTAATTACCAACGCTACAACAATACAAACTATAATGCCAAACATTAAAGCTAACGACACAACTGTTACTTTTAGAATACGGTCATATTCATCAATCTTCTTTTGGTTTTCCTTACGTTGTTCTTCTGTAAGTTCTTTTTTAGTTTTATCAATATTTTTGTTGTCACTCATTATAAAATCACCTTAAAAAGAATCAAGTAAATCTCCAATAATTTCTGCCTTATTTCAATTTGTTGCAATGTAAGGACGAATTGAGCTTGCAACAGTTGTAATAGGATGTGACTGTAGAAATACTCTGCCTGGGCCTGTAACAACAGTGTTGAACAAACCTTCACCGCCAAGGAACATATTTTTAACACCCTTAACAGTTTGAATATCCATTGAACAAGTAGCGTCCATAGCAGCAAGGTTACCTGTGTCAACAATAATTTGCTGACCCGGAGCAAGGTCGTACTGTTTGCAGTAACCGTCAATTTCAACGAATGCTACACCTTTGCCTGAAAGCTTTTGCATAATAAAGCCTTCACCGCCAAAAATGCCTGCACCCACCTTTTTATTGAAGAATATTGAAAGCTCAACACCGGCAGAGCTTGCCAGAAAACCTGACTTCTGAACAATCATAGGTTTGGCAGGATCAATGTCAAATGAAAGAATTGAACCCATAAAAGAAGATGCTATTGTAATAAAACCGGGACCACCCTGTGCAGTATAAATGTTCTGGAACATTGCTTCGCCACTAAACATTTTGCTGAAAGCTTTACCAATGCCACCTGCAGATGTTTCCATTTTCATATTTGGTGACATCCATACCATACCGCCGTTCTGTGTGATAATGCTTTCGCCCGGATTAAGGTTTACTTCAAGAATAGGCATATTACCGCCTTCGATATTATAGTTCATATATTTTACCTCCTGAATATTAATTTGTATACAATATGTACCGCAACAAGTATATCATAAATATACAAACTTTTCAATCACAAAAATCTGTACAAATTTTGTACGGATAATACAAACGATTTACAATTATACTCGGCAAATCTATTTCGCTGTTTAAACAGAGAACAGTATAAATATTTTATATAATAAAATGGTACTGCCCATAAAGAACAGTACCATTAAATAAGTTTATTGTTTTATCTGCTGACTTTCATTTTCGGCTTTTTCTTCGTCTGTCATTGTTGGCAAGTCTATAATATCTACATCATATTCATAGGATGGTTTTTGGGAGTTATCTTCTTTTATAAACAAAGACCTTACATCAAATTTGTCATCAATATGGTTATACTTTTGCATATAACAGCTTGCATAACCAAGAACATACCAGAAAAACACCACCATATATGTTTGTTCAAGCAGTATGGTTTTTTCAAGTACAGCATAAATGCAGTAAGCAAAAATGAATGCAAACAAACACGGAAAAGGACTTTTGCGAAGATTTTTCTTTTCTAAGAAAAGTGATTTTACACAATGTCTGCCCAGCGAAATTGCAAAGCCTAAAAATAATGCAAATCCTATAAGACCGTTACTTACTAAAATTGTAAGATATCCATTGTGCAGGTCTGAGTATTTAAGACCTGTTTCAAGAAGTCTTTCACCATAAAGAACTATATTCTCTTTACCTACACCAAAGAACGGATAATTGTAGAAAATAACAACAGCCTTTTGTAACAATGCAAGTCTGCCACTGTCCAGATTATCATTTTCGTGTGCAAAAGTAACTATATTTATTTTATCCTGAATTTTGTCCTGAGGCTTGTCCTTTGTATGTGCAGGAGTATCTTGGTTAGGGGTTACATCAATTATTTCATTTTGGTTATTAGCACTCATTATTGCAGAAACAGTTTTATTTGAACACCAACGCAAACCAAAAAGAACACTTATTATAAGTGTAAGTATAAGCACAACCGCAAAGCATCTTAAAATAAAGCCTTTTATATTCAGTGTTTTATCACCGCTGAATAGTCTATATATTAAGTTACCTATTGCATAGCACGAGAGAAGTAGCAAAGAGCCGTTGGAGTCACTTAAAAACATAGCCAAAATATTGATTATAACACATATAATCAAAAACCACTTTGGCAATTTCTTTTTTATGCCACATTCGGTATATAGCTTGTCTTTGCTTAAAATGTGTGAACAAAATACAGCCACAACACTATAAAAAGCAAGCAGGTTCGGATTTGTAAAAATACCTGTAAGCCTGTTTTCGTAAATAACAAGTTTATAGGAGCTTTCCAGAAAATCAATTTTTCTTTCACCAAGTGGCAAAGTAGCAAAGCACACAAGCATAGCAACAGTTGTAGCAATTAAAATTGTAGTTGCTACAAAGTATAACTCACGCATTTTTCTGCGTTTGTTGCGTTCTGTGTGCATTCCATACAGTACAAAAAAGCAGATAATAACGTGTGCCAGTAACGAAAGGTTCTGCCCGAAGTTATCGACTATATGTATTACTGCCGTTAAAATTGAAACTGCTATAAAGCCCACAAGCCAACGTGCATACATTACATCAAAATACCGTTTGGGTCTTATATAGTAAAAATAAATCAACAGAAAGCCCCATATCATAAGAGGATATTTAACAGCGTTTGCAAATACCTCAACATAGCAAAATGAGCATAGAAACAGTGTGCATAAATATACAATTCTAAATATAGAAATATTTAAAACCACATTGGTTAAAAAATTTCGTTTTACATTACCCATATACCACCATCAGCCAAACACACTGCCCACGGTTTTAAACATAACCTTAATGTCATAAAACACATTGAATTTACAATAATAGTCAAGATTAAGCTTCATTTTTTCAGGCAGGATAATTTCCATATAATTTTTGTCAACCAACGCAGGGTCTGTAAAAAATTCATCATTATCCTTATATGTAATGCTTGCCATAGATGTTATACCGGCAGGTGTAAGCAGTGTTGCATACATATCGGGCGTATACATATTCACATACTTTATTACTTCAGGACGTGTTCCTACAAAACTCATATCACCTAAAAATACATTAAAAACCTGAGGGAGTTCGTCAAGCCTGTATTTTCTCAGCTTTTCGCCAATTTTTGTAACACGCTTGTCGTTTGCCTCTGTAATAAGTCCACCAAGCTGTTCAGCATTATTTACCATAGTGCGGAATTTCCATATTTTAAAATGCTTGCCATATGTGGTTACTCTGGTTTGTTTAAACATAATAGGGCCTTTTGAGTCACATTTGACCATTATAGAAATAACAATCATAGGAATCAATAAAATAATAATAAGAACAGCCGACAATACAATATCCATTAATCTTTTCAGAAACAGTGATATTTTCTTTCTGCTTAATATGTCATAATATTTTCTTACTTCATCATTACGCATATAATCGGGCAACTCATCCCACTTGCATAAAAACATATATAAACCTCTCTTTAATATAAATTATAAATATAACACCTGTTGTAGCCTATATAATAGGTAAGGTTTAAATTAAAGGTTACAAAAACACATAATTTAACCTCATAATTATATAACATAGATAATTATATTTCAATTTACAATATACAAACAAATTTCACCTTATTTTCACAAGTAAATATGTAAGTTATACAAATTGTTTTTTCGCTGTATTTTCAATGTGATTTTTGTATTGCCGTAAATGCTTTTGGCAGAAAACAGCATATATACAGAAGATTAACAAAACAATATATGTATATATACGCAGAAAAAACAAAATTTAGGTGATGTTTTAGAAAATTGTAATAAAGCATAAAATATTAATCAAATGTAAACAAATTATTAACGAGTTGGTTACAACTTGAAATTATTTTTTACATACCTTATAATAAAAATGTAATAATTTTGTAATTATTATTAAAATCAAATATAGGAGGATGAAAATGTCGTCAAAAAAATTATTAAAAAAAGTGACGACGGTGGTATGTGCAGGAACTTTATTGGTTACAGCATTTATTCCTACTGTCAGTGCGACAGATACAGATGCGATTGAAACAGAGGATAATCCAACGCAGAGTGTAGATACTGTCGCTTATCCGACTGAGGATACAGAAACTGCAACACCTGTTGAGCTTTTTGCAGACACTGCGACAGAACCGTCTACAGAATTATCCACAGAGGAAAGCACATTTGCTTTCAGTAAAAGCGAAAAAGAAACTGTTGTAATCTCAGGCACTTCTCTTTCACCTTCAAAAATGACTATGGGTGTAGGAGAGAGTTACGGCTTAAAACACGATTTTGGTACAAGCGTAAAATGTACATGGACTTCGTCTGACAGCTCTGTTGTAAGTGTAACCTCAACCGGAGCAGTTACAGCAAAGAAAATAGGTTCTGCAACTGTTACCTGTAAATCAAACAACGGACAGCAGGCAGTATGTACAATTACAGTAAAATCAGCTCCAACATCATTATCTCTTGATGAAACATATATTGTACTTGGAGTTGGAGAAACATATGACTTTTCAAGTACCGTAAATTCAGGTGCGGGTTCTTACCTAAGACGCTATTGCTCATCAAGCTCTGTAGGACTTCCTATAAAAGCGTCAGGTGGTCTTGCAACAGCCAAAAAAGAAGGAAGATATACCGTAGCTTGTTATACATATAACGGTGTACTTGCAAAATGTACAGTTGTTGTAAAAAAAGCTCCAACATCTTTTTATTTAGGTAAAACCAGCGTAACAATCGAGCCAAACAAATCATATACACTTACACCCGTACTTTCATCGGGTTCATATTCAAATGAATATGATGTATCATCAAGCAATACAAGTGTTGCAACAGCAAAGGTAAGCTCAGATAATAAAATTGTTGTAACAGCAAAAAGTGTTGGTACAACAACTATTAAGGCTAAAACTTATAACGGAAAAACCGCAAGCTGTAATGTTACAGTTAAAAAAGAAGATGTACAGCTTTCAATTTCTGCAACTTCAACATCTATATTAAAAGGAAATCACGCTTATATCAAAGCAACTGTTACACCATCTACACAAAGTGTAACATATTCATCATCTAATACCGCTGTTGCAAAGGTAAGCAGTAACGGTATTGTAACAGGTGTTGGCGGTGGCAGTGCAACTATAACTGTTACAGCAGGCAGTGTGAAGAAAACCTGTAAAATCACTGTTTCGTCAAGTTCGTCAAATACATATGTACCTTACACAACATATACACTGAACAACGGCAAAACACTTTACCTGAAGTCAAGCGGTTCAAGCTTTAGTTCTTCAGATACATCAGTTGCTACAGTAAATTCAAACGGCTTTGTAACAGCAAAAAAACAGGGTGTTGCAATTATTACAGCAAATTATAATGGCTCAAAGCGTACCTGTGCTATTACAGTAATCGGCTCAGACCCTATCCGTTTCAGCTATTCTTCACCTAACTCCGCATCTAAAAATCGAAAGGTTACATTGATAGCTATTACAGATAAACAGCGTACATCTGTTAAATTTGATATAAAGATAGGCAATACAACAAAAACTGTTTCAGCCTCAAGTAAAACACTTGACAGCTCAGGCAACAGATATATATGGAAAGGTTATTATACATTCAGCTCGGCTGGTGAATATCCTGTTACAGCTTATTCAATGTATAATAACAACGGCAAATACAGCACTTGCTCAGCAGGTAAAAGCACAGTATTTGTTACCGATGTTTCTTCAGCTACAACCGTTTCATTTAGTGAACGCAGACCAAGCAACGAGCTTCTTGCACTAAATGCAGACTACGAAGGCTTCCTCAGTTGTGTTACAGATGACCCATTGGTTTACGATACTCCTACAGTAGGCTATGGTTATGTAGTAACAAATGGTGATGTTTTCTACAACAATATGTCACAGGAAGAAGCATTTGCGTTTATGGTTTCTACTATGAATGACAGTGTTTATTCATCATCTGTAAATGAGTTTATGTCAGATTACAATATCAAATTCAATCAACAGCAGTTTGATGCACTTGTTATGCTTGTTTATAACTTGGGTCCGGGTGTTCTTTATGATGACAGTGTAAGCAGTATATTAACAAACTGTTGGCACAACGGAGTTCGAGATATGAACTATGTCAACAAAACAGCACTTAAAGAAGAGCTTATTCAGTGGCATCACGCAGGTGGCTGTGTATGGGGCTTGCTGTACAGAAGAATAGACGAACTTGAAGTGTTCTGCTATGGTGATTATATAAGAGATGGCAGTGCAAACAAGTATGGTATGACATACCGCTGGAATTGCTATTGATTAATATAAGTGTTTTAAAAACAAACCTAATATTACAACACAAATAATACAACCAACTTACAAGCTGAGATTGGTTACCGAATAAAATCCTTCTGTTTTATACAGAGGGATTTTTTGTTGTATGCAAATTTTCAAGTTAAACCAGACGTTGAATATTATGTCGGTTAATGCTATAATTAAAAAACACCTATAAATTCGGTATAAAATATTTGCAAGTGAAACAGATTGTGAACAACAAATATTTACAATAAGTATCAATAATAAATCTGCGAGGTGAATGTTTTGTTAAATGAAAATGAGGAGCTTCAACCGCTTGGCAACGGTATAAATGTAATAGTAAGTGATGAACACCACTTTTTTACCGATACTATACTGCTTGCGAATTTCTCAAAACCAAAGTGTAACGAAACTGCGGTTGACCTTGGTACAGGCTGTGGTACTATACCGCTGTTGTGGAACAGGGAAAAACCTCCCAGATACACATATGCTGTAGAAATACAGAAAAATGGTGCAGATATGGCAAGACGTTCAGTTGCTATGAACAATTTGCAGGATAAGATAGAAGTGCTTAACGAAGACTTGCGAGAGCTTAAAGGTAAGCTTACCTTTGGCAGTTTTGATGTTGTAGTGTGTAACCCGCCATATAAACCTATAGGAACAGGTGTGGTAAGTCAAGGACATTCACACTCTATCATACGCCACGAAAGTACCTGTACAGTTGATGATGTTGTTAAAACTGCATCCGGTTTGCTGAGATTTGGTGGCAAATTCTGCCTTTGCCTGCGTCCTGAAAGATTAACCGATGTTATAACAGCAATGCGTAAATATCTGCTTGAACCAAAACGTCTGCGAATGGTTCAGCAACGTAAGGACAAAGCACCAAAGCTGTTTTTGATTGAGGGCAGACGTGGTGGCAAAGAGGGCGGTTTAACTGTATTGCCTGCACTGCTTATAGAGGACGAAAACGGTAATTTTTCGCAAGAAATGATGGATATATACGGTTCATTCAAGGAGTTGACATAATGGCAGGAATTTTATATATAGTAGGCACACCTATAGGCAATCTGGGAGATATTTCGCCCAGAGCATTGGAAACACTTGAAACAGTTGACTTTATAGCCGCAGAGGACACAAGGGTTACATTAAAGCTTTTAAATCATTTTGGAATAAAAAAGCCTATGGTAAGCTATTTTGAGCATAATAAACACGAGCGTGGAGAGATTATCTGTCAACGCATTTTAAACGGAGAAAACTGTGCTATTGTAACAGACGCAGGTATGCCTTGTATATCAGACCCGGGAGAAATGCTTGTTAAACAGTGTGTAGAGTATAACATACAAACCTGTGCAGTACCCGGTCCCAGTGCTGTTATATCTGCATTGGCTATTTCAGGTTTGCCAACAGGAAGATTTACTTTTGAAGGCTTTTTGAGTGTGAACAAAAAGAGCAGGCGTGAACATCTTGAGGAAGTTAAAAACGAAAAACGAACTATGATTTTTTACGAAGCACCTCATAAGCTGTTGGCTACACTTAAAGATATGCTTGCTGTTTTTGGTGACAGAAGAATTTCTATTGTGCGTGAGCTTACAAAGGTTCACGAGGAGGTTATTCCAACCACACTGGAAAAGGCTGTTATAAGTTGCACCGAAAATCCTTTAAAAGGTGAAATTGTGCTTGTTATAGAGGGTGCAAAGGTTGAGAACACAAAAGAGGAATACACCATAGATGACGCCGTGCAGATGTCACTTACAATGGCTGATGATGAGGGTATTTCTTTAAGCGAAGCTACAAAGCGTGTGGCAAAGCTTACAGGTATAAAAAAGGGTATTATTTATAAAACTGTTACCGAAAGAGATGAAAATAATGAATTATAAAGAAGCTATTTCAAAAATCAATTCACTTATGCTGTTTGGCTCAAGACCAGGTCTTGACAGAATATTGGAATTACTTAAAATAATGGGTAATCCGCAGGATAAGCTTAAATATGTACACATTGCAGGTACAAACGGAAAAGGCTCAACCAGTAAGATGATTTCTGCTGTTCTTACAAATGCAGGTTACAAAACAGGTTTATTTATTTCACCATATATTATAGATTTTAGAGAGCGTATGCAGATTAACGGTGAGATGATAAGCGAACAGGAGCTTACACGCTGTGTGGAAGAAACCTATCCTATTATACAGAGCCTTAAATCAAAAGGAACTATAATAACAGAATTTGAATATATTACTGCGTTGGCTTTTAAATGGTATGCTGAAAACAACTGCGATATAGTTGTGCTTGAAACAGGTATGGGCGGTACTCTGGACTGTACAAATGTGGTTAAAAACACACTGGTGTCTGTTATTACATCAATAAGCTACGACCATACTGCGGTGCTTGGCAACACTATTGAGGATATTGCTTTACAGAAAAGTGGTATTATTAAAGAGAACAGCAACACTGTATATTACCGTCAGGGTGGAATAGCGGACAGAGTTATAAGTAATATGGCAAATGAGCAGTGTAACAGCTTATACTATGCCGATACGTTAAAGCTTGATATAACAGAAATGAATATCGAACATACTAAAATGATTTACAACGGAAACGAGCTTACCATTCATCTTATCGGTGAACATCAAATTAAAAACACAAAGCTTGCTATTTCTGCACTTGAAATTTTAAGGAATGAATGTAGCTTCAATATAAGTGACGAAAATCTGGCTATAGGACTAAGCAAAGCAAATATGCCAGCCAGACTTGAGCTTCTTTGCAAAGAGCCTGTTGTACTTATAGACGGTGCACATAATCCTAACGGAATGGAAGCACTTGGCAAGGCTATAACACAGTATTTGTCGGGTAAGAAAATTATCTGCATTATGGGTATGCTAAAAGATAAAGACAGTAATTCATCGCTTGAATACCTTGATGGTCTTATTGATACTGTAATTACACTTGAACCTGACAATCCACGCAAACAGTCAAGCGAAGACCTTGCAGAAAAAGCTGTAAAGTTTTTTGATATGGTTTATCCTATGGATAACTTTACAGAGGCAATAGAAAAGGCTTTGGATTTAGCAGGCGATGACGGTGTGGTGCTTGTATGCGGTTCTCTGTATCTTGCCTCACAGTTGCGTCCGCTGATTGTACGCTGTTTGAAAAAGCGTGAAAAAAATGTGCTAATCGACACCGAAAACTGATAATTTTTGCAATGTATAAGGTGTACTATTTAGTCACAGAGGATTTGCACACAGACAAAAATAAATATTAGTATAAAGAGTTAAAAAAATCTTCTGCCATTTGGTGGAGGATTTTTTGTTTTATTTGGATAAAGCGGATTTTATCCAGATTGTTCAACTGTGCATATTTTGCGGAAATTTGTAAATAATAGAAAAGGAATGATAAAAAATGTATGTGCAAACGGTTTTGTCGCAGGGCGATTTAACGGCTATGCTTGTGGGTGACATTGACCACCACACAGCCAGAGAAATGCGTAAGGAAATAGACGCACTTATAGAAAAGCACCACCCAACGCTTTTAAGACTTGATTTTTCTGCTGTTCAATTTATGGACAGCTCCGGAATAGGTTTAATAATGGGCAGATACAGACTTATGAATCTTATAGGTGGCAGGGTGCTTGTTTGCAATGTTCCGCCACATCTGACAAGGCTTATAAATTTGTCGGGAGTTGGCTCTTTGGGAGTGCTGGAGTATAAAGGAAAGGAAGTGGTAAAATGAAAGTTATAAATGAAATGAAGCTTACCTTTGACAGCAAAAGCTCAAACGAAGCCTTTGCAAGAGGTGCGGTGTCCAGCTTTGTAGTACAGCTTGACCCAACAATAGCAGAGCTTTCTGACATAAAAACAGCAGTGTCCGAGGCAGTAACAAATGCTATAGTACACGGCTACAGCAACACCATAGGAACAGTAACTATAAAGGTTCAGATTACCGAAAACAACACTGTAATTATTCAGGTTAAGGATAAGGGTGTTGGAATTGAAAATATACCACAAGCTATGGAGCCTATGTTTACTACAGGTGGCAGTGAACGTGCAGGATTAGGCTTTGCGGTAATGCAAAGCTTTATGGACAAGGTTAAGGTAATATCAAAGCCAAATAAAGGTACTACTGTAACTATGGAAAAATACATAATGCCCAGAGTGTCGGCAAGAACATAAATATGAACAGAGATGAATTTATCGAAAGCAATTTAGGGCTTGTTCATACCTGTGCTTTACGCTTTAAAAATAAGGGTATTGAATATGATGATTTGTATAGTACAGGATGTATGGGACTTGTTAAGGCTGTGGATAATTTTGACAGTAGCCGAGGCTTTTGCTTTTCTACATATGCAGTACCTGTTATTCTGGGAGAAATCCGCAGGTTGTTTAGAGATGGCGGTGCAATAAAGGTAAGCCGAAGCTTAAAGGAGCTTTCTTTAAAAATTAACCGTACTATAAAAGAATTTCAGGAGGAAAACGGCTACGAGCCAACTGTTTTGCAAATTGCTGAAATTATGCAGTTAGAACCGCAACAGGTGTCAGAGGCTATAAACGCAGTTGCTCACCCTGTTTCACTTACCTTTGATGCTGAGGACGGAGAAAAGCAAATAGATATTCCTATAGCACCGCCCGAAGAAAAGCTTACAGAGATTATGGCTTTGCGTCAAATTATAGGTGAACTTGACGATGTTGATAGAGAGATTATAACCCTGAGATTTTTCAAAAACAAAACCCAGAGTGAAACAGGTAATATACTAAAAATGTCGCAAGTACAGGTATCCCGTAAAGAGAAAAAAATTCTCGAAAAAATGAAGAAAAAATTAGAGTAGATTACTTATGTCGGTATGCTATGGCGTTTTGTCAGAGTATACCGACATTTATTTTTTTCTGTAGTAAAAATTAACTATATTATTTATATAAAAATTTTTACCAAAGTTTGTACAATAAAAGAATATATTATTTACAACAAAAAATGTTATAATTACACTGTGTAATGTTATGTGTATTTTTCAAAAATGGATCGTTGAGGAATACAAACAGTTGCAAAATATTATTCTTAGGAGGTAAATTTTATGGCAAAGAAACAAACTTCCCGTATAGGTGCAAGCTTTATGGCATTAGCTTTAGCGGTTACAAGCACATTCTGTATGGGAACATTTGCAGTTTCGGCTGCAAATACTGACGCTCAGCCAAGTGAAAGTGGCAGTGCTACTGCTGTGCTTAACAATGAAGCAGGCTGGACTACTTGTAATGTTTACTACTGGGGCAATGGCGGTAACGTCAGCAACAAATCATGGCCCGGTGTAACACTTACAGATGCAGACAAAAATGCAGATGGTTTCTACGAGGTAGAGATTGACGCACAATATCTGACAGAAACAAACGGTGTTATTTTTAACAACGGCTCTGAGCAGAGTGCTGACCTTGACATTGCAGCAGGTGAGTGCAAGGTTTACAACAACAAAACAAAGACTTGGGAAGATTACGACACAAGTGCTTTAAAACTTTCACTTTCAACAGATGTTGCATCTCCACAGTATAACGGAACAGAAATAGTTCTTACAGCTACAGCTTCAGGTGGTAGTGGAAGTTATACTTACACATTCAAAGCAGGTTCAACAACAATTTATACAGGTAGTAACAATACTTGTACATGGACACCTACAACAGCAGGTACATATACAGTTTCTGTAAGTGTTGCTGATACAGAAGGCAACACTAACGAAAAAAGTACATCTTATGTAATTAAAGATGATACAAATGCTGCAGAGCCTGTATTAAAGGGTATCTCAACAGGATATACAGACAATAAAGTTCCTGTAAATACTTCTATTCCTATCAATGTAAATGCTTCAGGTGGTAAAACAGGTACTAACTTACTATTCTATAAGGTTGCCGTAACTGATCCAAGCGGTAACGCAGTAAATACAGTTTATTACAAACAAAGCAACATTCTTAACTTTACACCAACAACAACAGGTAGTTACACAGTAGATGTAACTGTTCAGGCTAGTGATAACAAAACTGTAAACAAAAAATATACAGTTGAGGTTCAGACAAGCTCTACTACAACTCCTGTAATTTCATCATTTACTGCAAGTCCTACTTCTACAACTGTAGGTACAGCAACAACACTAAAGACAGTTGTAAAGTCAGGTACAGGTACAGCTAACTTTACTTATACTTACTATGCAAATAGTACAGTTATTGCTACAAAGACATCTTCTTCAAGAACAAGCACA
>JAXJYN010000087.1:0-39450 GCA_036306965.1 Acutalibacteraceae bacterium
AACAAAGTCCCACAGAAATTTAACTCCTGTGGGACTTTATGCAAAATTATATTTTTAATATTCATACGACTCATACGATTCATATGATTCGTAATTGTATTCAAGTGTGTCAGAATATCCTGTATATGTTGATTCTTCCGTAGGTGTATCAGTTGTAATTTCTGAATTATTCTCCACAACAGTTTCCTCACCAAAAACAAACTTTGCAAGCTGTGTTCTCATTTTCTGCATATCCGTAATTTCAAGAACAGACTGCTCATTATACCAACTGTATCTGTAACAATCACCTGTTGGCAAGCTGAATTCCTGAACATCATAAGAAAGATAAGTAAGAGAATTTGCAACAAGTGTTGTTATTTCGTCTTTTTTCAGATTGGTGGTAATCATAGGGCCAATCTCACCTACAATCTTTACAATATCGGTTATACTTGCCTCTTTGAAGTCTGATACTAAAGTTCTCAACAAATTACGCTGACGTGAAGTTCTGTCAAAGTCATCACCCGAAACAACAAATTCGGGATGTTCTTCATCCTCATAACCTCTATCACGAGCATACCACAGTGCCTGTCTACCATTCAAATGTACCAAACCCGGTTCTGCCTGAATTTCATATCTTTCCTCAGACTGACCGTTCAAATATGTCTGCCAGTTGATATAGTCAATCTCATCTTGTGTAAGGTTTATATCAATACCGCCCAAAGCATCAATTATATTCTTGAAGCTTTTAAAATCAACTATAGCGTAGCGGTCTATATCGACACCAAAGTTTGCTTCAATAGTTTTTACTGACAATTCTGCACCACCAAGTGTATAAGCTGCATTAAGCTTATCAAGACCATGTGGATTTCCTGCATCATCTGTACAAGGTATAGTAACAAGCATATCACGCATAAAAGATGTCATTTTAAGCTGTTTATGACGATTATCTATTGATAGCATAATCATTGTATCACTTCTGCCATACTCAGTTGTACTATCAGCACCCGAATCCTCACCAAAAATCATAATATTAAGAATCATAGGGTCGTTGAGCAGTGTACCGTCAAACAAATCAAGCGAAGCATCACCATCTTTAAGGCTTGATGTTGTTGTGCTACTGTTTTCATCACTCTTGTTGTCATTTATAGCTTCAAAATTTATTTTTCCGATTGTATTATAATAATATATCATACCACAACCCGAAACAAGCATTACAACACTTAAAAAGCAAAGCAGAACTGTTCGCCAAATCGGTCTTTTTTTATTATTTTTTCTATTTTCTCTTTTATTCTGTCTTAACTCTCGTTTTTTACCTTTCGATGTGTAAGAGTATATCTCGTTATCATTATCCGACAAAACAATTACTCCCCTCAGATTTATGAAAAATGCGAAATTTGCATAAACTACAATTTACATTTTGAATTATAACAACAAACGTATGAAAAATAAATATATTTTTCTTAAACTTTATAGTACATTAACACATTCTGTAGAAATGTACAGAAAATTGTCGTTATTAATAGCTTTTGTGATTATTTTATAAATTCCATTGGAATACCGTTTTAAAAGGTGTATCCTGGTCTGTAGCAAAAACACGATGAATATCATCAATATTATTTACCGGTGCATCTTCGTATATTATGCTACCAAGTCTGCGTCGTATACGTTGTGTCTGCATAAGAGCGATTGCGTCCTCAAAATTTTTCTTACCTGAACGACTACTGCCCACTACTGTAAGACCTTTTTCAAGTATCATTCTTGTATCTATAGGAATTTGATTTTCACTTACGCCCATAAGCAAGATTGTACCCTGTGGACGTATATGTTTGATTATATCATTAATAGCATCATAGCTACCCTCACCACCAGCACATTCAAAAGCGTGGTCACAGCTGTAATTGTCAGGCAGGTCAAATGCCACATATGTTTTATCAACAAAAGAAAAGCGAGCAAGCTTTCGTACACGTCTGCCTATAACTGTTATATGGCTTTGTGGCATACGTTCTCTTATTGCACAAGCAACAACATAAGCAAGCGGGCCATCACCCAGAATGGCAATTTCATCACGATGACTGTGTGCAAAGTTAAGCATACGTTCAACTGCATGAAGTGCAACACTATAAAACTCTGCTATACAGGCAATATATGGAGGTATACCGTCACAAGGCACAACTCTATCAGGTGTAAGGTCTATAAATTCTCTCATAAATCCATCACTGGAACTTGACAGGAACTTTGATTTCTCATCATAATTTTCATATATATGATTCAGCTTTCGTGTAGGTGCATTTGGTATCATAACAACCTGTTGTCCCGATTTGAAAGTTCCTGTATCATCTGTAAGAACTTCTCCACAACATTCGTGAATAAGTGCCATAGGAAGCTTTTGTGTAAGAACCTTCATATCACGCTGACCACGATAATACCTCTGGTCAGCGTGGCAAATTGCCATATATTTTGGTCTTACCAGAACTTTTCCTTCTGTATTGACATCACTTAGCTTGATTGAAAAAAACTGGGGATTTATAAGCTGATAGATATAATTAATCAATTTTTATCCCTCCGGCTATAACCTCAGCTATTTCATAATCGTGTACCGTAGTGATTTTTAAATTCAGAGGCTCACCTTTAATCAATTTAACAGGAACATTCTTTATAACACAGATTTTGCAAGCATCTGTAAGGATTTCCTTCTCTGATGGTGTAAGCTGTGCGTAAAGTTCTTTCAGCATTTTTACTTTGAAAGACTGCGGAGTTTGTCCTTGATACATAAATTCACGGTTGGGAATTTCAGAGATTTCTTCACCATTTTCTGACCTTACTATTGTATCAGTAGCAGGTACTACAGTATCACAGGCACCGTACTTTTCAGCTGCCTCAATATTTTCTTCTATTATTCTCAGTGTTACAAACGGACGTACAGCATCGTGAGTTACAATAATATCATCATCATTTTCGCCATAGTCTTTTTTTATTTCTTCTATAATTTTAAATATTGTATCGTTTCGTGTTTCGCCACCCTGTGCAAGTCGTACCCTTGATGTGTCTATATTATGTTTATCAAGCAAGTCGTACATATATGACATCCAGCTTGGATGAATACCCAGATAAACTGCGTGGAACTTATTGCACGCAAGCATTTTTTCAAGAGTATGAATAATTATTGGCTTGCCTCTAAGAGGCAAAAATTGTTTGGGCATAGATGAAACGTGCATTCTGGTTCCACTGCCTCCTGCAAGTATTGCTCCATAAATCATATCGGTAACCCCCGTGAATTTTCTATTTACTATTTAAATAAGGATTTTTAAACTCATAACAGCTTTGGTTAACATTGCAGTAAACAACATCGTGGTGCGGTTTCTGCTTATCCTTTGACGGAATTTTCATATAGTCACCAAAAGCAGTTTTTAAATAAACATCATAGCCCACAGGTATGGGCATCATCATTCCCTCAAACTCCTTGTACACTGCACTTTCAAATGCTTCTTTAGGATATTCACATTGCATATAGTGCGGTCCTGCACAAAGCTCTGTTATTTTATCACAACTACTTATAGAATATTTGCTCATATGCTTTTCAGCCATTCGCCATATTTTATTGCGAACTTTTTTTCCTCTAAATACACCAAGTAGAATTTTGCTTCCCAATGCAAGTATACCACCGTGGTTTTCAGGTACAACCTGTGCCAGAAACAATGAATATATCATAGCCCACACTTTCTGGATTTTTCTCTTAAAGCCGGTTGGACAGCCGTCCAGAGGAAACACATCCATAACAAGTCCGTGTGGAATATCAAGGTGTGCCTGATTTGCTTTTACACAAGTACCCTCTGTATCTACAATAGTAGTAAAAATATTTCCTGTAAAAATATCATCATTTGTTCTTAAACAAAGAAAACGTTTATTTTTTGAATATTCAGCCCACAATTTAGGCAACTTTTCATAATCTTCTCTTGGCATAAAGATGTCAATATCATCATCCCATGGAATAAAACCTTTGTTTCTCAAAGAACCAATACAACAACCACCGCAAAAATAAAATAAAAGGTTATGCTCATCACAAAACTCTTTAAAATAAACCAAAGTGTCCAGCTCTTTAAGCTGTAATTCTCTGAGTTGTTGGGGTGTAAATTGAACCATTTCCATTTAACTGCTACACCTCTCGTATATGTACTGACTTAATCTCAAATGTAAATATGTAATTTATAAAATTATTACCATATGCAATGTATTAATTTTCTAAATAATATCTTTTTACCTCTCGGATTTTCTTTTTAGCTTTATTAAGCTTTTCTCTTTGAATAGGTGGATGTACTGCTCCTACAAGTGTACCTATACCATAAGCTATATGAAGTGCAGGAAAAATAATTGGCAACAATGCAAACTGTATACACCTTTTTTGACTTTTAAACGCATTGAATGTGATAAACGCATCAAAAAGCAAGTAGAAAGCTGTAAGTAATATCAAAAACAATCCAAAACCACACACTGCAAAAATTGTGCTTATAAGAAGTGCCATAACAAATATGAACGGAACAAAATGGAAAAGTGACAAACATTTTGGATATGTTTTAGCCGTTAAACCAATCCAATAACCGTTACTGTATTTCTGTTTTATCATTTTAGGCAAATCACTTCTTATGTATTGATATGAAATAATATCTGGGCAACAGCATATTTTATATCCTGCTTTTGTTACTCTGTAATGAAACTCATTATCTTCGGTACGTCCAAGTTCTTCGTTAAAACCGCCAACTCTGGCAAAAACTTCTCTTCTGTAAGCACCGTGAAAAATACTGTTTATATACTCCTTTTTCTGTTGTGGATTGCGGTATTTTGCAAAGCTACCTCCAAACATACATTCTTCTGCTACAAGCAAAGTGTTATCCCAAGGCTTATCCTCAACAGGAATGTTAGGTCTGCCACCACCGCACACATATTCTCCTGCGGATATATTTTCCACATTTTTCTGTACGAAATCTTTAGGGATTTTTGCGTGAGCATCTAGCTTGATTATTACGTTGCCTGTAGTGTTAAGAAGTGCTGTATTCCAACCACACGCCTGATTACCTCTATGTCTATCTATAACCTTCGCTGAAAAGAAGTCATTATTTTCAGCAAAGGTTGTCATAAGCTCTTTGGTTTTATCAGTTGAACCGTTATTCACAAACACAAGCTCTATTTTATTATGGTCGTATGTCTGACTTTCAATATCTTCAAAAAGTCCAGGCAAAAACCTTTCTTCGTTGTATGCAATAACACATAATGTAACTAACACTAACCTGCCCACCTTTACAAATAAGCAAACGGATTTATAAAAAATCGCTCATTACCCATTATAATTTTCAATTATATCACTATTTTCGACAGGAATAAAGCTATTTTTACTTGTTTGTGGATTATTCTCAAAATTCGGTGCATTTGCACTAAAGTTATTGTTATCTACAGCAGAGGCATTATTGTTATAATCCTGTGTATTTTCTATACAATTAGTACCCGAAAAAACTTCTGTATTATTAATTTGCTGGTTTGAACGATAATATGGTGACTGTGGATTATTATTTTCCATTTCATAAATATATGAATAACTAAGTACAGCTGTGTGCTTAAAATAAGGATAAACAAATACCACAGGAATTACAAAATAGCACATCAAAAACCACAAAATATAAGAAATATAAAGATTTATAATTTTACTATAATTTTTCTTAACCATATATAAAGAAGCTTTTATTAAATCTTTTTCTTTTCTGTAGTTAAAGTCTGCCACATATAGGTACTGTGTCATTACATATAATCTTGAAATTAAAAAATAAGCAATCGCACCTATTATTACAAGCCATACTGCAACTATCTGAAATACCGTTTCATATTCCGGCATAATTTCTGCACAAATCAAAGATACAACTCCGGGTGCAAAGCAGATAATAAGGAATAATGTATGAATAACTGCCAGCAGTAAATTCAGTTGTATAGTATCCATATATTTACCTTTAGCAAAGTAGTAGAAGATATTCTGAATATCTCCTGTTTTTGAATTTTTACATTCATAGATGAACTTCATATAGCCAGTATAAATTGGCGACAATAATATAACAACAACAAGTCCAATCATAGAAATTCCAAAAACAAGTGCCATATTGACAGGATTTTCTGTAACTGTTGTAAAGTCTTCACCCATAAAAAGTGAAGCTATACATATTATAATGTAAAGCAAACAAAACATTGTTGATACACATAAAAAACCAACTATGGATTTCGCCCAGTTATTTTTAGCTAAAATTGCCTTTGATTGTTTTTTCAAAGTTGATTCAATACTCATTATAAAATCACTTCCTAAAATATAGTTAAAAATTATTCGACAAACATTCTGTACATTGCCTCTAAACAGATTTGTGCGTGTAAGAAAAACTTTTCTTTATCAAGAGATTCATCCGGCTTGTGCATATTTGAATAATCATCAGGAAAAACAGGCCCAAACGCTACTCCTCTGTTTTCAAGAGAACGTGCATATGTGCCACCACCTGTTGAGTAAATCTCTGGCATTTCTCCTGTTATTTCTTTATATGCTTTTTGCAGAGTTGAAATTATTTTACTGTTCTCAGATACATTAAGTGGTGGCAGGTGGCTATCTACTTTTAATGTAAGGTTATATTTGCTTACCCTTTGCTTAAGTGTATTCAACAAACTTTCATAATCTGCTGATACAGGATAGCGTATATCTATTCTGGCTGTAGCATTATTTTCATCAATTTCAATAACACCAACATTGATTGTAAGTTCTCCCGAACGGCTATCATTCTGCTTAATTCCAAGCAAACTACCATCTGTTGTTGTGCTTATATATTTATTGATAAAAGCCGGCAAATCTCCCAAAGAGCTTTCGCCAAACTCTAAAGCAAGCATATCTATAGCGTGAGTAATGCTGTTAAAACCTTTGTGTGGTTCCATAGCGTGTGAAGCTGTACCCTTTGAAGTCAACACAGATTTTTCATTTTCAGTTATTATTTCAAAATTACCTTTTGAGTTATCTGTGGAATTTAAACCGATATTCAAGCTAAACACTGTTTTATCAGGCACAGCATTAACAGCTGTTCCACCATTTGCTTTTGCAATGATTTTGCTGTTATTTTTGCCTGTAACAGAGAACTGCAAAATTCCCTTTTCGCAACTGCAAATTCCATAGTCAGAGTCAGGTGTAAAGCTTATATCCGGTACAGGCTCTTTAGAAAAATAATGTTCAACATCTGTCATTCCTGTTTCTTCATTAGTACCTAAAATAAGTCTTATAGAGCTATTTGCCATTATATTATTATCTTTAAGTGCCTTTAAACAATACATAGCAACCACGGCTGAGCCTTTATCATCTGCCACACCTCTGCCGTAAAGTCTGCCGTTTTTTTGTGTAAGCTGAAAAGGCGGTACACTCCAGCCGTCACCTGCAGGTACAACATCAAGGTGTGTAAGCACACCACACAGCTTTTCTCCATTGCCATACTGCAAATGCCCTGCAATATTGTCTACATTTTTTGTGGTAAGTCCCATAGCCTTACCTTTTTCAAGCATATACTTCAACGCTTTCTGTGGCTTTTCACTACCTTCAACAGAAACAGAATCTATTGCAATAATTGCAGATAAATCCTTTAAAATATCATCTTTATATTCAAGTATTTTTTCACCAAAAGACATTAATCAACACCTCAATTTATAACAAGTTACTTTCCTGAAATCTTCTTAACAACTCTGAATTTTCTTTTTGGCTTAAGTGGCTTTTTACCTGTTTTTATACCATAAGCCTTAAGAATTACAACATATGCAATAAATACTGTAACCGATATCGCAGAAATTATAATTCCCTCTGAAAGTCCTGGTGTTTTATAAGTAAATACTATTTCACTTTTGCTGTTTGCAGGTACTTCTACAGCCATAAAACCTACATTTACTTTTTCTACATCAACAGCTTTGCCGTTTACTGTTGCACTCCAGCCTTTTTCATATGGTACACTGAAAAATACTAATGTATTTTCATCTTCACCTGTACGGTCTATTTCAGCAGTAAAGCCTGTATCTGTATATTCAAAGCTACTACAGGACTGACTCTTTCTATTTTCACAATCCTCAAAATATTCAATTTGAGTATATTTAAAGCTTTCTACAGTTTCAGTTTTGTTATTAGTAAAGCTGTACTTCTCTAACTGTTCGTCAGTAAGAACCATTGCTTTAAGCATAAGCTTTGTTTTGTTATTAGTTTCACACTTTTCATAATTTTCTTCAGAAATATAACTATCATAACAAAAGCCCATAGGAATATAATATTCATTCTCCCATATTTCAAACTCACTCTGCTTATCATAATATTTCCAACCGGGCATAGCGGTTACACCGTTTTCGTCACAGAAGGTCTCTGAATCTCCCGCATAATCCACAAGCCATCGTGTGGAGGTAAGTGAACGCAGTGCATATTCTGAAACCTCCGGACGTGAACCGACATCTCTTTGCACACCTACATTATTATAAAATTTCATTATAGAGCCTGGTACAACACTATGAAAAGCCTGTATTGTAGGTAACTGCCAGAACATTCCTGAGTTATCCATCATCTCATAGAAATCTGTGCGGACATTTTCAGAATTTGGTAAATCAATATCATCCTTATGATTGATAACCAAAGCGTTCATATAATTTTTAGAATCGTATCCGTGACTTTTGCCCATTGCTATTATATATATGGAGTAACCTGACGAAATAACGCAAACCAATACAATACTTATCACAGAAAAAATCTTTTTGTGCTTTATCGTAAGTGCAACTGCAATACTAAGTAACACCAGTGAAAGTACGGCAATGCCAACGTGTACCCAGAACACAAGTTCATTATCCATTAAGCCGTAGGTATATGTTTTTTCTCCCTCCAGATTTTCACTACTTGTTGGCATAAAGCCTATTGCTACTGCAAATAATATAGTTAAGCCTGCTGTAACACCTATTGCCGATGACCATTTTACTTCTATATCTTCTATTGATATTACGGTTGCAAGGCAGAACATAAGCACAAGCATATACATCCAACGTGCATAATACTGAACATTAAAAATCTGGAACATACTGTTAAGTATTGGAATAAACGCAATAAATACAAGCAATGGAATAAGCTTTTTTAGCCAGTGCCTTTGCTTACGCACCATAAACGCAACCACACCTGTTAAGCTGAATAACGGTAGCCAACCCGAAAGTGAGCCCCACCTTGTATTTGAATCGGGTGTAAAAGTTGGATAAGCAGGCAATTCGGGAGGAAACAGAAAAGCTGTAATAATATTTATATAACGCTGAGGACTACTGTAAACCAGTGCGTCCCATCCGCCCAAAACTTCGCTTACACGGCTGTTTTCTATAACACATAATATTGATGGTAACAATATTATTGAAGTACCTAATAAACCTATAACAGCCTCAAACATAAGACAGATAAAGTTCTTTATTTTCAGATTATAACCATCCGAAAAGATTTTTACAAACCAATATATAACTACAAAAATAACCTGTCCCACAAAAAAGTAATAGTTCATAAGGCAACTGCCAAAAACAGCCAGTGCCACCACACCACGTCTGTTATTTTCAAACAATTCATCTATTGACGCAAGCAACAGCGGGAAGATTATCATTGCTTCGTGAAAATGGTTAAAAAATATATTAAAACAGGTAAATCCTGAAAAAGCATAAATCAAACCGCCTAAAACAGCAAAATTTTTATCGTATGTATACCTTCGCAGATAAATATATGCAGTAAACGACATACAAGCTGTTTTTAAAATCAGCAACGGCCCTATGAGATATGGTACAGCTTCACTTGGAAACAATAACGTCATCCAGAAGAATGGACTACCTATCAAATAGAACGAATACGAACCTATTAAGTTCGCACCCAAATCTGTGTGATGACTCCACCCTATATTTCCGCTTTTTATAGTATCGTGTACAAGCTGATAAAAAGGAATTTGCTGTACATTAAAGTCACCATAATATAAAAATAAACCATTATCATAAATTATAAACGGCAGAAAAATTACCGTTGCAACAAGCAATCCAAGCAAAAAAGCCTTTAATCCGTAATATGACTTTTCTTTGCGTCTTAATCTACCGCAATGCAGTTCAGAAGCAGTCATCTGTACACCTCACCTTAAAAATTCACACAATATCTCATTGTATAAATAAACAAATACTACTTTATTCTAACACATATAACCCCAAAATGCACTATAATTCGCAAACGTCAAAATAAATTTACAATTATGGCTATTATATAAAGCAAAAGCACAAACTCCTTTTAATAATTTACAAAGAGTTTGTGCTTTTGATTTTTCAAACAGCCCCTAGTATTCAATTCAAAATCCGCTCAATCTAGCTACAATTTTCAGAATATTTACTGTATCATTATTACTTTTAATAATTATATTTTATATTGTAACAACATTTCTTTATCTTCGGAAGTTACACGCAGGCTTTCACGACATTTCTGGATAGCCTTGTTTTGTACCCATTTATCAAGACTTTTTTCTTTGAACACATTAAGCGTTAAATCAGGAAACTTTATATAGCAGATACTCAAAGCCCATGCGACAGCCATTTTCACATAATATCTGCTGTCTGTTACACTTTTTAGTGCTTGTAAAGTAGAAGAAATATGGTTATCTGTTATATATTTTTGCAATAATATTACCACAGCAAAACGTATTTCAAATTCATTTTGTGAATAAAGATACGGTTCTATAAACTCTCTGAATGAGTCTATTTCCTTTTTGGGTGGCTTTATTCCAGAACAAAAAACATCACAAACCGCCCAGTTAGATATTTTAGGAATAAATTTTGATATATATTTAAGTTTTTCTTCCCAGTCACATTTCAAATTTCCTATAACTATACCGCATAACATAGTTTCTTCATAATATTTATTGCCAACCAATGCAAAGTAACCATCAATATCATCACAATTTTTTAAAAGTTCTTTTGCAACTGCTCTAAGCTTGGGTATGGATATACCCAGAACATTATCTGTTCCGGGTACTAAATTACTGTGAAATTCCGAAAATTTCTTATCTGCCAATTCTTCAAACTGTGTAAGCAGTTTGTCATAATCTTTTTGAGTGTACATAATTAAAACCTCATAAAAACTTATCCCAAAACCTTTTTGGCAATATCTACACTTTCTTTTGCATCTCTGCTATAGTAATCTGCACCAATCTTTTCGGCATATTCGGGAGTAAGAACCGCACCACCAACCATAACTTTGCAATCACAGTTTTCACGCAAAAGTGCTATTGTTTCTTCCATTGATTTAAGTGTAGTTGTCATAAGTGCAGATAGTCCAACCAGCTTTACATTATTTTCAACTGTTGCCCTTACCACAGCTTCATACTCAACGTCTTTTCCTAAATCAATAACTGTATAGCCATAATTTTCGAGTAACACTTTAACTATATTTTTACCAATATCGTGTACATCACCCTTAACGGTTGCCAGCACAATTTTACCCTTACTTACAGGACTTGTATTTTCACTTACAAGCTTTTTCTTTATAACCTCAAAGCAGGCTTGCGAAACTGTAGCTGACTGTATAAGCTGAGGTAAAAAAATCTTACCGCTTTCAAATTCCGCACCTGCTTTGTCAAGTGCCGGTATAAGGTGTTCATTGATGATTTCCATTGGACTTAGTGTTTCAAGAAGCTGTTCTGTTACACTTGCTCCCTCTTTTTTAAGTCCGTTTTCTATTGCATACTCAAGAGAAATAGCCTTTTTATCCGATGTTATAGGCTTTTTAGCTTCAGCATTGTTATAAGCCTGAATAAACTCAACTGAGTTTTTGTCAATATTTGCAAGCAAACGGTAAGCACGCACAGCACCTGTCATAGCGTCAACATTTGGGTTAATAATTGGCAAATCAAGACCCTTTTGCAATGCCATTGTAAGGAATGTTGAGGTTACAAGCTCACGATTTGGTAAACCAAAAGAAATATTAGAAACACCAAGAACAGTTTTTACGCCAAGTTCCTTTTTAACACGCTCAAGAGCATTAAGAGTTTCAAGCACACCTTCCTGCTCTGCTGACGCTGTAAGTGTAAGACAGTCTATATATATATCCTCATTTTTAATTCCGATTGCGTTGGCACGTTCAACAATTTTTTTTGCTATTGCAAATCGTCCCTCTGCTGTTTTAGGAATACCGTCTTTATCCAGTGTCAAGCCTACAACGGACGCACCATATTTTTTAACAAGAGGTAAAACTGTTTCAAGAGATTTTTCTTCTCCATTAACAGAGTTTACAATAGGTTTACCGCTGTAAACTCGCAAAGCACTTTCAAGCACCTCAGGAATTGTGGAATCTATCTGTAAAGGTACATCTACCACACCTTGCAGACCTTTTACTGCCCTTATCATCATCTCTTTTTCGTCAATTTCGGGCAAGCCAACATTTACGTCCAAAATTTCTGCACCTGCGTGAACCTGCTCTATACCCTGTGTAAGAATATAGTCAAGGTTATTATTTCTCAAAGCCTCTTTAAATAGCTTTTTACCTGTTGGGTTAATTCTCTCACCTATTATTCGTGGTTGGTCAATAACAACCGTTTTTGACGGTGAACATACAGCAGACGATACAACTGTATCTCTCTCTGTAGGTTTCACAGTCTTAAGTGCGTTGCATAATGTACTTATATATTCCGGAGTTGTACCACAGCAACCACCCATAATTGTTACACCTAACGGAACAATATTTTCAGCCATACTTTTGGCAAAATCCTCTGGTGACAGGTCATATTTACTTGTTGCAGGGTCAGGTAAACCTGCATTTGGCTTAACAATGATTGGCAATGTTGTCCACTTTGCAAGTTCTTCAACAACACCTTTAAGCTGAACAGGTCCCAATGAGCAGTTAACACCTATTGCGTCTGCACCTATACCCTCAAGTGTAAGTGCCATTGCAGACACTGAACAACCTGTAAAAGTACGCATATTTTCTTCAAAGGTCATTGTACATATAACCGGTTTGTTGCTATTTTCTTTTACAGCTAACACACCTGCTTTTATCTCACTTAAATCTGTCATTGTTTCAAAAACAACCAAATCAGCATCTTTGCCCGCAAGTACAATTTCTTTATAAATATCATAGGCTTCATCAAACGACATACTGCCCGTAGGTTCCATAAGCTGACCTATAGGACCTATATCAAGTGCAACAAGTGCTTCTGTACCCTCTGTTGCACTTTTTGCAACGCTTACACTTGCTTTTACAACCTCACTTACAGAGTAACCACAACCTTCAAGCTTATAACTGTTGGCACCAAAGGTATTGGTATACACTACCATTGAACCTGCGTTAATATATGAACGGTGTATATCCTTTACAATTTCAGGATGGGTTATGCTTAAAACCTCAGGACACTCTCCTGCTTTTAAACCCTTAGCCTGTAGCTGAGTACCCATTGCACCGTCCAGAATTATAAAATCTTTTTCTTTTAAAAATTTATTGAACACAATGATTGCCTACCTTTCTGTATTGACAGGTATCTTTAAGATTACAGCTTAAACATCCACGTTTTGCCGGTGATACAGGATTATGTGATAAACCTATAATAGCTGTAACCGACTTTATTGGTGTAAGTGTCATACTTTCGCTTGTACACAATCCTATTTTGCGTGGTGCATCAAGCGTAGTAAGAATATCCTTCTGCAAATTTATGGGTAAATCGCCATAGCCAGGGCTATATCGCCACGTTTTATAACACTCCCCAAGTTGATTGTAAATTTCCTTTTCTGCTTTGTCGCACACTTGCTCAATAGCAACGCTGGAAAGGCTGTTTACAACTATAGCTTTTGACATATCTTCAAGCTGAGTTTTGCGTATTAGAATATCTATTTTACCCGAAATAGTTGCACACATAAGCACAATACCATAGCACCCATGCAAGTGTCTTTTAATATCCTCACCTGTAAGCAAAATATTAGTACCCAACACCTCTATACCCTGTGCAGTTTCGTTTATATCATACACAGCATATCTGTAGCGTGGTACACTGTTTTCTATTACAAGCTTTTCACACTCTGCCAGCATATCCATAGTATGGTTGTCTGCTTTATCGCTTCGACAACCCATATACCGCAAAGCTTCATTATAGTTAAGATTTTCAAGAGTTATCAATGTACCAAATCCTTATAATAATGTTTTTATACTTTCTGCAATTTTTGTTGCAACATAAGGGTTATTCATAGTATACAGATGAATACCGTCAACACCGTTTGCAATAAGGTCAACAATCTGGTCAACTGCATAAGCAATGCCTGCATCTCTCATAGCTTCAGGGTTATCACCGTACTTCTGCATCATCATCGAAAATTTGCGTGGCAATGACGCACCACACATATCTACCATTCTTTGAATCTGCTTACTGCTTGTTACTGGCATAATTCCTGCCTCAATAGGTACATTTATACCTGCAATTTTTGCACGTTCGATAAAACGATAAAACGCATCGTTGTCAAAAAATAACTGAGAAACCAAAAAGTCTGCTCCAGCATCTACCTTTTTTTTCAGATTAAGAACATCGTCAATCTCGTTTTTTGCATCCATATGAACTTCAGGATAACACGCACCACCGACTCCCATTTCGGGATATTTTGACTTGATATAAGTTACCAAATCACTTGCATACTTAAAATCATTCTTTGGCGGAATATCAGGGTTTTTGTCACCTCTGAGTGCAAAAATATTTTCAACACCTACAGCCTTAAATTCAGCAATAGCTGAGTCAATTTCTGCAGTATTATTTGTAAGACAGGTCAAATGTGCAACAGGCTCAACATTGTGCATATTCTTAATAACAGATGCAATTTTACTGCTATGCTCTGAATTGCCACCACCACCTGCACTGTATGTTACACTTATATAATCTGGCTGAATATCGGTCAACTTTTCAAGTGTTTCATAAACAGTATTTACATTATCTGTAAATTTCTTTGGTGGGAAAACTTCAAGAGAAAAAACCGTTTTTCCATTACCAAACTTATCTGCAATTTTCATTATTATTACCTCTTACTCTTATAGTATAAATTTATTTAGATAAACAAAAATATTTTGGTGTGGTAAATTATAATTTACTACATCTCGGATTATACCATAGCTTAGTGGTAAATTCAATTAATTATTCTTGTAAACCATCTTGAGAAATTGCAAAAGAAAAAGGACATTCCAAAGAATGTCCTCAACAATTTACATTAATATGTAAAAATATTCAATTACTTAAGAATTGTAAATTTACCGATAAGTGGTAACTCCTTAGCCTTGCCTGTAACAGCGTTTACTATACCAATAATAGCAAATACCAAAAGTACAAGTTCAACTATGTACAATATGATACATAGAATAAAACCTACTACAGGAATTACACTTAAAATTCCTGCTGCTACAGATATTATCAAATTACAGATAAATAGTATAATACCCTGATTAGCGTGAAAACGTGCATACTGTGAGTTTTTGCAAGCCAACAGCGGAATTAAAAATAGAATTCCAATGTAAGAAAACAAACTTAAAACCTTATTGTCCTCAATATCCTGTGGATGCATATTCATTGTCTTGTCATCTGGCTGCTGAAAATTGTTGTTCATTGTTCATATCCCTTTCAAATTATAATATTAAAAGTACATTTAATACAGAATAATAAATTTTTATACAAATTTTATACAATGTATTAATGCTCCTCAAACTGAAATTTAGTATATCATATATACGACTAAAAAGCAAGAAAATAAGTAAACATACAAGGTAAAATAATTTGTACAAATTGACCGACTTCATTTGTTTTTTGGTATTAATAATTTCTTAACAACTGAATATATATACATTTTATATTTATTACCACTTTAGAATTTTTATTCCGCCTATCAAAGGCAGTTTTTTCGCCCTGCCCTTAACAGCATTATAAACACCCAAAATAAAATAAATATAATATCCTATAACTAACCCCAAATACAAGAGCGTATATAGGCACATAAACAAAGCCTCTACACTTGCACTCATAAAAGCACCTAAAAAGCCTGTTACAAATCCTAAAATAAACAAAAGAATTGTAAACACAATTGTAAATATAGTTAAGACTATACCTTGATTGCAATGAAATCGTACAAATCTTGAATTTTTACAGGTAAGCATTGGAAAAAGGAATAAAAAGGGAATATAAGCAAGAACGCACATAGTCTTATTACCTGCAATATCCTCGGGCGGAAAATATTCCATACCATTTAAGCTTTGATTATTAAATCCATTATTATTCATATGCACCTCCAGTAGGTATATATTCAAGTGCAAAATTACTGATTAATCAAATCTTTGATAATATTTTCTGCCAACATAGCATCTGCTTTACCACGGCTGTTCTTCATAACATAACCAACAATAGCCTTTATAGCCTTTTCTTTACCGTTTTTATAATCAGCAACAGCATTAGGATTAGCCTCTACAGCCTCTGCACATAGCTTTTTAGTTGCTTCTTCATCAAGACCACCCATATCATTCTCAGAAATAAGCTCACTTACCTTTTTGCCTGTTTCAAGCATTTTGTCAAGTGTAGACTTTGCAAGGTTCATTTTAATCTTCTTGCTGTCAAGCAGTTTGATAAGCTCATTAAGATTTTCGGCAGATACCTTGATATTGAACTCCTCTTTTGCTGACTCGCTCTCTATTGTGCGGAAAATCTGACCGATAATAAAGTTTGCGGTTGTTCTTGGGTTGGCTGTACCTTCGCTTGCTTTTTCAAAAAATTCGGCAACTCGTCTGTATTTAACAAGCAAAAGTGCGTCAGCCTCAGGAATACCCAATTCATCAACATATCTTTCCAGCTTTTCGTCAGGCAATTCCGGAATAGTTTTTTCAAGCTCCTCAACTTCGCTGTTTGTTACATTGATAGTAACCAAATCGGGATCACGGAAATATCTATAGTCGTTAGCGTCCTCTTTGCCACGCATACTTGAAGTTGTGTTTGTAACATCATCGTATCTTAATGTTTCCTGTACAACCTCACCACCACTCTCAATAAGGTCAACCTGTCTTTCAAACTCGTATTCCATAGCCTTAGCCATAAATGTAACGGAGTTCATATTTTTAATTTCAGTTCTTGTACCAAATTCTTCTGTGCCTTGTGGACGAACTGAAATATTAACATCACATCTCATTGAACCTTCCTGCATTTTACAGTCAGAAACACCTATATATCTCATTATAAGCTGTAGCTTTTCAACATATTCCTTTGCCTCGTCAACTGAACGAAAATCAGGCTCTGTAACAATTTCAATCAATGGTACACCACCACGATTGTAGTCTACATATGTGTCACCTTTCTGATGAATAAGCTTTCCTGCATCTTCCTCAATATGGATACGGTTAAGTCTTATTTTTCTGCCATTGCTAAGTTCAATATAACCATTTTTACAAAGAGGCATATCATATTGAGAAATCTGGTAAGCCTTTGGAAGGTCAGGATAGCAATAATTTTTTCTATCCATTTTTGAAATTCTTGAAATTTCGCAATTTGTTGCCAAGCCTGCTCTTATAGCATAGCGTACAACCTCTTTATTAAGTTTTGGAAGTGTGCCTGGCAAGCCTATACATATAGGACAGCAATGGGTATTGGGGTCACCACCAAATTCTGTGGTACAGCCACAGAAAATCTTTGTATTTGTACTTAACTCAACATGAGTTTCAAGTCCTGCAACAAGTTCGTATTTCATAGCTTAACCCCCATTTCTGCACTTTTGAACATTGTATCGTGTGTAGCATTTTCATAATGCCAAGCTGCATTAAGTATAGTAGCCTCGTCAAAGCTGTTGCCTATCAACTGCATACCAATAGGCATACCCTTTGCGTTAAATCCACAAGGTACAGAAACAGCTGGCAAACCTGCTATATTAATAGGAACTGTGCAAATATCTGTAAGATATGTTTCGATAGGGTCGCTTACAGCCTTACCAACCTCAAAAGCTGTCATAGGAACTGTAGGAGCTAAAATTACATCTACCTTCTCAAAAGCATTCTTAAACTCTTTTACGATTGTACCACGCAGATTTTGAGCTTTTTTATAGTAAGCGTCATAGTAGCCTGCACTTAAAACATATGTGCCAAGCATAATTCTTCTTTTAACCTCACTACCAAAGCCTTCACTTCTTGTTTTGCAAACCATATCGTTTACATCGTTATATGTTGGAGTTTTGTAGCCATATCTTATACCATCATATCTGCCAAGATTTGAAGAAGCTTCTGCACAGGCAAGAATATAGTAAACAGGCAGAGCATACTTTAGAGCAGGTAAATCAAAATGTACAATCTCTGCACCTAGACTTTCATAAACCTTGCAGGCATTTAAGATTGCCTCTTTTACATCGTCACGCACACCGTCTAAGTATTCTTTGGCTATACCAATTTTCATACCTTTTATATCATTTTTCAGGCTGTCACAGGTTTTTACACCCTTGTTGCCTTGTGAAGTAGAATCCATTGGATCATACTTTGAAATAGCATCATATACAATAGCTGTATCTTCAACAGTTGTTGTAATAGGACCAATCTGGTCAAAGCTTGACGCATAAGCGATAAGACCGAATCTTGACACGCTACCGTATGTTGGCTTTAAACCTACAATACCGCAGAAGCTTGCAGGTTGACGTATTGAACCGCCTGTATCTGAACCCAAGCCATAAACTGCAATATTTCCGCCTACTGCTGAAGCAACGCCACCTGATGAACCACCTGCAACGTGGTTGATATTATGAGGGTTTTTAGCACCACCAAAAACCGAAGTTTCACAAGATGAACCCATTGCAAATTCGTCCATATTTGTTTTGCCAAGCAAAACAGCGTTTTCGCCCTTTAGTATATCCCATACAGTTGCGTTATAAATAGGCTTGTAACCCTGCAAAATTTTTGAACAACAAGTTGTTTCTATTCCGTCTGTAGATATATTGTCCTTTAATGTCATAGGAACACCTGCAAGCAGAGAGATTTCCTCTCCTTGGGCAATTTTTTCATCTACAGCTTTAGCACCCTCAAGAGCTGTTTCTTCGGTTACATTTACATAAGCGTTAAGGTCACCATTTGCAGTATTGATTGCGTCTAAATACTGCTGGGTAAGCTCTGTACAGGTTACTTCTTTATTTGTAAGCATTTCGTTAATAGCTTTAATTTTACTTTTAACCTCTGCCATTGTTATCAATCCCTTCCTGATTTTCGGGGACTATCCGAAAAGTATTTTGATTTGATTTTATAACCTCTTAGCCAGCACTTTTGATGTTGCTTTTTTCTGCGAAAGTGGCAAATCTTTTGTTGACAAAACCAACCGAGAGGTTATTTAAATACCAAATCATTGCAATTATTTATATATATTACAGACTACGTTTCTTTACCAAGAAACAATCGTCTGCACGGTCGTTGGCATTTTCAAGAATTTTTTCTGTAGGGTAAGACTCCACTACAACATCTTCTCTAAATGCGTTTGACAGATTATTTATATTATCAAATTCCTCACCACTTACAGGTGCATTGTTAATAGCATCTGCAAAATCAATTATACTTTGCATTTCTTCTGTAAGTGCGTCAAGCTCGTCTTCCTTTACAGAAAGCTTTGCCAAACGTGCTATCTGTATTACATCATCATGGGATACCATTTCTGTTACCTCCCTAAATTATCTTAATTTTATATGAACCTCTCTCAGTTGCTGTTCAGAAACCTCATTAGGAGCACCCATAAGAACATCTTGAGCGTTGCTATTCATAGGGAATGCAATTACCTCACGAATATTATCCTCGTCAGCAAGCAACATAAGCATACGATCTACACCCGGTGCCATACCTGCGTGTGGTGGTGCTCCGTACTGGAACGCATTGTACAAAGATGTAAACTTCTCTTTCAAATCGTCCTCTGAATAGCCTGCAATTTTAAATGCCTCAATCATAATATCAAGGTCGTGATTACGCACAGCACCCGATGAAAGCTCTACACCATTACAAACAATATCGTATTGATAAGCAAGAATCTCTGTAGGGTCTTTTTCCTTAAGTGCCTGCATACCACCTTGTGGCATTGAGAATGGATTGTGTGTAAATATTGTTGCACCTGTTTCTTCGTCTGTTTCAAACATAGGAAAATCAACAATAAAGCACATTTCAAACTTGCTTGTATCAATAAGGTTAAGTCTTTTTGCAACCTCTGTTCTTATCTGACCTGCAAGCTTTGGTGCATCCTCTTTACTGTCTGCAATAAAGTAAATTACATCGCCCGCTTTTGAGTTATTAATCTCAATAAGCTTTTCTCTGTCGCCTTCTTTTAAGAACTTGTCAATAGGACCATCAAATGTCAAATCCTCACGAACCTTTACATAACCAAGACCTTTCATACCAATAGAAAGAGCGAACTCCTCCATATTCTTGAACCACTTTTTAGACTGTGATGAAGCATTTGGTACATTGATTGAACGTACAGTTTTCTTTCTGAATGGGGCAAAGTCTGTTTCTACAAACATATCGCTTATATCCTGAATAAGCAAAGGATTTCTTAAATCAGGCTTATCTGTACCATATTTAAGCATAGATTCTGCATAAGGTATTCTTGCAAAAGGTGGCTTTGAAACCTCTTTATCTGAGAACTTTGTAAATACACTGTACAAAACTTCCTCAGCTACTGCAAAAACATCTTCCTGTGTAGCAAAAGCCATTTCAAAGTCAAGCTGATAGAACTCACCTGGAGAACGGTCCGCTCTTGCGTCCTCATCTCTGAAACAAGGTGCAATCTGGAAATATTTATCAAAGCCTGATACCATCAGCAACTGTTTGAAAATCTGAGGAGCCTGTGGCAAAGCATAAAACTTACCCTTGTGCTTTCTACTTGGAATAAGGTAATCTCTTGCACCCTCAGGTGAGCTTGCAGACAAAATTGGTGTGTTAATCTCATTAAAGCCCATTTCTGTCATTTTACTTCTCAGGAATGAAATAACCTGACTTCTCATTAGAATATTGTTATGAACCTTTTTGTTACGAAGGTCAAGAAAACGATATTTCAAACGAATATCTTCTTTTGTGTCTGTTGAGTTTGATACTTCAAAAGGCAAAACATTACGGCACTTACCAAGCACTGTTAATGTTTCAGCTGTAACCTCAACCATACCTGTAGCAATTTTAGGGTTGATTGTTTCTTCATCTCTTTTTACAACCTCACCGCTTACAGTTACAGTACATTCTTTATTAACATCAGCAAGCATATTTTCATCATGTACTACAACCTGTACAACACCATACTGGTCACGAATATCCAAAAACATTACACCGCCGTGGTCACGAATATTCTCTACCCAGCCTGCTACTCTTACTTTGCTTCCGATATGTGATTCTCTTAGTTCGCCACATAAATGTGTACGATATATATTTGAGTTAGTCATCTTCACAATTCCTTTCACACGCATATTTATACATTTAAAGATTATAACATTAAACAAGCTTACTTTCAATATTTTACCTGTATTTTTTTACTTATTTTGCCCTTATGAATCATATATATTATGATTCATAAAACAAAAATTGCCAATTATTTTTATCTAAGGATAATATTTCCCGTTTTAAAGTTCATATCTGCACAAACGAATATCACTTAACAAAAAACGTTGTGCAAACGGATACACCTGTTTGTACAACGTCTACGTTTATATAAAGCACCAAATAAAACATATCCGAAATTTTATTTTACCCTTTTAAATTATGGATATTTATAGTATAATTAATGCAACCATTCATGAAGCGGATTGATTACTAAGAATATAATCAATTTACAAAGTAGATTAATTGCTAAAAATGCGACCAAAATCATAAAGCAAATTTATGCTTAGACAAAAACTGTAGGTGATATTATGGAGTGTTCAGTTAAAAATACTATTGAAAATCTTAAAAAGAACAATATGGAGGCTTATTTTTGTGCTGACGAAAATGAAGTGTTAAATCTTGTTAAAAGTCTTATTAAAAAAGATGATGTTATAAGCAGTGGTGGTTCTGTAACTCTTGCTGAAACAGGTGTGCTTGACCTTATAAAATCGAATGATTACAAATATCTTGACAGAGCAAGAGCAGGTATAACACCTGCCGAAATTGAGGAAGTTTACCGCAAAACCTACAGTGCCGATGTTTACTTTGCAAGTGCCAACGCAATAACAGAGAGCGGTTATATTTATAATGTAGATGGTAATTCAAACAGGGTATCTGCCATTCTGTACGGTCCAAAAAGCGTTATTTTAATTGCAGGTAAAAACAAAATTGTAAAAACTATTGAGGACGCTGTGGAACGTGTAAAGACAATTTCCGCACCTAAAAACGCTTTGCGACTAGGTATAAATTCATACTGTGCAAACCAAGGCAGATGTATGTCACTTGACCAAAAAACAGCTGACATAGAAATGTGTGATGGTTGTAACAGCGACACAAGAATTTGCTGTAACTTTGTTTTAAGCGGTAAACAAAGACATAAAAACAGAATTAAAGTTATAATTGTTGACAAAGAATTGGGATATTAATTTATTTTCATTCAAACAGACTGAGGGCTGTTTGAAAAATCAAAAGCACTGTCTATTTTGCCCCGAAAGCAGTGCTTTCGGCGTTAAAAATCCTCGAAATACGACAGTATTTCTGCGGTTTTCGCCTTGAAATCACTCGCTTTGGAACAAAAATCCAGCACTTTTTCTTTTTTCAAACAAGCCCTAACGCTATGTAAAGGTGGATACCAGCGATAATATCACCGGTATCCACCCTTTTATGAATAATAATCGGATTATCAGAAATTCTGGTTGTTTTTTCTGTTCTGATTGCTTCTGTTATTCTGATTATTATTCTGATTATTGTTCTGGTTATTGTTCTGATTGTTATTCTGGCTCTGTCTGTTCTGATTGTTGTTCTGATTATTGTTCTGGTTATTCTGATTATTAGCTCTGTTGTTCATAAAGACACCTCCTTACAAAAATTATTATGTACCCCAAAGCTTTATATATACATTTAATTTTGTTTGGAAGCATTTTTAGAATCTGAAGTGAGGAGTTTTGGATATGATACTTCCCGAAAAATTTTTATACAGAATGAAAAACATTTTAGGTGATGAATATACTCAGTTTTTGGACGAATATAAAAAAGAACCTTTTAAGGGATTAAGGGTTAACACTCTTAAATGCTCGGTTGAAAAATTCAAAGAGATTTCAGGTATACAGCTTACACCATCTCCCTTTTCTCCACTGAGTTTTTATATTGACAGCGATTTAAAGCTTGGCAATAGTCCTTTGCATCATTGCGGTGCTTTTTATCTTCAAGAGCCATCTGCCTCCAGTGCGGTTACAGCACTTGACATTCAGCCAAACGACAAGGTTCTGGATTTATGCTCAGCACCAGGAGGAAAATCAACACAGATAGCCACACTCCTAAACGGTACAGGACTTATATGGAGCAACGAAATCGTAAAAAAACGTGCCCAGATACTTCTGTCAAATATCGAACGAATGGGCATTAAGAACAGTGTTGTTTCGTCACTTTCTCCCGATATTCTCTGCCCTAATTTACAGGGCTATTTTGATAAGGTATTAGTAGATGCTCCTTGTTCGGGTGAAGGAATGTTCCGCAAAGACCCTCAGGCTATAACCGAATGGTCAGAGGAACACACTAAATCCTGTATGGAACGTCAGCTACAAATTCTTGAAAGTGCAAAGCTTTGCTTAAAAGAGGGCGGTATATTGGTGTACAGCACCTGCACATTTTCACAGTATGAAAATGAATTTACTGTCAATAAATTTTTAAAGGCTAACCCTGATTTTAAGCTTATTGATTGCAATGTAAACTTTGGTAGAGGTGGTGTTGATATGCCACAAGCAAGACGAATTTACCCTATGGACGGTGGCGAAGGTCATTTTGTAGCAAAGCTTGTTAAAGAAAGTGAAGCTACAGGGTATACTCCTGATGAACCTATAGAAAGTAAAAAGCGTGACAAAGTATCTGCAAATATAATCAAGTTGGCTGAAAATCTGTACAGCGAAATTTTCAGTACAAAAAACACACCAAACTTTACAGTTGTTAATGAGAAGGTTATAATAAAACCCGAAAGCACACCTATGCTAAAGGGCAACGGTGTAATACGTTCGGGTGTGTTATTTGGAGAAGTTAAGAAAAACAGAATTGAGCCTGCACACAACATCTTTACAACAGGATGTATAAGTGACTTTAGAAACACTATAGATTTAGACGTTAATTCACCACAGATAAATGCATATTTACTGGGTGAAGAAATTGAAACAGACCCATCAATAAAGGGATACACCGCCGTATGTGTAAACGGAATCACACTGGGATTTGGCAAATGCTCAAACGGTCAGCTAAAAAATAAATATCCAAAGGGTTTAAGAAAGGTTAGATAAGGTTTTATTATGGAGCTTTCAAATATTGGAAATATAAAAGAAATTTTAGGTAAGCACGGCTTTACTTTTTCAAAATCGCTTGGACAAAATTTTCTGGTTAATCCCTCAGTATGTCCCAGAATGGCAGAATACAGTGGTGCTGACAAAGGTGTAGGAGTTATAGAGGTTGGACCCGGAATAGGTGTGCTTACCTGTGAACTTGCAAAACGTGCAGACAAGGTAGTTTCTGTTGAGCTAGACAAACGTCTTTTGCCTGTTCTTGACGAAACACTGTCAGAATTTGACAATATAAAAATAGTTAATGATGATATACTAAAAATCGACTTGAACAAGCTTATCGCTGACGAATTTGAGGGTATGAAGGTAGTTGTATGTGCTAACCTGCCTTATTATATAACTTCACCGGTTATTATGAAATTGCTTGAGGACAAACTACCTATAAAGGCACTTACTGTAATGGTTCAAAAAGAGGCTGCACAGAGAATTTGTGCAGAGGTTGGCACACGCCAAAGTGGTGCTGTAACTGTTGCGGTTAATTATTACGCCAAACCGCAAATGCTGTTCGGTGTATCGGCAGGCAGTTTTATGCCTGCACCAAAGGTAGATTCCGCTGTAATAAGGCTTGATATTCTAGAAAAGCCCAGTGTTACAGTAGAAAACGAAAAATTGTTTTTCAAAATTATAAAGTCCGCTTTTGGTCAAAGAAGAAAAACTTTGCCTAACTCACTCTCATCAGGTCTTTCAATTTCAAAAACAGAGGCTATAACTGCAATGGACAATGCAAATATTCCGCAAAATTACAGAGCAGAACAACTTACAATGGAGCAATTTGCAAGCATCGCAAATGAAATGGAGAGATTGAATAACACCAAAACAAAAGCATAAGCGTATAAAAAATCAAGAGGTAATAAATGATTAAAAGCGGAGATAAAATCGGAATTATATGTTGCTCAAATGGACAGAAAAAGGAATATGCCGGAAAGATAAAATATCTGGAAAGCACTTTGCTGAATATTGGACTTCAACCAATATTCAGTGATTGTATTTATGAAAAAAACAATGTTTTTGCTGGTACAGCAAAAGAACGTGCAGACGCACTTATGAGATTTTATACTGATGACGAAATAAAAGGAATATTTGATATTTCGGGTGGTGATATTGCAAACGGTATATTACCATATCTTGATTATGAGATAATTGCGAACAGTACAAAAACATTCTGGGGCTACAGTGATTTAACAACAGTTATAAATGCCATTTACGCCAAAACAGGAAAAGCTTCAGTTTTATATCAGCTTCGTAATCTTATCTATGATTTCAAAGAACAGCAAACAACAGATTTTAAAAACACTTTATTTGAAAATAAAAATGATTTATTTAATTTTAAATACAGATTTATTCAGCAAAAAGAAATGCAGGGTATTGTAGCTGGCGGAAATATAAGATGTTTTCTAAAATTAGCAGGAACAGAATTTATGCCTGATTTAAAAGATAAAATTTTATTTTTGGAAAGCTATAGCGGAGCTGTTCCAAAAATGGAAACATATTTATGTCAGTTACAACAACTTGGTGTTTTTGATAAAGTAGCAGGTATTTTATTGGGAACTTTTACACAAATGGAAGCAGAAAAATGTATTCCTACTATAGAATCTCTTATTCAGAATTTTGCAGGAAAAGATTTACCGATTGCTATAACCTCAAATATAGGTCACAGTACCAATTCAAAAGCGATTGCAATTGGCAAGGAGCTACATATAAAACAGTTATAATATGAGTGAAAATATTATCAAAGAAAGGAAGTGACATTTTGGAGAAAAAAATAAAAACATCTTCGTTTGTATTTTCAAATGTTAATGACAGCAGAATACGGTTTGGTATTTGTGATAATGGCAATGTTTACAGTAAAAACGCACAGCCTGCACAGGATATTTTTCAAAGACGAATAGCAAGGCTTTACAACAGCTATACAGCGTTCAGCAACAAAACTGAAACAGTTATAGAGGCATTGCTTACTGCATTGGCAGGAGGCAACGAAAAAATTGCTGTAAACTCTACCACCTTTCCCCCTCTTTACAATGCTTTATTACTTACAGCATATAAAAAAGGTATAAAATTAATTGAATTTAACTCGCCACGTTCTTTACATTCTGCCGTTGAGCAGGGTGTAAAAGCTGTTATTATGTCATCGTCATCTTTGGAATGTTGCAATATAAGTGTATTGCGTGCAGGTAATATATGCTACAAAGAAAAAATTCCTTTTATTGTTGATAATACTGTTGCAACCGTTTTTGCTTTTAACCCATTTTGTTATAATGTTGATATTGTACTGGAAATGTCACAGTTGATTTCGGCAGGCGATGAAAAAAACAGCTACATAACTATGCTTGAAAAAAGTAATTTTAACTGGATGTACAATAACAGATACAGCAAATTATATCCTTTCAGAAAAAACAACACGCCTCTTACAATGTATGTACGTTCACGTTGCAAAAATATAAATACCTACGCAAGCAAAGAAATTCAGTCGGAATTTTATATGCTTTGTGAAGGCTTACGAACACTTGAAAATCGCATAAATATTTACAGTCAAAATACTTTTCTCATAACAAAGCTTTTAAAAAAATATTCAGATGAAATATCATATAATTTACACAGGCAAAAAGCATCACTCTTTTTAAGAGCAAAAATCCTACCTAAATATACTCAATTTTTAAAAGAAAAACTTTCGGGCATAACTGTACTTAATAAAAACCGCTTATTTAGCATATATGGTTGTACATCGGCTTATTTTGAAGATAACATACTGTATATTAAATCGGGTACTGAACCAACAGGATATTTGACCCAATTATTCAAAGAAAACAGCACACTATACAATGGTGAATAACCAAAAGTATAGTGTGCCTTTTTATTAAATGATTGATAAATTGTTTAATAAAACCACCTCAGGATTATGAAGCCGACCCCAAAAGTCAGACTTAAAAACTAACTTTTGGGGTCACCACATTATCCTCTAAGGTGGTTAACTTAAACATCTAAATTCAGAATTTTAAAATTATGTACTTAACCTATTGACAATGTCAATGCGTTTGGTACACCTGCACCGCTTGGGTCACCGTCAGCAATTACTGTGATTGTTGCACCTTCATACAAATCACTGTAAGAAATGTCTGTACCCGAATAGTTAAATTCGTACTCGTTGCCATCACCAAGCATCATTACAACAGTTGTACCACCAAAGCCTGTAACTGTACCTGTAAGAGTGTAGTTACCATTAGCGTCAGGTGAACCTACGCTTGATGAAGCATAAGGTGATGCTGTAGCCTCTGTGTTTTCGCCGTCCTCTAATGTTGTATCTGTAGGAGCAGTAGATGTAGCACCTGTAGCTAACTGAGCAGAGAATGTAGCAGGCTGAGTAGCTGTTGCTGATGTAGGCACTGTAGCTGTAGCCGATGTAGGCTGAGTAGCAGTTGCTGTTGTAGGAGCAACTGTTGGTGTTGCTGTTGGTGCTACAGTTGCAATAGGTGTTGCTGTAGGCTCTGTAGCCTCTGTTTCACCATTGCCACAACCTGTAACACAAAAAGTAACAGAAAGTACCATAATCATTACTGAAATTAAAATAGCTGTCTTTTTCATTTTAAACAATCCTCCAAAATTTACATACTGTAACAAGACGTTAACTTTATTAAGTAAATCATACATTAAATTCAAAAAAATATCAAGTAGTATTTTAAATTTTTATACACAAAACCCTTTTATCTACTCTATTACAACAAAATTCAATAGTATTAAGATTATTTTTTTACACAATCTTCTATAATGTTTGACTGTCACAGATTAATATTGTATCATAACCATATAAAGGGTGATTCAATGAATAATTTAAATGAAAAAAACGTATGGAATTTTCTGAAAGATACAAACAAACCTATAATTATATACGGAATGGGAAACGGTGCTGATAAAGTTCTTGCCATATTTCAAAGGTACAACATAAAGTGCTGTGGAGTAATGGCAAGTGATGACTTTGTGCGAGGTCAAAAATATAAAAATTTCACCGTACATAAGCTTAGTTATTTTGAAGATATTTATGATGATTTTATAATTGCTGTAACATTTGGCACACAAGTTGCAGAGGTTATGGATAATATTAAAAAAATAGCACAAAAACATATGGTAGTAGTACCTAATGTTCCTGTTTTTGGAAATAATCTTTTTAACAATAATTTTCTTAAAGAAAATAAAGATAAAATTCTTTCTGCATATTCTCTGCTTTGCGATAATCGTTCAAGACAAGTTTTTGAAAATGCGGTAAAATTTTACTACAGTGGAAAACTTAAATATTTATGGGAAGCCACAGACGAGAAAGACGAAATATTCAACAATGTACTGAAGCTTACAGCTGACGAAAATTATATAGATTTAGGAGCATACCGAGGTGACACCATTGATGAGCTTATCCACTACGGTAAAGGTTACAATAAAATTATAGCACTTGAACCCGACCCTAAAACCTACCGAAAGCTTACAGAATTCACAAAAAATATGAAAAATGTAACAACGCTTCAAAAAACTATCTGGAAAAATAATACAACTTTATTGTTCTCAAACAATGGTGGACGAAATTCTGCTATATCATCAGTTGGCACTTCCATAAAAGCTGTCAATCTTGATACACTGTCAGAAGGTTTTTATCCCACATATATAAAAATGGATGTTGAGGGTGCAGAAAAACAGGCTATAGCGGGCGGAATAAACACATTAAGAAAACATAAACCAAAACTCAATGTTGCGGTTTACCACACCTTTGAAGATTTGTTTGAGCTTATTCTTCTTATACACGCTATAAATCCCGAATACAGATTTTATTTAAGACACCACCCATATATACCTTTGTGGGATACAAACCTTTACTGTATTTAAAAGGAGTTTAATATGAAAGTATATATAGATGCAGACGCTTGCCCTGTGGTAAAAGAAACTGAAAAGCTATGCAAACAATATAATATTCCTCTTGAGATAATCTGCGATACCAGTCATATTTTCTATTCAGAATATGCCAATATAATAACTGTTGGTGCAGACTCTGATGCTGTTGACTTTGCAATTATAAACAAATGCCATACAAACGATATTGTTGTAACGCAGGATTATGGTTTGGCAGCAATGGTTCTTAGTAAAAATTGCTACTGCATAAATCAGAATGGTATGTTATATACAAAGGATAATATTTCATCGTTGCTTAACTCACGCTATATTTCTCAAAAAATACGGAAAAGCTCATCTAAACATCATCTTAAAGGTCCATCAAAAAGAAGTAAATCAGACACCCAAAATTTCACAATACAACTTGAAAAGCTAATAAAAACTATATCTAATCTCTAAAGAAAAACCTCTATAAACAGGCTTTACCTGTCTATAGAGGTTTGATTTTTGCCTTACCCATTGAATATAGGGAAAATAGAATAATATGGCATACCGCCAAATGAAATATACATATAATATATGAAGTAAAAAAAATACCCAATATAACAGCAAGCTTTTATAAAAGGCTTATCTTTATCCCAAAAGCAGTTATTAATCAACCAAGGTAACAATACAACGTTTCCTAATGAAAAGTATATAGGCAATCTACCTATAAGAATACCACTTGTAAAATTACCAATCAGGCTTATCGCCACAGCAACACAAGACATATTTATCAAAATATCTATATATCTAGGATGTGCCTGCGAAGTTATTAATCTCCGTCGCCAGAAAGCTATAATTACAGGTATGGAATAAAGCAGTGTTGTTACAGGATTAACTCCATCATCATTTTCAAATTGCTTAGTTGCACCACTATAGTAAGTTTCTTCCAGTGCATCGCCCAATATATCTGTGAAAGTATCCACAAACACAACACATAATATAGCAACAAATATTGAGATTATAACCTTTTTATTAAAAGGCTTCCCTTGAACAACGAAATAAAAAGGAATCCACAATAATGCTGTATTATGAAATAAACAGGCAATAAATACACAAATCATAAAAGGAATTGTTTTTTTGTTAAACAAATACTTACTTGCTAAAAGTATAATACAAACTGCAATAAACTGTCTTAAACCATTAAACATCCAGAAAAAAGAACAGTTTGCAATAAAAAGATAACATGAGAAATTAAAATACGTTGAATATGTACTTAAAAACTTTGCAACTGCAAATCCTTGAAAAATTGCTATTGCCGAAAGCCACAAAGTATAGTTGTCTGAAATGCAATTTTTGAATAATATCTGAAGTGCAAAAAAAAGAGGTCCTTTATTACCCGAAAACAGCAAACCTGGAATTTCTGACAATGTTCTTTCTTCATTTGTAAACATAACAATATATGCTGTAGTATCAACAATAGCGGTTTTTACACTAGCAAAAAATACAAGGAGCGCAAAAGAAAACATTGCACCAAACAAACCTACACTACGCACAGCAGTATTTTCATCTTTTACAATAGCATTATAATTTCTCTTTTTATTTACTGTAACACAAAAAAACGACACAACAGTTGTATATAAAAAGATAGACCAATAAACTAACATCTAATCACCAAAGTCAATATTTTATTTTTAACAAAGTTCAGAAACCTCTCTGTTTTTAATAATACTCTCAAGATTTTTATATATAACATTGAAAAGTCTTTTATTATTGTTTTCAGAAACAAAAGAATTGTGCGGTGAGATAAACAAATTACTTGTTTCCCACAATTTACTTTCTGCTGTCAGTGGCTCTTTTTCAAAAACATCAAGTGATGCAACTGCTATCTTATTATTGTTTAACGCCCACACCAAAGCATCTTCATTTATAATTCCACCTCGAGACATATTAATAATCATACTTTCTGCTTTCATTTTTTCAAAAAGTTTTTTATCAAACAAGTTTTTGGTGCTGTCCGTCAACGGCAAGGTAATAATTACAATATCACTAATTTTTAAAGCTTTGTCAATTTCTGATATATCATAAAAACAATTGTAATATTCCAATTTAGGCTTTACAATATCCACAGCCAAAACATTTACATCAAAAGCACATAGTCTTTTAGCAATCTGAGTTCCTATATCTCCTGCACCTACAATTACAGCCGTTTTTCCGCTTAACTCTTTTAAATGCCTATTTTTTTCCCACTTATGCTGTTTTTGATTTTCACCAAAAAAAATGGAACACTTATAAACCTCAAGTATTTTACAAATACACCATTCAGCCATAGGTACACTATAAACACCTTTTGCATTTTTTAAAATTATACCCTTTTCTTTTATATACTGAACTGGTATTCTATCAAGTCCAGCACTTGTAGCTTGAACAAATTTAAGTCTTGTAAACTTTTCAATAGAAGTATATAAAAACAAAGCATTACAAACAACCGCATCAAACGATGAACAATCGCACTCAAAAGGATTTCGCTCATCCTGCACAAATGTTATATCATACCCTAGATTACTGAGCTTATCTATCTGTTCACTTGTATATTTAAAAGCTCCTGTTAATAGCAAATTCATATAAACACATTACCTCAAATTTATTGTAACATATATTGACAAATTATCTTATTGTTCTTTAGATAATTTAATCTGTTCTACAATCCTGTCAACTATTTCAGACACCATTTGTCTGTTATTTTCAAAGAATACTTCATTTTCATTGGCAAGAACCTTCTCATATCCTCTGATTTCTGTAATACCAGTTAAAAACTTTTGCGAAAATTCCTCAATGTTATTATCATAGTTTTTAAGATTACAAAAACTTCTGGACAGAATGGCACAGGTAGAACCCAAACGATAATGTTCTGCAATAACATATTCTGCCGGTAACGTACCTTTGTTAAGTGCAGCTATTCCGCCTATACCATAAGGAATATTGTATTTTTTAAATTTATTACACAACTTTTCTACAACACCATTTGTAAGCAGTTCAAACATAAAGCTGAGTTTATAACCCAAATGTAAATCATTCAAACCGATATGTACCTCATCTATACCTTTAAGCTGTAAAATTTCATCAGCAAGCTCTACAGATTCCGGTGTTTCAAAAAGTAAATCGGTTTTTACTCGGCCATTAACATATTTCAAAAACGTTTGTACTTCTTCCACCGTTTTAAAGTACGGCAACATAATAATATCTGCACCATCAGCTATTATTTTATCTATTTCCTGCTTCAACCCATTATATACCGGGTTACATCTTACTAGCAATTGACTGTTTTTTATTACACTTTTAAGTCTGGCAACATCATCAATTGAATGTCTTGATATGACTGTGTCTAGATGCCCTTGCCTTTCTTCTTTTCCTATAATCTCAAGGTCAAGAAAAATCCTGTCCACTCCATATTTGTCAATTACGCTGGCAATTTCAGGTTGATTTGTAATATACATTAACTTCAAAGACATTTTATACCCTCCGAATAACTCATAACCGTATTTATTATACATAAAACATATATAAAAATCAAGGATATAAGATTTTGGATAAATTACAATTCAATAATCTTTTCAAGTCTATTAACCAAAACAGAAGCAAGCATAATTTTTGCAATATCTGCAATTAAAAATGGTATAACACAAATCGTAAGAGCAGAAACAAAATCTGTTTGTGCAGAAATACAGAACCATACTGTACCCACAGTATAACAAAGTATAAGACCTATAAGCATAGAAACAGCAAGCACACATAGCTTTTTACCGAATCTCTCAGTTAACAAACCTACCGCAACAGCCATAAAAATAAAACCTATTATATACCCACCTGTAGGTCCTATCAACCTGCCTATTCCTCCCGAAAAACCAGAAAACACTGGTAAACCAATAGTACCCAACAGAATATATATAATTATGCTCATTGTACCACGTTTACACCCAAGCAAAGATGCTGTAATAAATACTCCCATAGTTTGCAATGTAAAAGGCACAACAGACGGAATTGCAATTTGCGAGCATATCGCAACTAATGATGAAAACAATGCAATTAAAATTAAATCCAGTAAATCTCCCAGACTCTTATTTTTTTCTTTTATTTTTGAAAATGATTTTTTCTTTCTTGGTGATTTTGGTATACAAAATTTTCTCATAGCGTTACTTCTTTCTATAATTGTTAACTTTAAATTCATCGTTAAGTTCACAATATTATAAAGCTTTGCATTTTGATTGTCAACTGTTAGTAATAATAAATGTAAACAACTGTTCAAAAATCTATAACGCCATTTAAAAATTCACCTTGATTTCTCAAAGATGACATTTAAATTTTACATCATCAGGGTATATTTATTATATAAGCTGGTGGCTAATCAGCTTAAAATAAGTAAAAACCAACCCTTATATTATACAATCAATTGACAAAATAAATTGATTGTATAACAAAGCCAGAGTAAGTATTATAAAACACTTATTCTGGCTTTCTCTCAATACAGCAGAGTGTAATCTCTTTCAAAAAGTTCATCACACATATCCACCTTCAATTTTTCATCTGTCAGTTTTTCAAGCAGTTTAAGTTGTACAAAACGTTTGCTTTTCTGTTTGTACTTTGGAAGATTATTTTTTGCGAGAATGTTGTTAAGCTCCAGCCTCCATAAAAGCTTTATCTGGTAGCTCACCTTTAATCGTGGTGTAGGCAACGGAGAACGTATTTCTTCTACAACAACCTTATCATTATTCTGATAAATACATAAAATACCCCAATGCTTTGGTATATGCTCACCTACGTGCTTTGCGTGGCTTTTGCCTACAGCAATATAATTGAAGTCAAAAAAATGATTATAATCCTTAATTTGCGTAGGCAAGCGTGTGTATGTGTCGCTGTCACTTTTGATTTCTATGCCGATTAATTTATCTTCCAAAACTACCATAACATCTGCAATAGATTTTCTTATTTTAATTTCTTCGTAAATTCTTACCTTGTCATACAAACTCTCTATGTACTCAAATAAAGGCGTTCTCATTTCTTTATCAAGCATATTTCTCACCAAAAATATTTTATCATTTTTGCTTTTTTATAACAACCTTTTTGTAACGATATTGACAAAGCAATTTTTTTTATTTATAATATCGTAAAAGGCTATGAACAGATGAAGTAGTTACAGACAATGCGGTAAAGAGAGGCTGTGGCTGGTGAAAACAGCACTGCACCTGTAATGAAGTTACCTCTGCGAGCCATACGGCTGAATTTACACTTTGGGTTTTGGTAGGCAGTATCGGGTAAGCCCGTTACAGCAGTGAGTAGTGTTATACTCTTTGAGGCTGTCTTTTGACAGTAAATAGAGGTGGTACCACGGATTTTGTTAATTCGTCCTCTGTGTTTTTACACAGAGGACTTTATTTTTTATTCAGGAGGATTAAAAATGGGCGTATACGAAGAACTTGTAGCTAGAGGGCTTATTGCTCAGGTTACAGACGAAGAAGAAATAAGAGAGTTAGTTAACAGTGGTAAGGCTGTTTTTTATATTGGTTTTGACCCTACAGCTGACAGCTTGCATGTTGGTCACTTTATGGCACTTTGCCTTATGAAGCGTTTGCAAATGGCAGGTAACAAGCCTATAGCACTTATCGGAGGCGGTACTGCTATGATTGGTGATCCAACGGGCAGAACTGATATGCGTCAGATGATGACTACTGAAACAATTCAGCACAATGTTGAATGTTTTAAAAAGCAAATGAGCCGTTTTATAGATTTCTCTGACGGTAAAGCATTACTTGTAAATAATGCCGACTGGCTTATGGACTTGAATTATGTTGAAGTTCTGAGAGAGGTTGGAGCTTGCTTTAGTGTTAATAGAATGTTGACAGCTGAATGCTACAAACAAAGAATGGAAAAAGGTCTTAGCTTTTTGGAATTCAATTATATGATAATGCAGTCATACGACTTTTACGCTCTATACCAAAAATATGGCTGTAATATGCAGTTTGGCGGTGACGACCAGTGGAGCAATATGCTTGGCGGTACAGAACTTATCAGACGTAAACTTGGCAAAGATGCTTATGCTATGACTATTAATCTTCTGCTTAATTCTGAAGGCAAGAAAATGGGTAAAACACAATCAGGTGCTGTGTGGCTTTCTGCTGAAAAGACAAGTCCTTACGATTTCTATCAATACTGGAGAAATGTAGATGATGGTGATGTAATCAAGTGCCTGAAAATGCTTACTTTCTTACCTCTTGAAGAAATTAACGAACTTGCAAAGCTTGAGGGCAGTGAACTTAACAGAGCTAAAGAAATTCTCGCTTATGAAGTTACAAATCTTATTCATGGTAAAGAAGAAGCTGACAAAGCACAGGAAACCGCAAGAGCATTATTCAGCAACAAAGCAAATTCAGAAAATATGCCTTCTACAACTCTATGTGATGAAGATTTCACAGATGGTAACATAGGTGTGTTGGGCTTGCTTTGCAAGCTTGGTCTTACATCATCAAACGGTGAAGCAAGACGCCTAGTGACACAAGGCGGTGTCTCTATAGACGATGTAAAGATAACAGACCCTAAAACCGTTGTAAGCAAAGAGCAGATTGCCAACGGAATCGTAGTAAAAAAAGGCAAAAAGATATTCCACAAAGCTACTCTTTAATGTATAAAATATATTTTTATTTTCGGTAAAACATCGAATTGTTGTTGAAATAAAAGTATCTTTATTTTATAATTTAAGTAATAGTTTTTGGGATTTGAGTATTTGTAAATATTATAGTTTTACAATGTACGGAGGTGTATGAAATTAGATATTATAATTCAGAAGAACAAAATTACTATGGACAGGCTAATAATCAACAAGCAAATAGTCAACAGCGTTATAGCCAACAAGCAAATGACAGTCAACAAACAGTACAACAGAATTATAATCAGCAGGTTAACAGCCAACAAGCATATAATCAAAATTATAATCAGCAGGCTAACAGCCAACAAGCATATAATCAGGAGTATAATCAGCAGGTTAACAGCCAACAAGCATATAATCAGGAATATAATCAGCAGGCTAACAGCCAACAAGCATATAATCAAAATTATAACCAGCAAACAAACGGAAGTCCTTATAATAGCAGGTTTAATTATTATGGCAGTTCAAATACCGCACCACAAAATTATGGTAATGCGATATATCAACAGGCCAATATCGAACCTGTAACAAGAAAAGATTTTTTCAGAACTTTTTCATCAAGCAAAACCAACGGCTGGACAATCACCTTGGCTGTTATCTGTTTTGTTTCTTCTTTTTTCGCAGTTATACAAATGATAATAAACTATGAGCTTTTGGGAATACTTGCAATTATTTTAAGTATGATTGATTTATTATTCTATACATCTATGGGTATTGGTTTGTTGGCTACAAAGCGTTGGGGCTTTTCTTTAGCAGTTCTTTGCTATAGTACAGCTTGTGGTATACTGACATTTATTTTGGGTGCAGGCTTCAGTGGTATATTTGTTATAGGTGTAGGATTATACACAACTATGAAGCTTTATTATCTTAATAAAGCTTATAAAACCTATGAAAAAACAGGTATTCTGCCATCTGATTACATATAACACCGGATTTATTGAGGAAATTTACTTATGAAAAAATTTTTCAAAGAATTCAAAGAATTTATTATGCGTGGCAATGTTTTGGATTTGTCAGTTGCGGTTATTATAGGTGCAGCGTTTCAATCTATCGTTACATCTTTAACAGATAACATCATTTCCCCTGTAATTGGTATTTTTACAAAAATGAATTTCGACCAATTACAGGTACAAATTCCATATACAGATGTTGTAATAAAATATGGTGCTTTTATAACTGCTGTTATCAACTTTTTGATTATGGCTTTCATAATTTTTATTCTTGTTAAAATTATTAACAGAATTATGGAACTTGGCAAAAAGAAAGAAGAAGTTACAGAGGAAATCACAGTAAAGGATTGTCCTTACTGTATGAGTGAAATTTCTATAAAGGCCACAAGATGTCCTCACTGCACATCAAAACTTGAAGGATATAATGGCGAAGATTAAAATTAAAATTTAAACGATAGGAGGATAAAGCTGTTGGTACAAAAAATTTCTTTAAAAAACAAATACCCTATTTTGGTAGCACTGGCGTTTTTTATCTACATAAGTGCGGCAGCATTTATTCTTGTTTTTGCCGCCAAAGCAGGCCCTGTAATAATGAATAACGGTAAAACACTAGACTCATTGCCAAGTGTTACAGCACTTAATTTACAAGACGATTTTACATCTATTGATATCGACAACAGTCAGGTGTATGAAGGCCCGCTAGTTTTGGTAAACAATTATTATGACTGTAAATTTGACGGTAATGACCTTGTGTCTGTTCTGGAAGAAGGTAGTCAAAAATATAAAGTTTCAGACTTTGAGGTTAAAGTAAACAGTTCTGTTATGCCAAATCTTGATAATATGCTTTCGGATTTTTACGACCTTACAAGCAACCGTAACACTATAGTAGTAAGTGCTTATCGCAGTAAAGAACTTCAGACAGAACTTTACGAAGAAGATAAAGAATCTAAAGGTGAGGATTACACAGGCGATGAGCTTGTTGCTGTACCCGGATACAGCGAACACCAGACAGGATATTGTCTTGACCTATCCACTATGGACAGTGACGGAATTATAGGAGAATTTGATAATCAGGGCGAGTATAGCTGGGTTCTTGAAAATTGTGCAAAATATGGATTTATTTTAAGATATCCTGAGGATAAGGTTGCTATAACAGAAATAGGCTACGAAACGTGGCATTACAGATATGTAGGCACACCTCATTCATTATATATTATGCAAAATAATCTCTGTCTTGAGGAATACATTGAATTACTTAAAAATCACCCAATAGAGGAACCCCTTTACATAACAGACCTTTCGCTTACGAACTGGATGGTGTACTACACACCTGCCGAAAGTGGCGATACAACAGCAGTAAAAGTTCCCAAAGAAAATGAATATCAGATTTCGGGTAACAATGCAGGCGGTTTTGTGGTAGCTGTTAAATTAAATTGAATAATTACATCGGTGCGTTTCTCAGAAAAAATGCACCGATTTTTATTTATTATACAAGTTTACTTTGTTTAACACGCAGAAGTTTTTCAGCATTGTTGACAGTTTGTTAATAAAAAGTTAAAATTATAATATATAAATAAAAATCCTGTTGTATTTTGTAAAAAATCTTAAATTAAGGATTACAATATGGAAGTTGCGTGAATAAATGTACAAAAAGTTTTTCAAAAGATTTATAGATATTTTTGTTTCTCTGATAGGGTTGATATGTGCCTCCCCTATTATGTTGATTGTGGCAATACTGATAAAGATAGAAAGCCCTGGAGAAGTTATCTTCAAACAGCAGAGAATTGGCAAAAATGGTAAGGTGTTCAACATCTACAAATTCCGCTCAATGTGCAAAAATGCAGAAAAAACAGGCTCAGGTGTATATTCTTATAAAAATGATAGCCGTGTTACAAAGGTAGGTAAAGTTATTCGTGCTACAAGTATAGACGAACTACCTCAGCTTGTGAATATATTAAAAGGAGATATGTCTTTAATAGGCCCAAGACCTCCTCTTACATATCATCCGTGGCATTACGATGAATATACCGATTTTCAAAAAAGAATGTTTGAGGTTCGTCCTGGTATAACAGGCTGGGCACAGGTTAACGGCAGAAAACACGTTGAGTGGAATAAAAGAATAGAGCTTAGTGTGTGGTATGTTGACAATGTTTCATTTATACTTGACATAAAAATTCTGTTTTTAACAGTATTCAAGGTTATTAAAAATGAAGATAACAAAAATATGGGTGCAACAGTTACACCTACTGTTAAAAAAGAAGAAAAAGATACTGCAAATGTATGAACAAAATAACTATTATCCACGGTTTTTGAATGAGTAAACAAATTGTTAATAACTTCTAAAGAAATATATGGTAAACTCAAATAGAGGTGAGTATATCATGAAGAAATTAAGCTTAATGGAAGTATTAGAAGGAATAGAAGATACAAGACGAAGTAGAA
>JAXJYN010000088.1:0-8795 GCA_036306965.1 Acutalibacteraceae bacterium
AAATATGTATCAACTACTTCTAAAACAACTTGCTGAACAAGAAGGTGTTACCGAACAGTTAAAAGCAGAAAATCCTATGTTGTGGGTACAGAAGATGAATAATATCCAAAACAGAGCAAGAGAAATAGTGAACGCAGAAATTATATATAGATAGAGATAAAGTCTGGTGAAATTACAATAGATTACACCAGACTTATCTTTTGTACTTGAAATATACTAAAAGCACATCCGTTTCCTTGTGGTTGATGGATGTGCTTTTTCTTATACTATCTTTTTTGAAATTTAAACAACTTTACATTTAACTTAAATGTCCATTCAAAGCTATTACGTGTTCTCCGTAGTGTCATTACGTGTGATTTTGTAGTATGCTAAAACCTCATTTATTTCATTATCATCACAAACATAGTCGCCATCTCTAAACTTGTTTAAAACAATAATTGACTTAGCTTTTTCAAGTTTTTCTGGAGTTAATGCATTAAATCTCTCCCACCACTCATTTGTTAAATCGCAGTCATTCTTTGTTACGGTAGTATATCTATCAGCAAGACGTTCACGTAACTTAGCGTCATATATCCTACGATATATAATGAAAGTTTCAGGCATCCAAAGAATTTTCATAAACTCGTGAACATCACATCCAAAAGCTTCCTCAAAGAAATCAACGCCTCTACCAATTTTTCCTTTCGTAGAATTGAGAACTGCTTGTACCGCACGAATAAACTTTCTGTTCCAATGTTTACCGATATAATCTCTGTTCATAAAGAATTCTTTGTCATTTATCGGGTGGTATTTCATTGGGAACGAATAAATACTAGCATCAAGCTCCTCGCATAAGTCAACATTCATTCTTAATCGGTGATAAAGTTCTTCTGGTTTATCTTCGAAATTGTATAACAAGTAATTTGAGAGGCTTTTTATGCCACTGTTAACAGCTGTTCGGATTGATTGTTCATAAATATCTTTAAGCTTCCAATGGTCAAAAGCAATACGTAAAGGATAGATATTAACTTCAGCTAATTTAGTCATATTGTCTTTTGTAATCAAACGAGAATCAATGCCTTGGTTGAAATCAACGATACGCTTTCGCTTTGAAGGCTTGTGAGTTTTTTCGTATAACGGACGAATATACTCATCGAGTGCCAATATGTTCTCCTTTGTAGCCGTATAGTGGTAAAGACAGTGATGTTCTTCTAATTTTATATACAATTCAGTTTTTTCTGAGTCATCTTTTAATTTTTCCATGATTTCTTTGTAAATAGAAATCGCTTTACGAATATAAGCACGGTCGTTGTATGAATCATTCAAATTTTTAATTGTGATCTCATACTCATTTGGTGGAGTATAAATTGCACCTTTTCCAAAGCCACAATCTTTAATTTCATCAATAATTTCATTGTAACATGTTGAAGCTAAAACATTATTATCAAGCAAAAGTAAATCTTTTCTAGCACCGAAATGGGTGTCTGTAAACTCAATGCGTTTTTTTAAGTTAATGTAATCGCAGTATTGTGGTTCTAATTTTGGTACAGCACAAAACTTGCATTTGTTTACACAGCCTCTTGTCATATATGCAAAATAAGCATTGTTTGCAGGATAGACGTAGTCAATTTCTTCGAGGATAGAGTAATCCAAAGGAAGCTCATCAATTATTTCTTCGTTTCCGGGATCGATATCTCCAGGATGGTTCAATAATCCGACAAAAGGTTTAATTCCTGTTGCTGCATAAATTTCGTCAGGAAGCAAAGATGACATAATTCCGCCAACCATAACATCTTCTTGACGCTTACAAAGTTGCTTTGCAAAATTTATAGTATCGATTGTGATGTCCCAATAAAAGGTAAATAATGTGGTAATACCTACCTTATCAAATCTAGGGTTTGTAAAATAATCTTTATTTCTATATTTTTTACGATACTCTTTTACCGCATTAAGTACCATTTCATCTTCAAATATAGAATCGGTTTCAAGGATTGCATACCTACCAAGTTTTATAAATTCAAATAATATTGGGTAGTATTTTTTCCAAAAAACATTTGGATGAATAATGGAAAGATGATTTATCAAATCTTCGCAAATCAAATCTACCGCCAAAGACCTCATATCGCCTTTATAAAAGCGGACATCATCACCAACCATACGGTAATAGGTTGCTAATTTCATTAGTCCCATTGGTGGATATTTATTTTTGTAATTTGGCTCAATGAGCAAAACTTTTCTGTTCATATGGTGTTTATCTCATCTCTTCTTTAATTTTATCAATAATTTGTTCCGCAATATCTTTAGGAGCGATATCAGTAATAATGGATAGAATTTTAGTAACCAATTTACGTTCGTTTCTAGACAGCTTTGACATACTGCTAGCAATATAAGATTTTTTCTTATCATCGTTTGTGGTAAGATTAGTGTTTTCAGCTTCCTTTTTTAGTTTGTCAGCTCCATATTTGCGTTCAATACTTTTTCTTACTTCAGATAAAGGAGAATTGTTATCTTTTTGATTGAATTTATCTAAACGTTTTCGAGCTTCCTCTGCACTTTTCTTGGCTTTATCAACCTCAAATTGGAGTTTTTGACGCTCATCTTCGTTAACAAACCCTTTTTCCTTTTCTTTCTTTTCGAATTCTGCAACTTTATTGAGATATTCTTCTTGTCGCTTATAGTCATTTTTTACACGGTTTGCTTCATAATAAAGCTTGTGTAATACATCATAAAAATAAGACCTAAGTAAATCTTCAAATAAAACACGCACTTCATTTTCATTAAAGTAATCACGTTGGGAGTTAGGGATAAGTTCAGGACTTACAGCAAACACTTCTCCAACAAAATAATAATTTCCACGATTTTCCTTAAAAAGAAACTGTAGAGTATCATCATTGCCTAATTGGATATTTGCACTTCGTACACGTAAACCTCGCATATGGTTTACAGTAGGAATTTGTTTTTCAAAACGGGACAAACCTACCCACATCCAAGCGATTAAATTACCGGAAGCATCACGGAAATCTTTGAACTCTAAACGAGAAATTTCATCATAATTCTTCAAATTTGCTCCGCTTTGTTCTTTTAGTTTAGTGGTATATTCTTTGAAAATTTGCGAACCATTTACTCGAACACAGTACTCGTCTATGTTATATCCGATAGAATCTGAATAGTTGTAAATCTGATTTCTAAGAATAAATGTATTCTTATATGGTACAGGTACAACAAAACTAAGATATTCACGAACTTTTGTGTCGTTTAACAAGTCGGTGTTTTCTTTGTTAATATCAAACATTTCAACTTCAAAATAATGTTCGCTTTCTGCTTCGGACTCAGTTGAATATGTGATTATAGCGTCCCAGATTTCATCGAGTGTGTATTTCTTGTTTTCAACGAGCATAGCTCTCATCTTTTGAGCATTGCAAGTCATTATTGATTTGGTTTTTTCACCAAGATAACTGGTAGTAAATTTTAGAGTTTTACAATATGCCAATCCGCAAAGACGACCAATTCCACGAAAACCTTTATTTTTGCCGATTTCTTTATTACTATTTGCAATATCTCCAACATCTTCAATAAAGTCATCTACTTTTACTCCAGTGGCGTTATCTTTAATGCTTATGTATCGCTTTTTACTATCTATGAAAATGTCGACACATCCTTCGTCGGAAGAAAGAATGCCAAGTTTTATAGCAAGATCAATTTGGTCACAAGCATTTTGTATATATTCTCTGTAGATAACCTTTGAATCGGAGTACATACCTGTTGTAAGGTTATCAAGTATATTCTTACCTACTTTTGCCATAATTTTCTCCTTACTTAAACTGCTTATAAATTGGTTTTGGGAACTTAATATTAAGTAATGAACGGAAAATCGGATTTTGGATAATATATTCGCCCTGTTTTAAACGAGTCATCATAGTTTTATAAACAGGTGGTATACTTTTATAATCGCTCTTTGTCACTTCGATAGAGTTTGTGCGACCATAAGCGTGAGTAGAACAGTTACCGGTAACTCTATCGTGAATCGCACTTCGGAATTGTTCAGCGGCAAAAAGCACGACTCCGAGAGAACGACCTCTTTCGGCTACATCTAGCACCTGACGAAGAATAGGAGAGTTTTTAGGTGTTTCTTTTGATGCATATTTATTAAGTTCATCGATGAAGACCACAACTCTAGACGGAGGGTTTACTTCTCCTTCATCTGCATACTGCCCTAGTTGTAAATTATATATGGTACGTATAGCATCACCAAACACGAACGCTTGCTTATCCTCCGAAAGTTTAGCTATATCAATAACATGAACTTCATTTTTCTTTATATATTTCAGTGCATCACCAATACGTGTTTCTGCGTCTTCTTCACGAATATCTCTTGCAAATATTTTATTATTGGTAATACTTTTATTAATAATACGATAAAATTTTCTCCAACTTGCTACAGGAATCTCCTTGTCTTTTCCGGCTGTTTCTGTAGAGCATTTTTCTTTTACTGCTTCGAGAAATTCTTGCCAATTACTAACTCTATTAAAATTACCTTGTCCAGACATAATGTAACTAATAATAGATTCCATTGTCTGAGTTGAGTCATCAATATTAGCAAATAATAAATCAAGATTATCTTTATCATACTCGTAGATATATTTATATTTTTTAGCTATCTTTTTATTGATGTTGTCCGAAACATCGTCTGGAGTCATATATGTATTCCAATCACGTGTTTTGGGGATAGAATAAGGATAATAATACTGAACATTTTTAAACGGCTCAGTTGATAAGCCTAATTTTTCGTACTTTTTCAGAGTTTCTTTGCGTTCCTGTTCTGGATTGCGTTCATCAGAAAAATCATTTAACTGATCAATTGCAAGAAGGTCTTTACCTTTTACATTGAACAACACAAAAGCTACGCTGTCCTCATCATCGTTTTTAGGGTCTTTTTTCATATAACTATCTTGAATAGCTTTTAAGAGGAACATTGCATAGGAAGTTTTAGAGGCTAGACCAGAAATACCTGAAATGTTTAAGTGGGCGCCTTCAGGACCAATGATAAACTTTGAGTTGAGATTAACAGGAAGCGTTACTTTTTCGCAGTTTTTGGTACCCTCATACATTTCAAGATAACCACAAACAAGCGGATTACGTATATCGTTTAAGCCAAGGGCATAATTGATTTCATCCGCAGTAGCTAACATAACTTTTGCGTTGCTTTGAAGAGGAATATAAATGTTGTTGGTGTTACATACAACCTTGGCAGTAACATAATTCATACCTACACGCAGGGTGTTTTTCTCTGAGTTAACGTCACCAAAATCGCTTGAAATGAAGTTAGTAAGAAAACTAGCGGCATCAGTAATGTGAGCTATATCTTCAATAACACCATAAGAATATGAGTTGTTCACATGTTGAACTTTTACAATATCAAACGGATTTAAGATGAGCTCAGGGTCTGTCCAAAATGTAAACTCATCAATAGTTGTTGGTCTTTTTTCTGTCGCTAACACACGACCTATAACAGTTGTAGCCATTTCAATCCTCCTCAAAATAGATGTAAAAACATCTCTGTGCTAATATATTTGCTTTTTACGTAAGATTCAGTTAAAAATACTGGATATAAGTGATTTGCCCAGCGACGATCAGTGCCATAACAAGTTGGATTACGCTCGTTGATAATGTTTGCGGAAATTAAATCGATTACATCGCTATCTATGCCGTTTTCTATTTCCTCATCCACCATGATTTTTTCAACTTTTACGACTCCATCAAAAGGTGTTTGGGTTCGATGTTTATCACGCAAACGAATATACCAAACTCCGAATTGAACATCACCAAGAAAATCTTGGTTTTCGTATCTTGCTACTGGTGTTCTATGGAAAACCGGTAAATCAGCAATATAGTTTGAATTTGGTTTACCTGTGTGATCAAGACAACTTTCAGGATTAAAAGATTTAGAAACACCTATAACCCAACTGTAATTATGTTTGATTTTTTGAAGTGTTCTTAAATCTTCTCTGCCTGATTTCATAACTTTGTATTCAAGAGATCCATCTTTTAATAAATAAGCATCTTGTCCCAATCTCTTATTTTTAACCAATTCAGCAACCATTCGTTTTTCAGCTTCAATCATATAATCTTGTATAACACCCACGGCTAAATTATCCAGTTTTGCATCAAATGTATTTGCTTTTGAAGTAGAATAAGGAATGATAGCTGAAAATTCTAATCCCAAACGTTTCAGTTCTTCACTTTCGTTTAGTTTTTTAACCTTAGATGAAAAATATGCCGCATCATCCCAACCGTCAGCATTTGCTTTGTCGGGTAAAGCTAAAACTAATTCACGATAAAACCTTTCTCGGTGCATTCGTTTGTTTTCACGTTTGCAACAACCGATTCCGATTTGTCCTGCTACAACAGGAAATATCTGCTTGTTATATGCTATATCGTCAACCTTAAAAACATGGCGAGAGCCGTCGAGAAAATATTTGAGCAATGGTTTTTCGCCAACTTCTAGTAATTGATCAGCTAAAGGTTTTAAATCTATCGGCTTTTTGGGGTTGCCTGTTTCACCAGAGTCTTTCCACTTCATTACTTTATTAGGATCATCGTCGTAATCTATAGAGGGTAAACCAATAGAATCATAACTGTATTTGTATGTGTGATAACTTTTTCCTTTGGTTTCTTTCTCGATAATTTCCATAATCTTAGGCATTATTGTGCCTCCTTCTGAATACACTCTATCTCGTTACAAATTTTGCGTGTTAGATTTTAACAAACTTCTGGCTTGGACTCTTTGGCTTTTCTGGGATAGTCATTTTGAGTTTACCACTTTCTACGAGAGGGGTAACGATTTGTGACATAACATAGTTCTTGGATTTGCCAACGAAAGCTACTATTTCAGCTCTTGTTCTTGGTGTAGAACAGAACTCAACAAGGGAATCGGAGATAGGCATTGTTTCTGCGAACAAACCATTTTTCATAACTACCTTAAATTCTCCGTGAACTACTGAGAATAGAGGTGCTGGAAGTCCTGCATTTGCGAATTCACTACGCATAGTAGGGATACCTGAATATCTGTTTTCTGTTACATTCAGAAGCTCAAGCATATTTGCAAGAGCTGCGTTTCTTGTTTCAGGGCGAACTTTTCCGAGAGCGTCGATAGAAATTTTTCCGTATAAACCACCGCTGTTGATGATTTCCATACGGTCACGGTACATTTCAATACGAATAGGTACATTTTCTGTATGAACACTATAATCACGATGAACCAAAGCATTAAGGATTGCTTCACGAACAGCCTTGATTGGATATTCAGGTTTGTCTGCACGGTGTCCGTTGTCATCTATAATTGTTTTTGTGCGACTGTTTTTTCTCACAAATTCAACTGCATCTTCAAGCATATCAGGAATAGCACCTGTAATACGCTTGTTGTCAATAAAACGCTCGCCGTCATTGCCAACAGTTCCTTGCTCAGTTCCGGGAAGTGACACTGCGGTAATACATAACTGTGGGAAATATGCTTGAGGGTATTTAGAGAAAGTCATTAGACCGGCTAGAGTAGGAACACCATCATTTGTAATACCCATAAGTTCTAAGATTTCATCTTCAGAAACGTTATCAGCAAGATTTCTTCTCTCGCTTTTTACGGCATTAAGATAATCTTCCATACGTTTTTCGTCAATCATACTGAGCTTGCCGTGCTCTACCGTACGAATATCATCACGAGTTCTTTTGCGGAAAGCTTCATAGCTGTAAATTTCGTACTCACTCATTGGCTCATCAGATTCGCCAACACGCACATAGGAACCTTTAATTCGTCCTACACCCTTGTAGAAAACAGGTCGCTCCGAAATATCTACACCCGGAATTTCGGCAGAAACGACTGTCTTTCCGTCGATTTCGCAAACAGTAAACAACGCACGGATAGAAGGCTCCATTTGTTTGCATTGCTCAGTTACTTTCTTTTGAAGGTCTTGAGCGTCATATACACCCTTGATTGCGTAGTCGTCGGTTTCATCTATGCCAAAAATTAAAATTCCGCCTTCATCCTGATTGGAAAATGAAGAAAGAGTATCAAATAATCTTGTAGGACAGCCTTTTGTTGCGGCTTTTAACTCGATTGTTTGTGTTTCTGTTTTCAATGTTTTTATATCTAAAACAATTTTTTTGAGAGCTTCAGTTTGCATTAACAGTTCCTCCTCAAAGATATTAAACTTATTATAAAACTTTTTTAACTTGAATTACAAGGATTAACTGCAAAAATTATAGAATTAACGATAAAATTCAAAGTTGAACGGTTTCGTTAATTCATATCGTTAATTCTATAGGTGGTTAATTTACGATATTGGCTAATAATTCATTACTAACTTGTTTTTGCAATAACAACTGTAGTAAAATAAGATATATTAAACGAACAAGGATTTTAGCTATGAACAATAAATACAACAAACGAGTATATGCTGGCTACTATAAGCGATATGATGGCAAGCTGATTTATGTAATCACCATTGCTAAAGATGAACTAAGCGGAGAGGATACTGTTATTTACACTCCCTATTCTCGCAGAAATGACGGCGGATATTTTACAATCAGCAAAAAAGAGTTTTGTGAGCCTGTGAAAATTGATGGCAAACTTAAAGTAAGATATAAACGTCAAACGCAGATGAGAATAACGGACGATTTTTTAGAAATGTTAATATGCGACGACCTACTTGCACCTAAACGCAAGTTACCTCCAAAGCCTGATGAATTAAAGTCGAGAGCATATCGCCAGTCTGCAACATATTACGATTATGCAAAAGACCTTTGCACAAACTATCTCGCAG
>JAXJYN010000089.1:0-16149 GCA_036306965.1 Acutalibacteraceae bacterium
TAACATATTGTATTTTATTTTTCCTTGTTGTCTACTATCCTTTATTGTTTCAAAATATTTCTTCATCATGTTAAAACACCCCTTTGGGATATTTTAACATATTTTTCTTATTTTTATTATCTTTTCGTGCGGTTGCCCTGCCACAGTGAATTTACTTACCGATAAATTTATCTTTAATATTTTCATTGTAATAATTGACCTTTTATGATAAAATTATTTAAATAGTTTGTGTCTTGAACAGGTTATGCCTGTAAATAACACAACACGTTATATTTGTATTAAATTTACTATGTAACAAGCATTATTTTTCTTGATTGAAAGGAATGATTTTTTTAATGTCACAGGTAATCAGAATATTTGTTGAAAAGAAAACCGGATTTGACGTTGAGGCTTCTCAGACTTTGTGGGATTTAAGACACAATTTGGGTCTTAAATCACTTACAGATTTACGTCTGGTAAACCGTTATGATGTGTCAGGTCTTACAAAAGAGGAATTTGAAAAGGCAAAAATCACTGTTTTTTCAGAGCCTAATCAGGACAATGTATTTGATGAAACACTTCCTGTTGAAGATGGTTGGAAGGTTTTTGCTATGGAGTATCTTCCCGGACAGTATGACCAACGTGCAGACAGTGCCGCACAGTGTGCTCAGCTTTTAACTCAGGGTGAACGTCCTGTTGTTGTAAGTGCAAAGGTTGTAGCTGTTAAGGGTGACATCACAGAAGATGATTTTGTTAAAATTCAGAATTATATGATTAACCCTGTTGAGTCACGTTTGGCATCTATGAACAAGCCTGAAACTCTTGATATTCCTGTAACTGTACCTGATAAGGTAGCAGATGTTGAGGGATTTATTACATTTACAGATGAGGAAATGGCTGAATATTACGGTTCAATGGGATTTGCTATGACATTGAGCGATTTGAAATTCTGCCGTGACTATTTCAGAGATGAGGAAAAGCGTAACCCTACAGTAACAGAGCTGAGAGTTATTGACACATATTGGTCAGACCATTGCAGACATACAACATTCCTTACAAGACTCGAAAAAATTGAAATTGAAAAGAGTGCTTTAACAGAAGTTATCGAAAAAGCACTACAGGAATATTATGACGCAAGAGAAGAAGTTTATGGTAAAGACAGCGACCGTGATGTTTCTTTGATGGATATGGCTTTGGCAGGTATGAAACTGCTGAGAAAAAGAGGTATGATTCCTGACCTTGATGTAAGTGAAGAAATCAATGCCTGCTCAATAGAAGTGCCTGTAACTATTGACGGCGTTACAGAGCAATGGCTTGTACAATTCAAAAACGAAACACACAACCACCCTACAGAGATTGAACCTTTTGGTGGTGCAGCAACCTGCCTTGGTGGTGCTATTCGTGACCCATTGTCAGGTCGTTCTTATGTTTATCAGGCTATGCGTGTAACAGGTAGTGGTGACCCTACAGTTGCTTTTAAAGATACAATGCACGGTAAACTACCTAGCCGTAAAATTACAACAGGTGCTGCAGCAGGCTACAGCTCATATGGTAACCAGATTGGTCTTGCTACAGGACAGGTTACAGAGCTTTACGACCCTGGCTATGTTGCTAAAAGACTTGAAATTGGTGCAGTTATAGGTGCATCTCCAAAAGAAAACGTTGTTCGTGAAGTTCCTCAGCCTGATGATGTTATAGTTCTGTTGGGCGGACGTACAGGTCGTGACGGCTGTGGTGGTGCTACAGGCTCATCAAAGGCACACACAGAACAGTCTATCGAAACTTGTGGTGCAGAGGTTCAAAAGGGTAATCCTCCTACAGAGAGAAAAATTCAGCGTTTGTTTAGAAATAAAGAGGTTTCTACAATGATTAAACGCTGTAATGACTTTGGTGCAGGTGGTGTTTGCGTTGCCATTGGTGAACTTGCAGACGGCTTGTCAGTTGACCTTGATAAGGTAACAAAGAAATATGAAGGTCTTGATGGTACAGAGCTTGCTATTTCAGAATCTCAGGAGAGAATGGCTGTTGTACTTGATGCTAAAGATGTTGACAAATTTATTGAGTTTGCACATACAGAAAATCTTGAGGCTACAGCAGTAGCAGTTGTTACAGAAAATCCAAGACTTACAATGACATGGAAAGGCGACACTATTGTAAGCCTTAGCCGTGCATTCCTTAATACAAACGGTGTAACACAGGTTTCACAGGCTTATATCACAGCACCTAACGAGAATGAAAATTACAGAATTCAAGCTCCTAAGGCTTTGCAGGGTATGAGCAAAGCAGAAGCATTTAAGGCAAACCTTTCACGTCTTGAGGTTTGCTCACAAATTGGACTTGGAGAAAGATTTGACGCAAGTATTGGTGCTTCAACAGTTATTATGCCATTTGGTGGTAAATATCAGCTTACACCACAGGACGCTATGGCTGCTAAAATTCCTCTTGAAAAGGGCGAAACAGATGACGCTACAGCTATGAGCTTTGGTTTTATTCCGGGTGTTTCACGTTGGTCACCATTCCATGGTTCTGCTTTTGCAGTTGTTGAATCACTTTCTAAGTTACTTGCAATCGGTGCAAATCCTCTTACAGCAAGACTGACATTCCAGGAATACTTTGAAAGACTATATGATAAAGCAGAGCGTTGGGGCAAGCCTGCGGCTGCATTGCTTGGTGCTATGACAGCACAGATTAATATGGGTATTCCATCAATCGGCGGTAAAGACAGTATGTCAGGTTCATTTGAAGATTTAGATATACCTCCTACACTTGTAAGCTTTGCAGTAGCTATGACAAAAGCTTCCAAAACAATTTCTGCTGAATTTAAAAATACAAATTCAAAAGTTTTGTACATTCCTGTACCTGTTGACAAAACAACACAAATGCCTGTATGGGAAGACCTTAAAAAGATGTACAGTGCAGTATACGCACTTGCAGAGCAAGGCAAAATCCTTTCAGCTTCTGTTGTTCGTGAGGGTGGTGCGGCTGCTACAGTTGCAAAAATGTGCTTTGGTAACAAAATAGGCTTTACCTTTGACCACGAGCTTACAGAAGAAGAGCTGTTTGCTCCACTTAGCGGTTCACTTGTAGTTGAACTTGCAGACGGTGCAAGCCTTGACGAAAATGTACTTTCTTACACACTTGGTACAACAACAGACAAATCTGTTATCGACATTAAGTGTGCTACACTAAGCATTGATGAACTTATAGATGCTTGGACAGGCAAGCTTGAAAAGGTATTTGCAACAAAAGCCGAATGCCCTAAGGTTGCTTATGATATTCCTCTTACTACAGAGCATAGTAAGCTTTCACCTGTAATAAAGGTTGCAAAGCCAAAGGTATTTATACCTGTATTCCCAGGTACAAACTGTGAGGTTGATACAGCAAGAGCATTTGCAAAAGCCGGTGCAGACCCTCAATTATTTATTGTTAAGAACCTTACACCTAATGATATTGAAGAAACCATTGTGCAAATGGAAAAGATGATAAAGGAAGCACAAATTGTAATGCTACCTGGCGGATTCAGCGGTGGTGACGAGCCTGACGGTTCAGGTAAGTTCATTGCAACAACATTCCGCAACCCTGTAATTGCACAGGCTGTAACAGATTTACTTGAAAAGCGTGACGGTTTAATGCTTGGTATATGCAACGGTTTCCAAGCACTTATCAAGCTTGGTTTGGTTCCATATGGTAAAATTACAGACATTAAGGAGGATTCTCCTACACTTACATTCAACACAGTAGGCAGACATATTTCACATATGGCTTATACTCGTGTAACATCTGTAAAATCACCTTGGCTATCACAAGTTAATGCAGGCGATGTATTTGCAGTACCTGTATCCCACGGTGAAGGTAGATTTGTTGCTAACGACGCTGTTCTTCAGAAGCTGATTGCAAACGGTCAGATAGCTACACAGTATGTAAATCTTGACGGTAAACCATCAGATGACATTGCGTTCAACATTAACGGTTCTGTATGTGCTATTGAAGGTATTACAAGCCCTGACGGTAGAGTATTTGGTAAAATGGGCCATTCTGAGCGTAAAGGTGATAATCTGTACGCTAATGTACCTTTTGAAAAAGACCAGAAGATTTTTGAGAGTGGCGTAGCTTACTTTAAGTAATTAAACAAATAATAAAAACAGAATTAATTTACAAATGTCCCATTATCAAGCATAGTGGGACATTTGTTTACAACAATTGGAGAGGTAATATGGCAAATGTAAGAAATTCATTTGAAAATATGCGAAAAAATCTCGAGCTTGCAAGAAATACACCTAAAGGTGCAAAACTTATTAAAAAAGCAAGGTTTAAAAAACCATCAACTGCAAATCCAAATATATATATACTTGACCGTACATACGAAATGCAATACAAGTTTTTGGGCTGTGGTAAAATTAAACTTGGAAATATCGTAGAGGCAAACGCCACATTGTTTAAGAAAAGGCTATTTGATATTGAGGGTGGCTTTGCAACGGTACTTTATACTGATGATATTTATTTCTATGAAAATACAAGCAGGCTGAATGAACTGGCTGTAAAATTATTTTATCTTTCTGAAGATGAAAGCTACAACAGAGCGTCTTATGTATATTCACCTGTGTTAGATGCTATCAGAAATAAAAATTCTGAATTTTCGGGAATAACGCTACCAACAGATTTTACATACGGTGCTAATGTTTATATGAGCAGAATCAGACTGGATTCTAAAATGTTTCCAAAGCGTAGAATCATCTCGACAACTTTACCATTGCTTGTGTTAGAAAATGAAACACCGGATGCAATGCTTCTGCCCTATTGCTTTTGGGATGACGAAATGCTTAATATGGAATGAGGAAATATATGAAAACTCAAAGGAAAATAAAAGTTAATATTTTTATATCCTCTATACTTATGATAATTGTATTTGCTGTTATGCTTAAAATATGTATTCATCAACAAATCTTGAATAATTCAGGTGTTGCAGTAAATGCTACTGTTGTTTCTGTTGAAAGTACGCAAAACAACATAAGGGGTTCTGCTATATATAAAGATGAAAGTGGAAGTGAACATATATTTAAAGGCTTTTTGGGTCAAAATGTAAAAGTTGGTTCTCAGATTACAGTTTATTATGACAAGGATAATCCTGACGATGCTGTAGTACCTAACCAAGGCATTATAACAGGTACAATAGTTTCAGGCATTTTTTGTGCGTTGCTTATACTCTGTTCTATACATACGCTGTTATTTGATAAAAGCGACAGACAACCTGCCTGCGGACATATTGAAGTAAATGACGAACAGCTTGCAGAAATTGTACAAGAATGTCTGCCTCAGACAAAGCTTAAATTTGCCGAAAAGAGAGAGAAAAATAAGAGAATAGACCTACTTGGCACTGACAGGGCAATTATGAGAGCAATTTCAAACGGAGATAGCATAAAAGGAATATATGACAATCAAAAATCTATAATGGCAAAAGGCAATATATATCCCTGTGCAGTTATACGACCTTTTAGTGATGACATATATAATCAAATGCTACCACTTAATGATGAGAGATACGAATTAGAAATAGCAAGATACACTGTTATGGCATTTGTTGTTTACAGTACAGATGATTATTTTATTTCTCACCCTAATGAATTAAAGCATATTGCAAATAAATTTATGTACCAGTCTTACGGAAGTGAAATTGTTAACGAAAACGACAGAATGTATTTTAATGCTGTACATGACAATAATGCACGTTTGTATAATGTACAATACAATGGTGCTTTAAGTAATAATCGAAATGTGTTTATAACAACGGTTATTCTTGATAAAACCCATTTATGCAACGCAAGACTCTCAAACAAGCTTTTGTACATTGTTGCCAATCCTGCTGAAACCGAATATTCTGTTATACTACCGGCATGGTACTATTCAAAACAAGAGTTAAGTGCATTTTAAAACTAACATTTATTTAGAAAAGAGAATAAAAAGCGATACAAGAAGTATTGTAGAATATTAAAAATAGGTTGCTATAAATTTATAGCAACCTATTTTTATATTTCGATAAAATTAAAGAGAGCAAACTATATATGTCTGCTCTCCTGATATGCTTATAAAGCTATTATATACAAATAATTATTCACCAAAGTATCTCTTTAGCAAGCCGTTGAAGCCAGCACCGTGTCTTGCTTCGTCCTTTGCCATTTCGTGAACTGTGTCGTGGATAGCGTCAAGGTCTGCTGCCTTTGCTCTTTTTGCAAGGTCGAACTTACCTTCACAAGCACCTGTTTCTGCTGCAACTCTCAGCTCAAGATTCTTCTTTGTGCTATTTGTAACAACTTCACCAAGTAGCTCTGCAAACTTAGCTGCGTGTTCTGCCTCTTCAAAAGCATACTTTGTGAATGCTGCTGAAATTTCAGGATAACCTTCTCTGTCAGCAACTCTTGCCATTGCAAGATACATACCAACCTCACTGCACTCACCGTTGAAATTAGCTACCAAATCATCATAAATATCCTGTGAAACACCCTTAGCTACACCAACCTCGTGAACTGTAGCAAAAGAAATATCTCCTGATGTAGCTTCTGTGAACTTCTCGCCCGCTACACCACACTGTGGACATTTTTCAGGTGCTGTGTCTCCTTCGTGTACATAACCGCATACAGGGCAAATCCATTTTTTCATTTTAAATTCCTCCAATTAATTATAATTTTTTAATAAATATATAATAAGCGTTTAAATCTGTATTAAACGAATATTAGCTAAAGTTTTTATCTCTGCATTTTCTACATTTACCGTAGAAAAACACATCGTGGTTTTTAACTTCAAATCCTGTATTAACAACAACAGAATTATCCAACTCTTTATTATATGGCAGATATTCCAAATCTATTACAGCGTCACATTCTTCACATATAAAATGTGAGTGTGGTGATGTGTTAGCATCAAAGCGTTCTCTGCCATTTACCGTACCTACCGACTTAATCAAACCTTGTTCGGCAAACATAGACATATTTCTGTAAACTGTACCAAGGCTGATATTAGGATATACGTCTTTTAATTGATTATATACCCATTCAGCAGAAGGATGCGTTTTTGTATTACGTATTAAACTATATATAGCCTCTCTTTTCTCACTAAAATTTTTCCTTGTCATATTTCTCACCTATTCCTTAAAATGATAATCATTATCATTTGTATATATATTACCACAAATAAATTGAGTTGTAAATACTTTTATTTTGGAAAATTTATTAATTTTTTATTAATTAGTTTGTATACATTTCATAAACAGCCTATCAGCGAATATATATATTTATGAAATGGGGTATATTGTTATGTACATTAAAATTAAGCTAAATAGAACTATACTTTGCTTTTGCGGTATACTTATAGCAATTATTTGTTTTTCGGTTCTATATTCAGGATTTACACCAGAAGCTCAGCCTGTAAGTACACAACAGGAAGGTATACAACTGCCTATAGTGATGTACCATAGCATTTTAAAAGACACAAAGCTTCAAGGACAATATGTAATAGGGCCTGATCAGTTTGAAAGCGATCTGAAAATGTTGAAAGAAAAAGGCTATACCACCATAACAGTAACAGATTTGGTGGATTATGTATATAATGATAAGGAATTGCCCGAAAAACCTATTATGCTTACCTTTGATGACGGTTACTATAACAATTATCTTTACGCATATCCATTACTGGAAGAATATGAATGTAAAGCAGTATTATCGCCTATTGGATATTACAGCGAGCAATATTCTCAGGACAGCAATCCACCTTCTCCGTCATATTCACACTGCACGTGGAGTCAGTTAAAAGAAATACAGGACAGCGGATATGTGGAAATACAGAACCACAGCTATAATATGCACAGCCAAAGTGGCAGATTGGGAGTAAGCAAAAAACAAGGCGAAAGTAACGAAAGCTATAACAGCATACTTGTAGAAGATATATCTACAGCACAAAATTTATTTAAAGATAACCTTAACTACACACCAATAGCTTTTACTTATCCATTTGGTGCTGTAAGTGATACTTCCGAAGATGTCATAAAAAGCTTGTCATTTAAATGCTCATTAATCTGCGAAGAAAAAATAAATACTATAACCAAAGATAAAGAAAGCTTATATATGCTTGGCAGATTTTTGCGTCCTACCAAAATGACCAGTGCAGAGCTTTTTGAAAAATTAGAAAGTTAAATTGGTTTTTAAGTTTTCAACAATTCAACAATAAATAAAAGGAGTTTTTACCATGCCATCTGTATTTATCAGTCCGTCTTTACAGGAGTTTAACCCCTATGTTGACGGTGGCAACGAAGAATATTATATGAACCTTATTGCCGATGAACTTATTCCATATCTTATAGCCAGCGGAATTACTGTAGACCGAAATAGTCCTGAACAAACTCTTTCACAGGCTATTGCACAATCCAACCAAGGTAATCACGACTTACATCTGGCACTTCATTCAAATGCTGCTCCTCCAAATTTAGCCGGTCAGCTAAGAGGTGCAGACGTATATTATCACACATCAAGTATACAAGGCCAACGTGCTGCCAATATAATTGCAAACAACTACAAGGCAATCTATCCAGACCCAAACGCTGTAAAAACCATTGCAACAAGTTCTCTTGCAGAGCTTAACAGAACTATTGCACCTGCAGTTTTAATAGAAACCGCATATCACGACAACCACGAAGATGCCCAATGGATAAGGGATAATATAGGCAACATTGCAAGAAATTTAGCCTTATCTGTAACAGAATTTCTTGGTGTACCGTTTGTAGAACCATAAAATGTTTATATATTTTGTTTAAAAAACACCGCTCATCACAATCTGCAATGAACGGTGTTTTTGGTATTGTAAAATTATAAAGTTTTCAACATTTTAACAATAAAATCAGTTTTCAGTACCTTGTTTAACTTTTTGCCAATAGGCTTTGAATGCCTGTTCGTTTTTATTCTCTCCATACTTGTAATATTTTTTATCTTTGAGAATATCCGGAAGATATTGTTGCTTTACATAGTGATTTTTATATTCGTGAGGATATAAATAAAATTGACCTTTTACTTTTGCGTCCTCTCCATCATAGTGCATATTTTGCAGTTGACGTGGTATGTCACCTATAAACCCTTTTTCAATATCTGCCATAGCTTCGTTTATTGCATTGTAAGCTGAGTTGCTTTTTGGTGCATTACACACCATAATCACAGCATCAGCAAGCGGTATTCTTGCTTCAGGCAAACCTACTTGTAACGCAATATCAACACAGGACTTTACTATTGGAATAATCTGAGGGTATGCCAAACCTACATCTTCACAGGCACACACAAGCAATCGTCTGCAAGCAGACGGTAAATCTCCTGCTGACAGCAAACGTGCAAGGTAGTATATGGCAGCGTTAGAGTCTGAGCCACGCATAGACTTTTGAAAAGCCGACATTATATCATAGTGTTGGTCACCGTCACGGTCATAACGCATAGCACTTCGTTGTGTAAACTCTTTAGCTGTTTCAAATGTAATAGTTCTTACACTATTATTCGGAAGTGTTGACAGTGTGCAAAGCTCTACAGCATTTATTGCTTTACGCACATCACCACCACAAGCTGTAGCTATATATCTAACAGTTTCATCATCAACAACTATTTCTTCTTTCATTTCATCAGATAAAACATCAAAGCCACGCTTCACAGCTTTTGCAATTTCATCACTTGTAACAGGCTTGAACTCAAACACTGTACAACGACTTAGGATAGCGTTGTACACATAAAAATACGGATTTTCGGTTGTTGAAGCTATTAGTGTTATACTGCCGTTTTCAAGATATTCAAGTAAGGTTTGCTGTTGCTTTTTGTTAAAATATTGGATTTCATCAAGGTACAGCAAAATTCCGTTCATACCTCCAAAAGTATCAAGCTCTGCTACAATTTCTTTGATATCAGCAGTAGACGCTGTAGTGCCGTTAAGTTTTCTCAACATTTTATTGGTACGCTTTGCTATGTATGATGCCAACGTACTCTTACCTACACCCGACGGCCCGTAAAAAATCATATTTGGAATATCATCTGCATTTTCAATTATATTTCGCAACGGCTTGCCTATATCTATTAAATGCTTTTGACCTACTATATCATCAAGTGTCTGCGGTCTTATTCTATCTGCCAGCGGAGTATTCATATAATGTTGCCTCTTTTACTGTTTAGTATTATTTAATATTAACCTGTTTTTTTAGCAACGTCAAGATATATGGTTATTTGTACAATTTAGATTATTAATAAATACATTAGCAGGCAAAAGAGTTTATAAGCAATACAGACACTATACTGACAACAAAAATAATAAGCTTAGTTTTAAACAAAAGCTTTGCCTTTATAAAAAGCAATATGTTAATAAATATCAAAATACCCATACATATATACATTAAAGCAGGCAAATGCCAAAAGAACAAAACAACAGCAGTAGCATTAACAACCAACATTGCAATAACTAACAAAACTGCTGTAATTTTATCAAAATCAATGTCAATTTTCCTTATAACAAAAAATGCAATAACCATTAAAAGAATAAAAATCAATAATGTAAACTGCAAATATCCGTTAAGTATTTCTTCAAAGTCAAAAAATCTTATAATTCTAAGAAAGATAAGCAAGCCTAAGCTAAAACAAATGCCAGAGGTAACAAAGTTTATAACCTTGTAAAAATTATTTTTCTTAATTTCTTTGTCGATTATATAATTATATACTATAAAATCTTCCATATTGTACATCCTTAAAAATATATGTACAATGCCCTATTGATATATTATATCCATATTAAAAAATTTTAGTATTTTAACAGAAGAAAATTTGCGGTAAGACCTGCGGCTGTACCCATAAGCAAAACTATATCTCCTCTTTTTACTCTGCCTTTATGTATAGCTTCACACAGAATAAACGGAATTGAGGCTGAAATCATATTACCATACTTCGATACTTCATCAATATAATCATCTTCCTTAAAGCCAAGCTTTGACATAATCATTCTCAAGGCTCTGCTTGCCTGATGAGGAATAGCTATATCAATCTGGTTTTGTGCAACATTTGCTTTATAAAAACAATCCTCAAAAAATGCAGGTAGTTTTTTTGCACATAATCTAAGAACCTTTTTGCCTTTCATATCAAAATAATAATCTTCTCTATTTTCATCTGTCATTACAAAGGCAGGCATAAGTCCACAGCCACCTCGTATTTCAGTGTCGTGCACACCAGCCGACCACGTTTTTTGTGCTGAATAGATAACACCCGAATCACCGTCAGATTTTGTAACTATAAATGCTGTTGCTGCATCTGAAAATAACTCATAGCTTTCTTTCTGGTTTGGATTAAGTGCAGCAGACGCAGTATCGCCTGAAACAATAAGAACATTCCTGTATCTTTCGCAGTCTATCATATAGGCTACTATATCCAAAGCTGTAAGAAAACTTGTGCACGAAGTATTTATATCCATTGCGGGTATATCGGTATTATTGTTTGCAATTCTTTCGTGAATAAGTGCAGCATTACAAGGTATACCCTGTAACGGAGTAGCCATACCACCTACAATACAATCAATATCGTCCATTGTAAGGTTTGCGTCAGTCAAGGCATTTTTAACTGCAACTTCTACTAAATCAAGCAAATTTTGTTCTGCTGTAAGTCTATATCTCTCCTGATTTCCAAACATCACTTTGTTTTTGGGCAATGCGTTACCACAGCCGATTATTTTAATATTTCTCATAAATATACCTCATTTCTCAATACTGAACCAATCAGCTTCAGTGTTTATGCTCAACTCGTTTCAATTTTCTGTTTTTGTCATAACAATATGCCTTAAATTCTATTAATGGCATAATGCAGTTTTTGTCATCTGCAAGTTTTTTAAATTCATTCAAAACTCTCTGTTGCATATTATCATCAATATCTGCAAAAACCGTTATGCTATCGTCCTCATTCTGTACAATTCGGTAATCTGTAATATTTCCTGAAAACAAAATACATCTTCTTATAAAGTCCGGAAATATCATTACATCTTCACCACTTTTGGTTTTAAAATTGAAAACATCGTCTTCTCTGCCTTCAATTTTCTCAATAGCTGTAAACACAGAGCCACATTTGCAAGGCTCTTGCTTTTCCACAAGAACATCGTTAAGTCTGTATCTTATTATTGGTTGTGAAGTTCTTTCAAAATCTGTAATAATCGGTACAAATCTTTTATCATCAAGGTATTCCTTTTCTATATGTACAATATCTTCATTCAAGTGCAGTGTTCCGTATTTACAGGTGGTTGCAAGACAACCCTCGGTACATTGATAAACCTGATGTACAACATCAACACCAAAAACAGCCTTCAGGTAATGTTCGTCCTCCTTTTCAAGCACTTCTGCAATAGATATAACTACCTGTGGTTTTATATTAATTGCATTATTTTTTATTTTATTTGCAATAACAAGTAGTACAGACGGCTGACCAACCAGAATATCAGGATTAAGCTTGTTCAAATTTTGAATATTTTTATCAATATCGCTGTAAATGTCAAAAAAGTGAAACTGAATATTTTTTGAGTTTACCGACTCATACAAATTGCTGTTCGCTCTCATAAAAAATGCTACCTTATAGCTTGACAAAATACTGTCGGGTAAAAATTTTGCCAACACATAGCCTGCCCATTTATTCTTTTCTGAATTTTCTACAAGAAATATACCTCTGCTGTGAGAAGTTCCTGAACTTAATCCTACTGTAATATTATTAAGCTTTGGATTAAACTCTCGTGTTCTTTCTGAATTAACGGCAAACTCCAAAGCTTCATCTCTGTCTATACCTACTGTATTAAGAATATTAAAATTCTCCATCATAATCTTTTTATCAATAACAGGAAACTCCTCAAGCTTTTTGTCCTTGTAATCGTGATAAAACAGTGAATTTTCCGTAACAAATTCTAAATGCTTATCTATCTGTTTCCTTTGAAACTTATCAAGGTTTTCTCTTTTTTTAAATTTTCTGTATTTAAATTTAAGATAGTGTTTCAAAACCAAAAGTTTATTACTCATAACTTCTTTCCTTTTCCCCTCCATGAGAAAAAATAATTTTTATATTCGGGTAATCTTTTTTTAACTTTAAAAGCTTTTCCGCTGTAGCTTTGTATTCACTAAAATTATTCTGTATTCTTCTCGCTATAAATCTCATATCATCTACAGAGCCAAGCAAATCCTCTCCCCAGCAAGCATCAGCACCAAATAGAAGATTATACTCAGGCAAAAAAATACCAAGCTGACCTTTTGCGTGTCCGTTAAGTGCCATACCCAAAACTGAACCGTCCCCAAGAACATCATAAATTTTGTCAAAATATTTTCTAAGTATGGTTTCACCTTTAAATTCAGGTGCAATATTCCTTGAAATTCCATCAGTTGGCAACATATTTTTAAAAACAAGGTCGGTTAAGTGCTTTTTAGACATTGTATTAAAAACCTCTGCTGTAGAAATAAGCTCATATGACGGCAAAAGCCTTAATGCACCTATATGGTCAGGATGTGCGTGGGATAAAATTACCTTTGAAATATCGCTTTTAAAAATATCATCTTCATCTAACTTTGTTATTATGGTGTCTTCAGCTTTAACAAAAGTTCTGTTAAAGATATTATAGATGTGCGAAACAATATGATTTTTATATACCAAGTCTGAATAACCCGTATCATATAAAATATTTCCAAGCTTGCTGTGCTGAATAAGTACAACTTGTGCAGGAAATTTTCTGATTTCTTTTTTGTAATTCTTAAAAACAAGTTTAAGATTATTAACACAATATCCGCAGTTGTAAATCTTAACTCTTTTTATTTTCTTTCCACCATTCTCCATATTCTGTTATGCCCTCCGCTATAGTTTTTATAGGTTTGTATTTCAACCTCTGTTGTGCTTTTGAAATATCAAGGGTTTGGCTAAATGCAAGCGTACAAACAGTGTACTTTGTAAGTATTGGTTCACCGCTTTTATTAAAGGTTTTGTAAATAAATTCAAGCAAACTAGCAACAAAGTAGCCTACTCCAAAAGGTAGTTTAAGATATTTAGGGTCTTCATTGATAGCACTTAAAAACTGTTCCAAAATTTTTTTGAACTCCATTGGCTCACCATTTGTTATATTGAAAATCTCTCCACTTACATTTTCAGCTTCAAGTGAAAGCACACAAGCATAAGCAACATTTTCAACACAGGTAATATCCACATAATTTGCACCCTTATTAAACAGTGGTATTCCTACTTTACCATTTGCATTCAGTATTCTGGGAATAAGACTTGTATCGCCTATACCAAAAAGTCCTCTTGGACGCAGTGTTACAGTGTAAAGACCCTTTTGTGTAAATTCCTTTATAACGTCCTCTGAAAGAATTTTTGATTTTATGTAGAAATTAAGTTCATTATCTTTATTGTAATCATCTTCTTTAATTCTAAATCGGTCTTGCTTTTCTGAATATATACTTGGAGATGACACATACACCATTCTTTTTACTTTATTTTCAAAGCACAGCGAACATACATTGCGTGTACCCTCTACATTAATTTTTTTAAAATCCTCCCATTTACCCCATACCGTTGACAATGCACCTGCGTGTATTACAAAGTCCATATTTTTAAAATATTTAGAACATTCATTTTTATTTGTTAAATCACCCTTACAGAAATTTGCCCCCATCTCATTAAGCTTTTTACCCGCAGTTTCATTTCTGCCCAACGCATATACTTCGTATCCTTTTTCAATCAGCTGTTGTACAAGATATTTACCCAAAAATCCCGTTGCACCTGTAACCAGAACCTTGCTCATATAGTTTTTCTCTCCTCATTTATATACTGTATTATCAGATTTAAACATTCCTCTGTTTTTATATCTGTAAAATCCTTTATCAAAGATTCATCAGGATTATATCTTTTAATAAGGCTTTCACCTGCTGTTTTAATATTCTTATAGTTTTCAACAATTTGACCAAGTCCGAGCTTTTTAACATACTTTGCAGTTATCATTTGTTCTCCTTGTTGAGGACAAATTAAGCAAGGTACTTTTTTAGAGATTGCCTGACAAACGCTGTTCATACCACCTGCACAAATAAACAGTTTTGCATTATTCAAAACTTCCATTTGGTCAACACTTTTCTTTATTATGAAATTCGATGGAGTATTCTCCATTTTAAGTTTCTCATACATACCACCACAAGCAATAACTATGTTGTATTTTGTATTTTTAAATTGCGAAAATATTTCGTAGTAAAAATCAATGTTATCATTAAATATTGTTCCCAAAGATATATAAATCAGATTATCTTTAGGATAATTGAAATGCTCTGAACCAAAACCGTTCTCCTGCAATATGGCAGATGCCCCAAGGAAAAAGCAGTCATCTCCAAATTTATCACCACCTGCTTGCATAACACGAGGAAATGTTATTATGTTCAGCTTTTCTTTATTCATTATAGAATCAATCATACCAAGCTTTTTAACACTACACTTTTTTCTGATAAGATTTTTATACTTTTTTATCTGTGGCAGTGCTTTCAATTCTGTTAATGTACTGCCGGCAAAACGAAATGTATACATAGCTGTTGCTTTACTAAAAATTTTAAAAACAACAGGAAAAGTATTAACTGAAACAGCAGAAATATTAATATTGATTGCAGTTATTCTGCCCCAAAGTGCAACAGTGTCGTGCATAATAAGGCAAGGTTTAATTTTTTCTGCCTCTTTTATCAATATATCACACTGCTCATACGAAAATCTTAAAAGCAGTGAATAGAGTTGTAAAAGCTGACTTCCTATTTGTAAATCAAACGTAATATCACCAAGCTGATATTCCTTGAATATCGCACCTGTTTTGGTGATTGTATTTTCAAAGTCCTTGGTTGAATAGTAATAAACTGTATAACCATTTTTCACCAAAGTTTTTACTATATGTAACGTAGGTGCAATATGTCCAAATGCAGGTGTTCCGTAAAATATAATATTATTTGTCATTTAAATACCTCACCAATTAATTTTTTATCAACAACTACCATTACTGTTTTATAAAACAAATTTCTATTAATTTTCTTTTACAGGTATATTTTACATTTTTTAAATACTGTTGCATAGATGACATTTGTCACTATTTTGACATTAATTTTCTAAATATAAAAAGAGCAAGCAATAA
>JAXJYN010000090.1:0-51067 GCA_036306965.1 Acutalibacteraceae bacterium
AACATATTGTATTTTATTTTTCCTTGTTGTCTACTATCCTTTATTGTTTCAAAATATTTCTTCATCATGTTAAAACACCCCTTTGGGATATTTTAACATATTTTTCTTATTTTTATTATCTTTTCGTGCGGTTGCCCTGGTATTAATATACACTTATAACGTTCATTAAACTCATATTGGCTAATATTTTTAAGTATTGATTTTTGCTCACGTTTACTGTAAAATATATACGATATTATTTTATAGGGAGTTTTTTATTATGCTAAAATTTAAAAAGAGTCTTTTACTTGTTCTTGCGTTACTTTTCTGCTTAATCATAAGCATTATAAATGTTAATGCAGTGTACGAAGCACCAGCAGTTGCTACAGAAATCGCAACGGTTGCTACACAAACTTCAACAACTCCTATACAAGTTGCAACAGCTATCACAGAACCCACAGTATCGGTTCGTTCTGCTGAAGTAGAAGAAGTTGATGATGAGCAAAATGTGTACTTGAAAAATCAACCATTTAACGATACAACTAACACAGTAATCGTTATTTGTGCAGTTGAGGGCGGAATTATAAGTATATTGTTATTAACAATTGCAATTCTACTGGTAAAAAAGAACAGAGTATAAAAAATCGAATGTATATTATAGTAAAAACAGCTATTTGTAATTATCCAAATAGCTGTTTTAATTTTCTTCAAAAACGGAACCAGTTCCGTTTTTTTTATATTATATATTATTTATAAATTATTTCCGTAAACGTATAGCAAATACTTGACATTATATATACAAGATGGTATAATAGATAATGAAAGGAGTTGATTTTATGACACAAGTTAATTTTCGTATCGAGGACGATATAAAAAACAACGCTGAACAGGCTTTAAAGGAAATGGGACTTAATATGTCTACCGCAATTACAATGTTTTTGGTAAAGGTAGGCAGAGAAAGACGCATTCCTTTTGAAATCACTGCTGATGACCCATTTTATTCAGCAACTAATATTGAGCGTTTGAGACGCTCTGCTGCTCAAATGGAACAAACAGGTGGTACTATACACAAGGTAGGAGCAGTAGAAGATAATGATTAAGGCTTTTTCAGATGAAGCTTGGGAAGATTACACTTATTGGGAAACTCAAGATAAAAAGACCTTAAAGCGTATCCTAAAGCTAATTGACGATATTGACCGTAATGGTTATGATGGCATTGGTAAGCCTGAACGCCTTTCGGGTGACCTGTCAGACTATTGGAGCAGACGAATAGACGATAAAAACCGTATCGTTTACCGTATAGTGGGTAACACTATTCAAATTATTCAGTGTGGTTCACATTATAGAGATAAATAGCGTCAAAATTTTAAAGTTATATCAAAAACGGAACCAGTTCCGTTTTTGATATAACGCACTTACAAAAATAGAAATATTGGTAAGTGAATTTTCTAAAATTGAAAATTAATGTTATTATCTGCATTTTTTACATATATTAACCTAAAAAGCGTTGACTTTTCACAACAAATGATGTATAATATTATCAGAAACAAAAAAATAAAGCATCCACAGCCCACTGACTGTTTGCCGACAATCAGCAGGCATACGCTATTAGAGTTAAGACAGAACTCGTAATAACTTGTGAACGCTATTTATTCTCTGTATATAATACAGGGTTTTAATAGATTTGTCAAGAAAGTTCGTGCAAACTCTTTTAGCAATATGGGTTGTACGAACTTTCTTTTTTGTTTCAAATCTTAAAATTGAATACCCGAGTAAGAAATGCAAGATATAAAGGAAACAGTATCGCCTAGACCTAGTGCGTTAGCAACTAGGTATCTTAAACAAAGACTTTCAACCTCTATCTTAAAGATATGTTGATAGAAACAGCGTGCCAACTTAGTTTTGTTGAACGATAACAAAACTTGTAGTTGCTACCTCCAAACACTGTAGTGCCGAAAGGCTAATTATGCTCCGGCTAACACCCGTCATTGCTCAACAGTAGGATAACGGCATTTCTTATATCGGCATATGACAAAAAACGGAACCAGTTCCGTTTTCTAAAAGCAATATTCTGTTTTAGAAGATACACTTTTAAGCGTATCTTCTAAAATCGAATGGCGCGCCGGAAGGGACTCGAACCCCTGACCTACTGGTTCGTAGCCAGTCACTCTATCCAGCTGAGCTACCGGCGCACAGTTCTTTTGCTGACTGCTAGAGTATAATAACATATCTCGTAATAAAAATCAAGCATTTTTTTAAAAAAATTTTACAATCCGCAAATTTTTCTCAAATAATAGCGTTTTTCAATATATCATAACATAAGATAACTTTGTTGCTTTATAAAGTCTTAGGTGATATAATTAATATGTATATTTTTAGCCTTTTGGAAAACAATGTTTTTCAGGAGGTGCATTTCATTGGGAAATAAAAATAGTAAATCTGCTACAAAAAAGAACAATGACAATAACTCAAAAGACAATAAAAATATAAAAAACAGCACACCGGCAGACGAACAAGAAGATTTTTCTCAGGATGATAGTCCCGTTAGTAATGACACACTTGAGCAAATTAAAGAGTGTGGTTCAATTATTGCAGTGGGTGGTCACATAATACATTGCCTTACTATAATAGGGCAAATAGAAGGTCATAATCTTTTACCACCACAGAACAAAACTACTAAATATGAACACGTTATACCTCAGCTTGTAGCCATAGAAGAAAGTTCCGATATTGAAGGTGTATTGGTACTTTTAAATACAGCCGGCGGAGATGTTGAGGCAGGACTTGCTATTGCAGAGGTTCTTGCAGGAATGAAAAAACCTACGGTTTCTATTGTTCTTGGCGGTGGTCACTCTATAGGCATACCGCTTGCTGTTGCTGCAAAATATTCTTTTATTGCCCGTTCTGCATCTATGACAGTTCACCCTGTACGTACCAACGGTTTAACACTTGGTGTACCACAAACATTTGAATATTTCCGAAAAATGCAGGAAAGAATAACATCATTTGTCAGCAGTAACTCAAATATCCCTCACAGAAGGTATAACGAGCTTGCTATGAATACACAAGAGCTTGTACTTGATGTAGGTACTATTCTTGAAGGTGAGGACGCTGTTGATGAAGGACTTATTGATGAAGTAGGCACAATCAGAGATGCGTTGGACAAACTGTATAAGATGATAGATGATAAAAAAGCTGAAAATTCAAAACAGAAAAAAAGGACAGGAAAACAGTAAAAAGTAATTTTCACTAAATTCAGATAAGATATGTTTTTATAGTATTATCTAAAATTTAGTATTATGCCTTGCTCCAATATTTTTGGGGCAAGGCTGAAATAAAAAGGAGGAGTTACATATGAATGTTTTTGATGCTATAATTCAAGGTATAGTGCAAGGCTTAACCGAATTTTTACCGGTATCAAGCAGTGGTCATCTGGCTATTTCACAGCATATTTTAGGTGTAGATGAAGGAAATCTCTTTTTCAACGTAATGCTTCACGTTGGTACACTGCTTGCTGTAATCGTTGTTTACTACAAGCTGATTGGACGATTATTTGTTGCTTTTGCAAAAATGGTCAGAGATATAGTAACAGGTAAATACAGATGGAGTAAAATGGACGAGGACCAAAACCTTGTTGTTATGCTTGTTGTAGGACTAATTCCTCTGTTCCTTCTGTTTTTACCCTTGCCATTCAGTGGCGGACTTACCGCTAGGGATTTAGCTGAGATATGGTCGGGTAACAGTGGATACCTTATAGTAGTTGGTATATCGCTTATTATAACAAGTGTTCTTTTGATTATTGGTAGTTGTGCAAACAAACTAACTGAAAAATCCTATAAAGCAAGAGGAATTGCAAGAAAAAGAGGTGCAGGCAGACTTCACCTTAATGTAATAGATGCAATCAGTATTGGTATAGCACAACTTTTTGCAGCTATCTTCCCTGGTATATCACGCTCAGGTTCAACCCTTGCAGTAGGCGAATTGCGTGGCATTAACAAGCAGAAATCCCTTGATTATGCTTTCGTATTGGGCATACCTTCAATTATAGCTGCAGCACTTTTGGAAGGCAATGATGCAATCAAAGCAGGTGCTGTTACATCAGATATTATACTACCTGTAATAGTAGGTATGATTTTTTCTGCTATTGTTGGTTTTGTTGCAATTTTACTTTTTAAGTGGATGTTAAAAAAAGACCGAATGTACATATTTGCAATATATACTGCACTGGTTGGTTTAATTATTACAATAATCAGTTGTGTAGAATTGGGTTCGGGTGCAAATATTTTTACAGGTCAACCACTTATATTTATGTAAAATTTGTTCCATTATATATATGTTTTACATAACAAATGATAAAATAGAGAATCAGAGGAGATAAAAGTGGCAGAGAAAGCAACTAAAAAGAAAAACAATACAAAAAAAGCTGACAATAAAGCAGAGAAAAAAAGTATAAATCCGGATGAAATAAATCTAAAACCGCAGGCAAAAGCCATTATCTTTTTTGCCGGTGCTTTATTGCTTTTTGCACTTATACTTTATCAGGGTGAAAATGTTTGGAATGCTGTACATAATTTCTTCAAGGGTATGTTTGGCTGTTTAGCCTTTTTGTGGCCTTGTATACTTACATATTTGGGTGTTATAACGGCTATGGAAAAGCAAATTGACAACAAGGTTGTAAATAAGTTGGTCTTATCATCAATAGCAATAATTTTGCTTTCAACCTGTATGTTTTTATTTGGAAGCACTCATCAGAAAATAACTATAGATTTCTTTACTCGAATGGGTGAACTTTACGCAAATGGAACGAGTAATTTTTCCAATGGCTCTGCCGCAGGTATTTTTGGCGGACTACTTGGTTATCCGCTTGCATTTTTATGTGGTTACACAGCAGCAGAAATTCTTTGTGTAATACTATTGATTGTTGACCTTATGTTCCTTTTTGGTGTTACAGCAAAAGATGTTATTATATTCATACAAAAGCCTTTAAATGCAGTTAAGAAAAGTATAGGACAGGTTGATTTCAGTAAAAACAACACAATTGCAAACAATCCTGTTAAAATGCTGACATCTGCTATTGAAAAGAAAAAGCAAAGCAAAAATAATGGCAAGGATAAGGTTATCACCATTAAAGCAAGCTCATCAGAAATTGACGATTATAATGATGATTTTATTGATATAACACCGGTAGATGAACAGCTTAATGACAAGAAAGGCTCATCAAATAATATTTATGATGATAATATCTATTCTTCTAACAATAGTCTTAACAAACTTTTAAATGCAGCGAAGCTGGTTAACTCAGACGATAACAATGATAAAAATATCTCAACCAATAAAGAAAAAAATACAGAACCATCCGCCGAAAAGCATAGTATCCTTGATAAACTGACTATGCCTAAACAGGATGATGAAATAGTTACAGGCAAAAAAAGTAAGAAAAAAGAGCTTGCACAGGCGGAAGAGGAAATATCAAGACAAGTAAATGAACACCGTGACGAAAGCACAAATACCTATCATTATCCTCCAATCGAGCTTCTTCATCCGTCAGGCAGTCCTGAGGACAGTGCAAAAGCTATGGAAGAACTTGAGCGAAATGGTAACAAGCTTGAGTCTACATTAAAAAGCTTTGGTGTTAACGCAAACATAGTAAACATATGCCGTGGCCCATCTGTAACAAGATTTGAGGTTCAACCTGCACCTGGCGTAAAAATCAGTAAAATTACAAATCTTGCAGATGATATTGCACTTAATCTCGCAGCAAGCGGTGTACGTATAGAAGCACCTATTCCGGGTAAGGCCGCTGTTGGTATAGAAGTACCAAACAAGGTTATCACTATGGTAAGTATGAGAGAACTTATTGACTCAAACAAATTTAAGAGTGCAAAAAGCAAGCTTTCAGTTGTATTGGGCAAGGACATTTCAGGTAACACCATTGTTACTGACCTTTCAAAAATGCCTCACTTGCTTGTTGCAGGTACTACAGGTTCAGGTAAATCGGTATGCGTAAACTCAATTCTCATCAGTTTGCTGTACAAAGCAACACCCGATGAAGTAAAGCTATTGCTAATCGACCCTAAAATGGTTGAATTTTCTAAATATAAAGGTATTCCTCATCTGCTTATTCCTGTTGTTACTGACCCTAAAAAGGCGGCTGGTGCATTAAACTGGGCAGTTAATGAAATGGAAAACCGTTACAAAAACTTCTCAGCATTCGGCGTACGAGATATTGCAGGCTACAATAATATGGTAGACTCATATAACGAAATAAGAGCCTCCAGAACACCCGAAGAACTTGAAGCAGAGCCTATAGTAAACGAAGATGGCATACCTATTCCTGAAGAAAAAATGTCACATATTGTAATTGCTATTGACGAGTTTGCAGACCTTATGATGACTGCACCTAACGAGGTTGAGGACTCGATTTGCAGACTTGCACAGAAAGCTCGTGCAGCAGGTATGCACTTAGTTGTTGCTACACAGCGACCAACCGTAAATGTAATTACAGGTGTAATCAAAGCAAATATCCCAAGTAGAATTTCTCTGAAGGTTTCATCACAGCTTGATTCTCGTACCATTCTTGATGTGGGTGGTGCAGAAAAATTGATAGGCAGAGGTGATATGTTATTTGCACCTATAGGTGCAGCAAAGCCTATTCGTGTACAGGGCTGTTATGCCTCAGATGCAGAAATTGAAAATGTTACAGGCTACATAAAGAAAGACCATTCTTCACAATACAATATGGAAATTCAAGAAGAAATTGAAAAAATTACAGAACTGGAGCTTACCAAAAATAAAGACAAAGACCACGATAGTGATGTAGGAAGCTTCAGCGATGATGTAATGATGGAAGAAGCCATTAAGGTTGTAGTGGAAAATGGACAGGCATCCACCTCACTTTTACAGCGTCGTTTGCGTTTGGGCTATGCCCGTGCAGGCAGACTTATTGATGAAATGGAGCAGATGGGTATTGTAGGCCCTCATGTTGGTTCAAAATCCCGTGAAGTTCTTATGACATATCAACAATGGCTTGAAAGAAAAAATAATATGAGCAACTAAAACTCAATCAGGAGTTCAAAGGTAAGAGTTAGAATTTTTAGTTAATTTTAGTAAAGTAATTGATAGCATAATTAACTTTTTCTCTTACCTCATTTTATACTAATAATAATTCAAAAATAAAATTTGGAGGTATAGCCTTAAATATGAATATAGCAGAGAAGTATTGGAATGGTCTTAAAAAGGCGTATTATGCAAATGGAGCAAAAGAGAAATGGGAGCATTTTAAAGATGTCGTTCATGGAGTTACAGAAGAAAATAAAAAAGAGCTTATAAAAATATATCCTGAAATTCCAAATACCCTATTACAATTATTAGAGTATGTAGATGGAACCTATTGGAGAAAATATGGCAATGAAGAAATAAGCTTTTATTTTTTAGGTTCTGATGTAGATGACGGAGAGTACCCATATTACTTGTACTCCTCAGAACAGATAATCGCACAAAAAGATTACCCTTATCACGATTGTTTTGCTGATTTATTCTATTATTATCTGGAAGATAAAGATAACGAATATGGTTTGTTTGTAGACGATAGAATAAAAATGGACGGCAGTAAGCTTAAATGGCTATGTTTTTCTGATTGTATGAATAATGGTGGAACATCTAGTCTATTCATAGACTTCTCTCCATCTGAAAAAGGCATAAAAGGGCAAATAGTAAGATACTTGCATGACCCTGACGAACTGAGAGTTATAGCAAACAGTTTTGATGAATATCTGGAAATGATAATCAATTATAATTTTGCTTTTATTAATGAAGATTACTTTTGAATAATCTATAAGGATAACATATTTTAGTTATGATTGAAAAGATGATTGGAGATTATTGAATGATAATGTTTTAATAATTTTAAGGAGATATTCGGCTGAAATATTGAATTGTAATAAAAATTAAACTTATATATTATTTAAATATAAACTTGAAAGGAGAACATAATGGCTTTTTTACCTATTACTAAAGAAGAAGTAAACAACCTTGGCTGGGATTATGTTGATTTTGTATTTGTTACAGGTGACTCATACGTTGACCACCCAAGCTTTGGCGTTAGTATATTATCAAGGGTACTTGAGGCAAAAGGCTACAGAGTAGCAATTTTATCACAGCCAAACTGGAACAATAACAATGATTTCAAACAGTTTGGAAAGCCAAGGCTCGGATTTATGGTTACATCGGGCAATATAGATAGTATGGTAGCACACTATACAGCCGCTAAACGCAAAAGAAGTGATGACGCTTACACTGCAGGTGGCAAAGCAGGTAAACGTCCTGATAGAGCTGTTATTGTATACAGCCAGATAATAAAAAAGCTTTATCCTGATTCACCAGTAATTATAGGCGGTCTTGAAGCATCTTTACGCCGATTTGCTCACTATGATTACTGGGATGACGCTGTGCGTCCTTCAATCTTGTTTGACAGCGGTGCTGATATTTTAGTTTTTGGTATGGGTGAAAACCAGACTATCGAAATAGCAAACAGACTAAATAATGGAGAAAGTGTAAATGACCTGCACGACATCCGTGGCATTTGCTATGCTGTAAAAACACAGGATTATATTCCAACCGCAGCAGCAGAGTGTGCAAGCTACGAAATTGTAAAAGAAAACAAAAAAGAGTATGCTATATCCTGCCGAAAGCAAATGGAAGAACAAGACGCCGTGCGTGGCAAGAAGATAATTCAACGTCATGGTAAATATATTTTGGTACAGAATCAACCTATGCCACCCCTTACACAGCCCGAACTTGACTGGGTATACTCACTGCCTTATGAGAGAATGTATCATCCATCTTATGAGGCTTTAGGTGGAGTGCCAGGCATACAAGAGGTTGAGTTCTCCATAACTCATAACCGTGGCTGTTTTGGTGCCTGTAACTTTTGTTCAATAGCTTTTCATCAGGGCAGAGTTATTACAACACGAAGTCAAGAATCTGTAATAAACGAGGCTGTTTCACTTACTAAAAATCCTCGTTTTAAGGGCTATATTCACGATGTAGGAGGCCCTACGGCAAATTTCAGACAACCGTCATGTAAGGTTCAGGAAAAGGTAGGTATGTGCAAAAGCAAAAAATGTCTTGCACCAACACCTTGTAAAAATCTACAGGTAACACACACTGAATATTTGGAACTGTTGCGTAAGCTAAGAAATCTTGATAAAGTAAAAAAGGTGTTCATTCGGTCAGGTATTCGCTTTGACTATATGATGGAAGATGAAAGTGATGAATTTTTCAACGAGCTTGTCAAATACCACATCAGCGGTCAACTAAAGGTAGCACCTGAACATTGTTCTGCGGCAGTACTTGACAAAATGGGAAAGCCACACATAGAAGCATACAAAAAATTCTCAGACAAATTCTATAAGGTAACAAAACAGGCAGGCAAAGAACAATATTTAGTGCCATACCTAATGTCATCCCACCCAGGTTCAACACTAAAAGACGCTGTAGAACTTGCACTATTCCTAAAGAAGGAGCATATTCATCCTGAGCAGGTGCAAGACTTCTACCCTACCCCAGGTACAGTATCAACCTGTATGTTCTACACAGGATTGGATCCATACACACTAGAAGAAGTTTATGTTCCCAAAACGCCAAAAGAAAAGGCTATGCAACGTGCTTTGTTACAATATTTTAATCCAAAAAATAAAGAAACTGTTGTAAAAGCACTTTTAGCAGCTGGCAGAGCTGACCTTATCGGCACAGGTAAAAACTGCCTTGTTACTCCACCACCAGGATTCAACCTACACAACAATGCCAAAAACAATTCAAAAGGCAATAATAAAAACTCCCGTAACAGCAAAAAGAACAGCCGAACAGGAAAAGGCAAACCAAACAGCAACCTTAAAAATAAAAAAGGGAAAAGCTTTAAAGGAAGAACATAGGAGATAAAAAATGAAAACTTTAATTATAGACAGATTTGAAAATGGTTTTGCAATCTGTGAAGATAAGGATAAAAACTTTTTTGGTATAGAACCGTCAGAACTGCCTCAAAACGCTAAAGAAGGCGATGTACTGGACATTGATAACAACGGCAACATAACAATCAACCAAGCTGAAACTAACCGCAGAAAAAGCAAAGCAAACGGAAAAATAGAAAAGCTAAAAAACAAATAAAATAATTATCACCAACAAGAAGGTGCTGTAGTCATACAAAAAACTACAGCACCTTTACTTTGTTTTATCTAAAGAATAATTGGATTATGCTCACTTTCAGCTTTTTCATAAATTTCTTCAGCTGACAGATTTTCATTACTAAAGAAAATCAAATTATATATTTTCTCATAAAAAGGCACTGCTTTTGTAAGCTCATCAATCAAAGCATCTTCCTCTTTTTCGTTTTTTCCACCTAAAAGTATTTTTTCTATTAATTCTATAACCTGATTTTTACTTTTAAACATAAGTTTTTCCACCTTTGCAAATTATAATTCTATTTAATATTCATATACTTGTTGCTGTTTAATTTATACCATTTAGGTATTGTTGCATTAAATTTATCATAGTCATCAAAGGCCGTTATAAAACGTCTTTTCATTCCTCTTATTTCTTCTTCTCCAAACTTTTCGGCCCATATAATAGAATTCAGAGAAGTGTATGCAACATACACAGCATTAATGTTCCAAAAATCTAAAGTCGGTTCTCCTTCAAAATATCTGTGAATCTGTCCAAATGAAAAGGGAACACTAACTTCCACTAACCATCCTTTTTCTATTTTTTTAATTATTCCCCAATTTTTAAAATCCGGAAAATAATTTAACTTATTATACATTTTATCTCCTTCTTCAAGCCGATAACTTCACCAAAAGTAGGCACTCAACTATCTTCTTTTTCCACCGCCTTTTGTTGCATTATAAGATTTTGTTGCATTAAACGCCTTAATCAGTTGTTTTTCCATATTGTTCATTTCTTTTTTACCGCAAGGAACAAGACGAACATACACGTGCTTTCCATATTTTATATCAGCATATATATCACCCTTGCCTTTACCTGTAAAATGGTTATGTACTCTTTGGCATATATTTACAGATTGTCCTATATATATATTTTCATATTTACTGTAGTTATTACCGGTTACATAATCGTCATAAACAGTTATAACATAACAGCCCGGTCTATCGTTATATTTATATCCGGCTGTACCTTTTTTACCTGATTTTTCAATAATCCAATTCTCCTCAAAGTCCTTATAATATATAAATTTTCCTGATGATATACTTCTTCTCAATCGTGCGTTTTTTCTCGGAACAGTAGTAAACTTAAAAATAATGCCAATAAGCACTACAGCCACAAGAAGCACCATCATAATTTTATATGTTTCAAAGTCTAGCTCATTTATATATGTTTCAAAATCGAAATCAAAATCAAACCCTAATTCATTCATATACGTTTCAAAGTCAAAATCCATTTCACTTTCCTCCAGCAATTACTTAAAATTTTCTTATATCATATATTCTGCTTACGAAAACAAATCCGATAGAAACACAGTTGGTTTCTGTCGGACACATTTAAATTTATAGTTTTATTTATCTATGATTTTATAAATTCTTTAAATTATTTAATATTTTATGTTGTTAATAGATTAAAGTATTTTTAGCTTTTTGTATATTTCCTCTACTTCATAATTTGCAACTTTGAACATTTAAATTCTTTAATCTTTATTATATCATAAATCGACACCAAAATATAGCACACAAGTAAAAAACTGTATTATTTACATTAAGATAATTATTAATTATTTAAACAATAGACATCTTGTCGGCATAATTTACTCAGCATTTCGTTTTTCTCCTTGACAAGCGACAGCTTGCCTGCGTTGTTGTTCTAAGCAAATTCTGCTCGACAATCTATTTCACCATTTAAACAGGCATTAGTATAAAAAAGCAACCAACAAAATAACCTAGTGTTCTTGTTGGTTGCTTTTTAATTTAAGACCATTATTAATATGTAACAGCAATGTTGGGATATTCTTCAAGTGGATTATATTTTACACCCAGATAACGTGTTTCAAAGTGTAAATGAGCACCTGTTGAATAACCTGTTGAACCAACAAAGCCAAGCAACTGTCCTGCCACAACAGTATCTCCTGCAGAAACAGTAATAGAACTCATATGGGCATATACTGTAGCATATCCGTCACCATGGTCTATCCATACATAGTTACCATAGCCACCACCACAGCCACAGCTTGAGTCTTTACCCCAGTTATGTACACAATTATTTTCTGCATATAATACAGTACCTGAGTGTGCCGCTACAACATTTGCACCATCTATTCCACCGCTTGCAATATCCAATGCACCGTGGTTAGATTCTCCTCTATCCTCATCCCACAAAGATGTAAGATTATAAAATCCCGGTACAGGCCAAGTATAGCCTGAGGTTGTAGTTGAACTTCCGCCAACGTTTGAATCAGAAGATGTATCTGTCTGAGCAGGCTGGGTAGGAGTTGGTGTGGGAGTTGGTGTAACAACCTGTGTATTTGAAGATGAACTGTTGTTATTTGTATTGCTTTGTGTTGCCTTTTCTGTAGCTTTCTCACTACTTTGTCCGTTATTTTGTTTGTCGTAATAGCTTTGTATTTGCTCTTGTATGTTGGCATATTCGGGATCATCTTCAGACAGCAAATCATAAATTGCCTGATTTTCATTATAAAGAACATTCAGCCCGTCCTTATTGGCTGTGAGCAAGCTTTGAAATTCACTTTTCTGCTTTTCGAGTTCCTTACTTTTGGTTTCTAGGTCCTTTTTAGATTGTTCAAGCACCTTTTTAGCTTTTTTATTCACATTAACATCGTCTGTAAGGCTATTTATTAAACCGGAATCGTGTTCAGTTATAATTGAAACATATTCAAGTTTATCAATAAAATCATCAAAATCTTTAGCACCAAAAATAATCTCAAGATTGCTGGCATTACCTGCCATATAAATTGCCCTTATTCTCTCTTTCAACTTTTCTTTATTAGCTTCAATATCTGTATTAAGTCCCGAAATAGTGCTGTCAGACTCATCTATTTGCTGTTGTAGCTGTGCTATTTCAAGCTTAGCACTTTCAATTTCAGTGTTAAGCTCTGTTATTTGCTGTGTAAGAGTATCATTTTCGCTTTCTTTACTTGCAATTTCACTTGCGTTGCTGTCTGCTTGCGTTTGTTGAATTTCATCTTCTGCTGAAACAGTAGAAACCGAAACCGTTTGCATACATATAATACTAACAGCTAAAGCAATAAGAAATCCCTTTTTCATTATTTTTCACCACCGTAAAAGTTGAATGTCTTACCAACCCAGAAGTTCGTTACCTTCCAGCTTAAGGTACTTGCCCAATGAGATTGATGCACCAATAGCACCCAGAATTGCACCGGCACTTACCATAGCTATAAATACATAACCAACAACTGATTCAAAAGTAATTATTTCGATTGGTGCAATATATGACATTTGTATTGTGTTAAGCAAACCTTCATATAAAAATTTAAGAAGTATTGAACTTATTATACCTGAAATTACACCCAACAGCAAGCCTTCAACTATAAATGGGATTCTTACAAAAGCGTTTGTTGCTCCCACCGACTTCATTATGCTTATTTCAAAACGTCTGGAATGTATTGTGGCTTTTATAGCTGTAGAAACAATAAATACCGAAATAAGTACCAGAACAAACACTACCCAGAAACCAAAAGTTGCAACCATATTGTTAAGCTCTGTAAATGTATTTGCTATATCACTTCGATTACTTACTCTTAAAACACCACTTACCTTGCTTACTTCTTCAACGGTAGATTCATACTGCGACAAATCTGACATTGTAATTTTATAGGCATCAGGCAAAGGATTATCATCACCACTAAACTCATCTGTCAAATCTCCAAGTCTGCTGTCAAACTCCTTGATAGCTTCCTCTTTTGAGTAGAAAACAACCTTTGATATATTGTCTATCTTTTCAAGGTCTTTTCCTGCCTGTGTAACCTCCTTATCAGGTAAATCAAGTTCAAGAAATACAGTTATAACATTCTTGTCACCCATCTGCTCAACCATAGCCTGTAAATTCATACAAAACATAACGGCTACACCTGTTAGCAATAAACAAGCAACCAATATACCTATAGATGCCGCAGACATAGCACGGTTATTCCATACACCTTTTACACCCTCATTAAATAAATATCCAAATCCTTTCATACTAAAACCTCTCTGTATAAAATCTATTGTAACAAAACTCTTATTGCTCGGCAGATTTTTCAATCTGTTCTGCCTTTATTTTTTGAATAAGCTCATCATATTTAGTTACATCCATTTCATTAGGGTGTTCTGGAGACCTTTCTTCTATGTCATAGCTTTCAATTTCTTCGATTACATCTTCAGCATCTTGTGTACTTTTTTCATTTTCTGTGTCAGATTCTTCTTCGGTTTTGTCCACAGTATTTTCAGGTTCTTCTTTATTAACCATATTTGTTTTTTGAGTTACAGTACCACTATCTGCAACAACTTTGCCCTTGTCAATCTCTATAACCCTACTGCCAAATCGTTTAACAAGCTCTTTGTCATGTGTTACAACAAGCACTGTTGTTCCGTCCTGATTAATCTGCTTCAACAGCTTAATAATTTCAAGTGACATTTCTGCATCTACATTTGCTGTAGGTTCGTCTGCAATAAGAATTTTCGGTTTATTAACCAAAGCTCGGGCAAGGCTGACACGCTGACGCTCACCACCCGACAACTGGCTTGGACGCACATTTATTTTATGCTCAAGCCCAACAAGCTTTAATATATGCTTAACTCGTCGTTTTATATCAGACGAATTTTCACCTATAACACGCATTGCAAAAGCAACATTTTCAAAAACATTCATTTTATCAATAAGTCTGAAATCCTGATAAACCATACCCATTTTTCTTCTGTAATATGGTACTTCTTTTCTTTTGAGCTTATTAATAACCTGACCGTCTACAATAATATCGCCGTCAGTAGGCACTTGTTCTCTCATAATCAGCTTTAGCAGTGTACTTTTACCTGCACCTGATGAACCTACTATAAAAACAAACTCCCCGTCCTCTATTTTAAGTGTTGTACCATTAAGTGCGTGAGTGTCGCTGTCTTCATAAGTTTTTGACACGTTAATAAATTCTATCACTGTCAAACCTCCTTATAAATATTTTTTCAATATTTATATTATTTTCTCTTTACTAAAAATCGCCGAGTAACAATATAGTGTAGTTACATCGGCGACTTATTGGTTTATTATTCTACATTAGTAATTAGTACTTTGTAGGATTGGCAGCCAAATATTTCTTTACCATAAGTGCTACTTTAAATACAATAGCATCTTCAAACTCTCTTAAATCCAAACCTGTAAGCTTTTTAATTTTTTCAAGTCTGTATACAAGAGTGTTTCTGTGAACAAAAAGTTTTCTTGATGTTTCAGAAACATTAAGACTGTTCTCAAAGAACTTTTGAATTGTAAAGAGTGTTTCTTGGTCAAGCGACTCAATAGAACTCTTTTTGAATACTTCTTTTAGGAACATTTCACATAGTGTTGTAGGCAACTGATAGATAAGTCTTGCAATACCCAGATTATCATAGCTTGTGATAGCACGTTCAGTATCGAATACTTTACCAACCTCAAGTGCAACCTGTGCCTCTTTAAAAGAACAGGCAAGGTCTTTAATGCCTGTTACTACAGTACCTATACCTACTGTGCAGTGGGTATAGAACTCGCTTGACAATGTATCAACTATTGAACTTGCAAGCTTTTCAAGGTCTTTTGAGTCAATTCCTGTGCGGATTTCCTTAACCAATGCAATATCTGTTTCATTTATGCTGATAACGAAATCCTTTGATTTATCAGGGAAGAAATTCTGTACAACATCATAAGCAGAAATATCTGTTTTAGATGTAATTTTAATAAGCATACAAACTCTTGTTACCTCTGAGTTGAATCTCAACTCTCTTGCCTTAAGGTAAATATCGCCGGGCAGAATATTGTCAAGAATAACATTTTTAATAAAGTTTGCTCTGTCATACTTTTCATCATAGTATTGCTTTATACTGCTTAGTGACACAGCTAACAACTGTGCATACTTCTGTGCAATGTCATCATTGCCTTCAACAAATACAGCGTATTCCCCATTACTGCCATTGCCAAAGGACTTGAATGTTTGTCCGTTAATTACAAACGGAGCAGTAGAACTTAATGTTTCGGCTGTAACATTATCAATTACTTCGCCTATTCTGCCAAGTTCACTGCAAGCAATTACAACAGAAGTATCATCAATAACTCCGATTGCTCTGTCTATTGCGTCTTTCATCTGATGAATTACACCTTGAAATAATCTATTAGACATATAAAATCCCTCACCATTTCTGTATATTTATTAATCCTAACTGATTTCAAATATGTAGCTTATGTTTTTAAATTTTTACTAAAAATAGGTATCTAACCTAAAGTATAATTTCTATCATATCCATTTTACACAAAATTTTTCAAAATTGCAACAGTTTTAAGAATAAAAAAGCGGTTTAAGGGAAATTTATTTTTATTTTGAGTTCAACTTAAGTAAAAATTCACTTACAAGGCAACAAATTATAAGTGAATTAGGATTTAGTGTTAGCTTACAAGCAAATTATGGTTTATCCTTCGCCTTTATGTGCAACAAAACACGGGTACGTTTTGTACCCGTGCAAACATAAAAATTATTTTAATTTAAAAATTCAGCTTTTAGCTTTAGTTGCAGATGTTGCTTTTTCACTCGTAGTGGCAGAGTTATTGTCTGATTTTTCGTTCTTTGTGTTCTCACTTGCCTTTTCTGTAAGGTGCATTCGTCCTTCGTGGTCGGTGTAATATTCACCCTTAGGAATAAGCTCCGAAATAGGTACAATAGTATAACCTTCTTCTTTGATAGTATCAATTATCGTAGGCAATGCCTCTGGAGTGTTTGTTGCACCATTATGCATTAAAATAATACTTCCGTTTTTAAGGTTATTTTTAATACGCTCCACCATTTGCTGTGGTGTTGGGTCTTTCCAATCAAGACTGTCTATATCCCATTGTACACAATACATATCAAGTGAGTTTGTAACACTAACAACATTATTGTTATAATCACCATATGGAGGACGAAAAAGCGTAGGAGATTTGCCTGTAAGCTCTTTTATCTTGTTGTTACAATCAACAAGTTCTTTTTTTATGCCATCATCAGTAAGCTGTGGCAAATGTGCGTGTGTGTCAGAGTGGTTGCCAACATCATGACCTCTTTTAGCTATTTCTTTTACTGACTCAGGATATTTTTCTACCCATTGACCAACAAGAAAAAATGTAGATTTAACTTTTTTATCATCAAGTATATCCAGAAGAGTTTCGGTTTGCTCATTACCCCACGCTGCATCAAATGATATACTTACCTTTTTTTCTTCCTCTTCAACACAATATATAGGAATTTTTCTTTCGGTGGTAGAGGCTGTTGTAACCTGAGAATAGCTACTACTAAAAATTCCCACTCCAATCGCACAAACTAGCACAGCACCCAACATAACAAAAAGCCTTTGCTTTGTAAATACAAAAAATTTCACCTGCTTCACCCTCCTGACATTATACTAATGTATATGAGAATTTGCAGTGTTTATGACTGGCAAATAATCAGAGCCGTTTATAAAGACTCTATAAAAAATATTTGAACTATAATTTAAGATTATAATTTATTCAAAATTTAAATGATAAAAAATAACGGATACCTAAAAGTATCCGTTACATATAAAGCTTATTTATTGTTTTCTTTTTTATTTTTCACATTTGGCTTGTGATTTAGCTTTCCTAAAGGAACTATACTTCCTACAAATGCTGAAATCATAATCCACGGGATTACTCTTACAGGAAAACACAGCATCAACAATAAAGACACAGCCACAGGTTTTCTCATAATAACACCTAGCAAGCCTGCTGTTACCACCGCCAAACAGAAAGGAATATCAAGTCCACTAAGCATACCAACGCCATATCCTATACTTATTCCACAGAAAATAACAGGGAAGAAATGTCCACCTCGCCAGCCGGATTTTATACATATATTTATAACTAAAAGTTTTAATAAGCCTATAATTATCAACATATATGGAGCATATTCCGTATATGTTTCTGTAAGCTCTGTAATCTGATGTTCACCCGAAAACATTGTCAAAGGAATATATGTTCCAGAAATTCCAAGTATGATGCCACCAATTACTGTACTGAAAATTATATGGAATTTACTTTGAAGCTTTTTAAATAAAGTTTTTGTAGTTTTATCAAATATCAGATACAAATATCCTGCAATTACACCAATAAGAGCAATAGGTATTCCCCACAATCTTTCTGTATTGGTTATTTTTGCTGTATCTATTCTTGGCAATGCCAAACCACCACCAAATATAGAGTTGAGTAAAATAAACACACCAAAAGCCGATAAAACAGCAATTAAAACAGAAAAAATCTTTGAAGGCTTTGGTATAACAGTTTCTTTATCAACATCTGTTCGTTCCTCAAAGGGTGCTACCAAACCAAAAAGAGGTGTTCCAAAAACCACACCTAATGTTGCTGAAAGACCTATATTTGCAAGTTCGTCTTTTCGATTTTTCAGGTACTTCATATGGTCACCAGCCCAATAACAAAGTCCTGCAATTACACCTGTTAAACCTGCTTCAGGTCCTATACTTCCGCCAAATAAGAGAGGTAACAACGCTGCAATACAAATAAGTAACGCATTGTTATAAGGATAAAATTTATCCTTTTTAATTTTTGCCATAACCGTTTCAAGTTCTTCCGGATAAGCACCAACTTTACTTTGGTAAATACCTAAAAGCAATCCGCCAATTACACAAACAATTACAGGATAAAACGGAATATTAATCCACTCAGGCACAGTATGCCAAATAAATTCTATTCCAAGCTCCATAATTTTTAAAAACAGCCATACAATAATTGCTATTACTCCACCACTGAATGCACAAAACAAAACATACAACAAATTTGCAGAAAATTTATTTTTCAAAACCTCCACCCCCATAATCCTTATTTGAATGCTAACATAATTTATATAGCAAGTCAACATTTATTATAAAGTAATAAATATTTTTTATTTTAATTTGTTTTATTGTGAAAATATACAGATAAATTAAAGCTTTTTACACATATAAAAACAGACTATATGAATGAGGTTTCACTCATATAGTCTGTTTTCGCTTACAACATATTTATGTAGTATTAGTAATTTTCTTTTCTTACTTCAAAATAACTTTGTGGATGATTACATACTGGACAAATATCAGGTGCTTTTGTGCCAACAACAATATGACCACAGTTACGGCATTCCCATATAGTTACGCCACTCTTTTCAAAAACCTGCATTGTTTCAACATTATTAAGCAATGCTCTATATCTTTCTTCGTGTGATTTTTCAATAGCGGCAACACCACGAAAACGCTCTGCAAGCTCAGTAAAGCCTTCTTCTTCTGCCTCTTTAGCCATACGCTCATACATATCTGTCCACTCTGCGTTTTCGCCCTCAGCAGCGTGTAGCAGATTTTCTTCAGTAGTACCAATTCCCTGTAATTCTTTAAACCACAGTTTAGCGTGTTCCTTTTCGTTCTCGGCAGTTTTCAAAAACAATTCAGCAATTTGCTCATATCCTGCCTTTTTGGCAACTGATGCAAAATATGTATACTTATTTCTTGCCTGTGACTCACCAGCAAAAGCCTCCCAGAGATTTTGCTCTGTTTTAGTTCCTGCGTACGGGTTTGAAGATATTTCAACAAACTTACTTGCAGGCTGTTTACATTTTGGACATTCTTGAGGTGGCTCACTGCCTTCGTGTATATAACCACATACAGTACATTTAAATTTTTTCATAAATTTCATCCTTTCATTAAATAATAATCGTTACTATTTTATTGTTCTTTTTAGCGATTTTATTTATCTTTTTAAGTATAGTTTCGTCAATTAAAACTAAACTATACTTACATTATATACATATAATCAATAAAGTCAATACATTTTTTAAGTTTATTTTCAAAATTTTACCTAAACTCCATTTAATCCATATAATGTAAACTAAAGATTTTATAAATCTAGTATAGTACAAAATTACATTTTAGCAACAAAATCAAAAAGGCTGTCTGATTACTCAGACAGCCTTAATATTCAAATTAGCTAATATTTGAAAGGTAATAAGAATTACTCGTTGATTGCTGTAACAACGCCTGAACCAACTGTTCTACCACCCTCACGGATAGCGAATCTTAGACCTTCTTCAATAGCGATAGGTGTGATTAGCTCAACGTCCATATCAACGTTATCACCAGGCATACACATTTCTGTGCCTTCTGGTAGAGAAATAACACCTGTAACGTCTGTTGTTCTGAAGTAGAACTGAGGACGATAGTTGTTGAAGAAAGGAGTATGACGGCCACCCTCGTCCTTAGTTAGGATATAAACCTGACCATGGAACTTTGTGTGTGGGTGAATTGAACCAGGAACTGCAAGAACCTGACCTCTTTCGATTTCTGTTCTCTGAACACCACGTAGCAATGCACCGATGTTGTCACCAGCCTCAGCGTAGTCAAGAATCTTTCTGAACATCTCGATACCTGTAACAACAACTTTTCTCTTCTCTTCTGTTAGACCAACGATTTCAACTTCCTCGTTTGTCTTTAGCTGACCTCTCTCAACTCTACCTGTAGCAACTGTACCACGACCTGTGATTGTGAATACGTCCTCAACAGGCATTAGGAATGGTAGGTCTGCCTTACGGTCAGGAGTAGGAATGAACTCGTCAACAGCAGCCATTAGCTCGTGGATGCAAGCATACTCAGGAGCATTAGGATCCTTAGAAGCTGAATCTAGTGCTAGGAAAGCTGAACCCTTGATGATAGGTGTATCGTCGCCAGGGAACTCATACTCGCTTAGTAGCTCACGAATTTCCATCTCAACTAGGTCAAGAAGCTCTTCGTCATCTACTTGGTCTGTCTTGTTCATAAATACAACAATGTAAGGTACGCCAACCTGACGTGATAGTAGGATATGCTCTCTTGTCTGAGGCATAGGACCATCAGCAGCAGATACAACCAGGATAGCACCGTCCATCTGAGCAGCACCAGTAATCATGTTCTTTACATAGTCAGCATGGCCTGGGCAGTCAACGTGAGCGTAGTGACGGTTCTCTGTCTCATACTCAACGTGAGCTGTGTTAATTGTAATACCACGCTCTCTCTCTTCTGGAGCCTTATCGATGTTAGCGTAGTCAACGAAATCAGCAGCACCACCTAGGTTTAGAACCTTTGTGATAGCAGCTGTAAGTGTTGTCTTACCATGGTCAACGTGACCGATTGTACCAATGTTAACGTGTGGTTTATTTCTTTCAAATTTTTCCTTTGCCATTGGAATTGCCTCCCTTAAATTAAATTTTAGGTTATATATCCCTTAAACCCTATTTTACCAATAAAATTGGTAAAATGCAAGGGTTAAGGTAAATTTATAATTGAATTTTTAAGAAGTTTTTGTTAATTTTCCATTAAGAAAATTAATCTTCTTTCTTATTTCTCTTAGACATAATGTCTTCAGCAACTGATTTAGGAACCTCAGCATAGTGGCTTGGCTCCATTACATACTGACCACGGCCCTGAGTATTTGAACGCATATCTGTAGCATAACCAAACATCTCAGATAGAGGAACATGAGCGTTGATTCTCTGTGCACCGTTTTCAGCTTCCATACCCTGAATCATACCACGACGTGAGTTAAGGTCGCCAATAACATCACCCATATATTCCTCAGGAACAATTACTGTAACCTTCATAATAGGCTCCATAAGAACAGGACTAGCCTTCTTCATAGCCTCTTTGAAAGCCATTGAACCGGCAATCTTAAATGCCATTTCTGATGAGTCAACTTCATGGTAAGAACCATCGTATAGTGTAACCTTACAGTCAACTACGTTGTAACCTGCAAGAACACCGCTTAGCATAGCACCCTGAATACCCTGGTCTACAGCAGGAATGTATTCCTTAGGAATAGCACCACCAACAATGTTGTTGATGAACTCATAGCCCTTGCCTGGGTTAGGCTCTAGCTTAATCTTAACATGACCATACTGACCTTTACCACCAGACTGTCTAGCATACTTCTGGTCAACATTAGCCTCTGTACGGATTGTTTCTTTGTAAGCAACCTGAGGAGCACCGATGTTAGCCTCTACTTTAAATTCTCTTAGTAGACGGTCAACGATGATTTCAAGGTGAAGCTCACCCATACCTGCGATGATTGTCTGTCCTGTTTCTTCATCTGTGTAAGCCTTGAATGTAGGGTCTTCTTCTGCAAGCTTTGCAAGAGCAATACCCATCTTCTCCTGACCTGCCTTTGTCTTAGGCTCGATAGCAACTCTAATAACAGGCTCAGGGAATTCCATTGACTCAAGAATTACAGGATTCTTTTCATCACAAAGTGTATCACCTGTAGTTGTAGATTTTAGACCAATAGCAGCAGCGATATCACCTGAGTAGCAAGTATCAATATCCTTTCTGTCATTAGCGTGCATCTGTACAATTCTACCGATACGCTCGTTTGTGTCCTTTGTTGAGTTGTAAACAGTTGTACCTGCGTTAATGCTACCTGAGTAAACTCTGAAGAAACATAGCTTACCAACAAATGGGTCTGTAGCAATCTTAAATGCAAGAGCAGAGAAAGGCTCGCTGTCAGAAGCGTGTCTGCAAGTTTCTTCGTCTGTATCAGGGTTAACACCCTTGATAGCAGGAATGTCTGTAGGTGCAGGCATATAGTCAACAATAGCATCAAGAAGCATCTGAACACCCTTGTTACGGTAAGAAGTACCGCAAGTTACAGGAACCATCTCATTAGCTATTGTAGATACACGGATCTGATCTTTGATTTCTTCAACAGTAAGTTCCTCACCGCCGAAGTATTTCTCCATCAGGTCCTCATTAAGCTCAGCAACATGCTCAACTAATTCGTCATGATATTTCTGAGCGATTTCTTTCATATCTTCAGGAATTTCTTCCTCACGAATATCTTTACCAAGGTCATCGTAATAAACCTCAGCCTTCATCTTTACAAGGTCAATAATACCTCTGAAGTCATCCTCAGCACCGATTGGCAACTGAATTGGAACGGCATTACACTTTAGTCTGTCCTTCATCATCTGAACAACTCTGTAGAAGTCAGCACCCATAATGTCCATTTTATTAACATAAACCATTCTAGGTACCTTGTAGTTGTCAGCCTGTCTCCATACTGTTTCAGACTGTGGCTCAACACCACCCTTAGCACAAAGAACTGTTACAGAACCGTCAAGAACTCTTAGAGAACGCTCAACTTCTACTGTAAAGTCAACGTGACCAGGTGTGTCAATGATGTTAATTCTAACATCTTTATTATTTCTGTCTTTCCAGAAGCATGTAGTAGCGGCAGATGTAATTGTAATACCTCTTTCTTTTTCCTGCTCCATCCAGTCCATAGTAGCGCCACCCTCGTGAGTTTCGCCTATCTTATGGTTAATACCTGTGTAGAACAAGATACGCTCTGTTGTGGTAGTCTTACCGGCATCAATGTGAGCCATGATACCGATGTTTCTTGTTTGTTCAAGAGATACCTGTCTAGCCATAATAGCCTCCTTAAATTATTACCATCTGTAATGTGCGAAAGCCTTGTTAGCTTCTGCCATTCTGTGTGTTTCGTCACGCTTCTTAGCAGCACCGCCAACGCCGTTGATAGCATCAAGAATTTCACCTGCAAGTCTTTCCTTCATTGTTCTTTCAGAACGAAGTCTTGCATAATTTGATAACCAACGTAGTCCCAGTGTTTGTCTTCTTTCAGGACGAACCTCCATAGGTACCTGGTAAGTAGCACCACCAACACGGCGAGCCTTTACCTCCAATACAGGCATAATGTTTTCCATAGCCTGCTCAAAAGTTTCTATAGGATCGTTACCTGTCTTTTCTTTAATGATGTCAAATGCACCGTAAACAATTTTCTGAGCTACACCCTTCTTACCATCATACATAATGTTGTTGATAAGACGTGTAACAAGCTTTGAATTGTATAGTGGATCCGGCAAAACGTCACGCTTTGCAATTGAACCTCTTCTTGGCATTTTACTTCCCTCCTTCACAATTTTTGAGATATCATAGGTACTCGAAAGTGACAACTCCCGTTTGCCAACACAGAGGCTTTAAATCTATATATAAAAGCACATCTGTATTGTACTGTAACTGTTTTAGTTGTCTTGAATTTTAAAGTTAATTCCTATGGGTTAATGTTAGATTACTTACCTGCCTTTGGACGCTTAGCACCGTACTTTGAACGGGACTGCATTCTCTTAGCAACACCCTGTGCGTCTAATGTACCTCTTACGATGTGGTAACGTACACCAGGGATATCCTTAACTCTACCGCCACGAATAAGAACAACGCTGTGCTCCTGTAGATTGTGACCGATACCAGGGATATATGAAGTAACCTCGATACCATTTGAAAGTCTTACTCTGGCAATTTTTCTAAGAGCTGAGTTAGGCTTCTTAGGTGTAGCAGTTTTTACAGCAGTACATACGCCTCTCTTTTGTGGTGAGCTTTGGTCAATAGCAACTCTCTTCTTAGAGTTCCAACCTTTTAGCAGAGCAGGAGCCTTAGCTTTCTTCTCTGTAACCTGACGACCCTTTCTAACCAACTGATTAAATGTAGGCATAGTTCTCCTCCTTTCCTCAAACGTAAAAATTTTATATGTTAATGCGTTATATAGTATAAACGCAATTAACAGCAATATTATGCAGTTGTAAAAAATTCATTACAACTTTTACAGGGCTTGTACTGTTTTTGTGTACTATTTACAGTATTTTATCTGTAATTTTCTTCAAAAATCACACTACCCAACAGTTTTATATATTAACACAACTATTTACATTTTGTCAACCCGTTTTTTCTTAATTTATGGCACAAAATCCGCTTTTTTATATATCTTATTCCGCTTTCACACTGCATTATGTTAAAGAAACAGAACAATGCAAATAAACAGTAATAAAATATATTATACTGAATATATTTGTTAGTAGGTTATGTTTTAGGGTGAAGTTTTATATAAATCAGAAAACAGAAGGAGGGTGCGTAATGGCTTTTTCAGACCAAGAACTTCTGGCACGAATTGTAGAGTGCGAAGCAGGTGGCGAGGGTGAAACAGGTATGAAAGCTGTAGCCTGTGTAGTTATGAACCGTGTAAATATAACCTATGGTGAGTATGCAAGAATTCCACAAAAAACCGTAAGAGGTGTTATATATCAGGAAGGTCAGTTTGATTGTGTAAGAGAAACACTACGAGGTACATACAATCAACAAAATATATACAATATGCGACCCACACAGGTTCACTACGACATAGCAAACTGGGCAATAGCAGGCAACAGACTTACAAATCTTGGCTTTGCACTATGGTATTTTAACCCTTTTTCACCTAATTGCAGAACCAACTTTCCGTCAGATGTAGGTAGATTTGTAATAAGAATAGGTAACCACTGTTTTTATGACCCTACAGAAGAATATGCAAACACATAATCAGGAGGCTAGTTTTATGGATTTTAGTGATAACCTTAATAATCAGCAACCGCAATGGCAGAATAATCCTACAATCAATACAATTCAGGCACGAGCCTATGAACAACAAGCAGATGGCTCCACCAGTATGAACGGTTTTAAAACCCCTCCCCAAGAGGTTTTTGATTCAGAAGAAATGCGTGGTTCTATGCAACAAATATTATCCGAAAACATAGGCGAATACATTGTTGCAGAATTTTTAATAGGCACAGACCGAATTATGAGAAAACAGGGTATTTTATATCATGTAGGCAGAAGCTATATAACCCTTTATGACGAAGCAATAAACAACTTTATTGTATGCGACATTTTCTCAATCAAATTTGTTTATTTCTTCTTCCCCGGCAGTCGTCCAAGACAAAATTATAACATTCTCCCCAATGCCTCACGAACAAATGGTGGCTAATATCTCAACATAAAATGTAACAAATTAAAATTCAGCTGTAACTGTTGTAGAATTTATTTAAGACAGTTACAGCTTTTTTATGCCAAATTTAAAGTGTATCCAAACTTGAGTTTACAAACATTTTAAATCGAAAAACACATATTATTTACCATTCTAATCTTTTGTTTTACAAATTGTGTGTCATAGGTTATAATGGGCATATAACCTTACAAGGAGTGATAATTACTATGGATAAATATTGGAGTCAATTCAAGAGTGGAACAGACATAAGAGGAATTGCCAGCGAAGGTGTAGAAGGACAGAGCGTTAATCTTACAGACGAGGCTGTAACCGCAATGGTCAAAGGCTTTGTTAAGTGGCTTTGTGATAAAACAGGTAAAAGCAGTAATACACTTACAGTTGCAGTTGGCAGAGATAGCCGTATCTCAGGCCCTCGTATTATGAAAGCTGTTGAAAACGCACTTATGTCACATGGGGTAAAGGTGCTTAACTGCGGACTTGCTTCTACTCCATCTATGTTTATGACAACTGTTGACCTTGAGTGTGATGGTTCTGTACAGATTACGGCAAGCCACCACCCATTCAACCGTAACGGTCTAAAGTTTTTTACAAGAGATGGCGGGTTGGAATCTGAGGATATAACAGCACTGCTTGAAAATGCAGAAAATAATAACTTTGCATCTATTTGTGACGGTGGCACAACAACCGAAACAGACTATATGTCACAATATTGTGAGCATTTAAAAGATATGATTCGCAAAGGTGTTAACAGTGAAAATTATGAAAAGCCACTCGAAGGCTTTAAGATTGTAGTTGATGCTGGCAATGGTGCCGGTGGCTTTTATGCCAACAAGGTACTTGCTCCTTTAGGTGCAGATATAACAGGAAGTCAGTTTTTAGAGCCTGATGGTATGTTCCCTAATCATGTACCCAACCCTGAGGACGCAACTGCAATGGAATTTATCAGTAAAGCTGTGCTTGACAACAAGGCTGACTTAGGCGTTATTTTTGATACAGACGTTGACCGTGGTGGTGCAGTAGACAGCAACGGCAACGAAATAAACCGTAATCGTCTTGTAGCTGTAGCTTCAGCTATTGCACTTGAGGGTGTAACAGGAGGTACTATTGTTACTGATTCTACCACTTCATCAGGTCTTAAAACCTTTATTGAAGAAGATTTGAACGGTAAACACCACCGTTTTAAAAGAGGGTATAAAAACGTAATCAACGAAGCTATTCGATTGAATAAAGAGGGTATAGACTGTCCTTTGGCTATAGAAACATCGGGTCACGCTGCTATGCGTGAAAATTATTTCCTTGATGACGGTGCATATCTCTGCACAAAAATCATAATCAAAATGGCTCAGCTAAGAAAAGAAGGTAAGGATATTTCTACCCTTACAGCCACGCTTAAAGAGCCTGTAGAAAGCAGAGAGGTTCGCTTTAAAATTACTGATACTGACTTTAAGCAAACAGGCAACTGCATTATCAAAGAGCTTGAGAAATATGCAGAAAAACAGGACGGTTGGACTGTAGCCGATGACAGTAGAGAAGGTGTGCGTGTATCGTTTGACAAAAATGACGGCGATGGTTGGTTCTTATTAAGATTAAGCGTACACGACCCTATTATGCCTTTGAATATAGAAAGTGACTCAGCAGGTGGTGTTGATATTATTCTGGACAAGCTTATGGTGTTCCTGAAAGGCTGTAGCGGACTAGAGATATAAGTATGGACTTAGTTCAGATTAAAATTAAAAGCGATAGCAACACAATGAAGTATGTAAAGTTGATAAGAAGCTTTGATAAATCATTACCATTTTCGCTTATAAAACAGCGTATTGATAATTATGACTTTGTGGTTGAATTTGACCTGCATTATTATGATGTAGTTGATGAGATAAACAAGATTGACCGCAAGCAGATTTTCCGACAGCTTATAGACAACCTTATAAGTGCAGGTGCAGAAGTTTCAATTTATCATAATAATGAGCCTACCACTCTTACATTTATCGACAACTGGCTTAATACTATGGATGAAATAGCTAAAGATGTTGAGTTGGATATTCAAAGAGAACTTGGCGAAATAGATTAATCAATTATAACCTTACACATAAAAATCACCGTAATGGCTACAAAAGCCTTATGGTGATTTTTTATTTACCACATAACATTTTCCGACATTTCTCTTTCTTGACAGCAAAACACCTCTATGTTATCATCGGATAAAACAATATTTCTGATAAATCTAAGTTATAAAATATATTGCAACAGCAAAGTTTTCAACATTTTAACACTGTTTGTAAATGAAAAGCAATATATTTTATATTTGGTGATATAAAATGGAAGATAAAATAAAAGAACTCAGAGCAAAGGCAATGTCACTGCCACTTAGTCCGGGCGTTTATATTATGCGTGACAAAAACAAAAAAATAATATATATAGGCAAAGCAAAAATGCTCAAAAACAGGGTAAGTCAATACTTTGGTTCTCATACAAACCACACCCCAAAGGTTATAAAAATGGTTGAGAATGTAGACACCTTTGACTATATTGTAACTGACAGTGAATTTGAAGCGTTAGTGCTGGAGTGTAGTCTTATAAAACAAAACTCACCCCATTACAACATCTTACTTAAAGATGACAAAGGATACAACTACATTAAAATAACAAACGAGCAATGGCCACGAATAAAAGCTGTAAATAAAATAGAAAAGGACAATGCTCAATACATAGGGCCATATATGAGTGGTTACTATGTTAAAAATGCTGTTGACCAAGCTGTGAGAATTTTCAGGTTACCCACCTGTAACAGGAAATTTCCTCAAGAAATAGGCAAAGGCAGACCTTGTTTAAACTACCATATAAAGCTTTGTAATGCTCCCTGCAAAGGCAATATAACCAACAAGGAATACTGTGAAACTATAAAAGAAGCTGTGGAATTTTTAAAGGGCGGTAACAGCCTTGATATTAAAAAAATGACTGAAGAAATGAACATAGCCTCAGAAAATCTTGAATTTGAACGTGCTGCTAAAATAAGGGACAGAATTAATGCTGTTAAAAAAATGGCAGAAAGCCAAAAGGTTGTATGTTCAAAGATAGCAGAGCAAGATGTTATTGCTGGTGTTACAGAAGGTGACAGAGTTTGTTTTGAAGTTTTTCGATTTAAAAACAGTGCATTATACGACCGTGAACATTTTATCATAAACAATGTTGATGACTTACCACAAACTCGCAGTGAGTTTATTTCAAGCTACTATTATATGCGTAATACAATACCGCCCAGAATTACTGTTGACGGAGATGTTAATGACTCTGAGCTTTTACAGCAATGGTTAAGCAAAAAGCTAGGCAAAAAGGTAACTATTGTTAAACCACAAAAAGGCGAACAGCTACAGCTTGTAGAAATGTGTAAAAAAAATGCTGCTGAACACCTTGCCCATCAAAGAGGTGCTCAAGGCAAAGATACTATGGCACTTAACGCTCTTGGTGAGCTTCTTGGTCTGGATAGTACACCATCATATATAGAGTCCTATGATATTTCCAACCAGAATGGCACAGCAAATGTTGCAGGTATGGTGGTTTTTGAGGACGGTAAGCCACTGAAAAGTGCTTACAGAAAATTTGAAATAAAAACTATTGTGGGACAAGATGATTACGGTTCTATGGCTGAGGTTATAAGCAGGCGACTTGATGAATATGAAAAGCACAAAGATGAGGGTATAGGCTTTGGCAGATTACCCGACCTTATTCTTCTTGACGGCGGTAAAGGACAGGTTAACGCTGTAATGTCCGTTATGAAAGCTAAAGGTTATAATATTCCTCTGTTCGGTATGGTTAAAGATAACAAACACCGCACCCGAGCTATTACAGATGCCGGCAAAGAGATTTCCATAAGCAACAAACGCAATGTATTTACCCTTGTTTCAACTATACAGGAGGAGGTTCATCGCTTTGCTATTGGCTATCACAGACAAAAACGCAAAGCTACAGCTTTTAAAAGTTCTCTTACAGAAATTGACGGTGTGGGTGAAAAACGAGCCAAGGCACTGTTAAAACACTTCGGCACTATTTCAAATATAAAAGAAGCTGACCTTGCAGAACTTGAACAAGCACCTACAATGAACAGTGTTGTGGCAAGAATGGTATTTAAGTATTTTCACAGTGGCGAAAATCAGTAAATTAACCAAATATTGGTTAATTTAGTTGTGGATATTGTTGTAATGACAGTTGACAATTATAACAATATAATAGATAATATACATATACGTTAGAAAGCAGGTGTATTATGAGAGTTATTACCGGTATGGCAAAAGGCAAACGCCTTAAAACCTTGGAAGGACAAGACGTAAGACCAACTACAGAAAGAGTAAAAGAGGCTGTTTTCAGCATTATTCAATTTGATATAGAAGGCAGAGTTTTTCTTGATTTGTTTTCAGGTTCGGGACAAATGGGAATTGAGGCTTTAAGCCGAGGTGCAAAAAGTGCTGTTTTTATAGATTCAAAAAGAGAGTCTATAAATGTAATAAAGCAGAACCTGGACAACACAGGATTGTCTGCAAATGCAAAAGTTCTTAATACCGATTCTCTTGCATTTATCAGCCGTGAACAGACAGAAAAATTTGACCTTGCATTTCTTGACCCGCCATATAATACAGGACTTTTACAAAAAGCTTTGCCATTAACTGCCTTGCAGATGAAAAAAACAGGCACAATCATATGCGAAAGACCAATAGATGAAGAAATACCACAAAAAATTCACGGTTTTACACTTGACAGAAATTATCGTTATGGTAAAATTATGATAAGTACATACCGTTATGAGGATGTGACTGAGGAATGAAAAGAACAGTAATTTGTCCTGGCAGTTTTGACCCTGTAACACTGGGTCATATAGATATTATAAGCCGTGCGTCAGCAATGTTTGATAAGGTTATAGTTGCGGTTCTTGTAAATTCTTCTAAGAAGCCAAGCTTCACAACAGAGGAACGTATTAATCTTTTAAAAAAGGCATTGTCAGACTTTGACAATATAGAAATACAAAGCTTTGACGGTTTATTGGCAGATTATGCCAAAGAAACCGGTGCAGACGCTGTTGTAAGAGGACTAAGAGCTGTATCAGACTTTGAATATGAATTTCAAATGTCGCTAACAAACAAAAGGCTCAACCCCGATTTGGAAACTATTTTTTTAACATCCCGTGCAGAATATATGTTTTTAAGCTCAAGCATTGTAAAACAGGTTGCCACCCTTAATGGTGACATATCCAATTTTGTTCCGGAATGTATTCACGACGAAATAAAAAAAAGACTTGCTAAAAATATTTGATGCTTCGCATACACCTTTGCAGGGTTATTGTTGCATATTTGCAGTCGAAGGAAAAGGATGGTTAAAATGAAAGTAGAAGATTTATTGTTGGAACTTAGAGAAACTATTGAGGACGCAAAGGTATTGCCTCTTTCAGGCGGTAAGTGCGTTGTTGATGTTGAAAATCTTAAAGAACTTTTAGACGATATCGAAGACACACTTCCACAGGAAGTTCGTCAGGCTAAAGCTATAGTAGCTGACAGACAGAAAATTATTGCTGACGCTAAAGCAGAGGCAGAAAGCATTATTCGCTCTGCTGAGGACAGAAAGAAATCTCTTGTAACTCAGAACGAAATTGTAAGACAAGCTCAGGCTGAAGCTAACGAAATCATTACTGATGCAAAGCTGAAATCAAGAGATATGCGTAGAGCTGTTAATGAGTATGTAGACGAAATGTTGAGAAAATCAGACGAAATGCTTACAGCTCAGGTTAACGAGATTAAAAAGACAAGACAAAATATTAAGGCAAGTCAAAGACCTACAACTCCTCCACCTGTACAGAAGCCTACAACATCACAGGATAAAGATTAATTTATAACTCCTTACATAATCTCTAAATAATCACAACAATAAAGGGCAACCTGCGTGGGTTGCCCTTTAAATTTACCAAAAGTAAATTTTACAGAGATTATTTTTTTAAATATTGCAGAATATATTATTAAAATTCGTATCCTTTCTGCCTTCTTTTATTTGCTTTTATGCGTTTATTCATCTTAGAAAGATTTTTATTCCACATTTGCTTTTCTCTTAAATAAGCAATTTTTTTAATAAAGTATAATAATACAAACAATTCCCATAGTTTGCCTTTACTACAAACTATGGGAATTATTAATGTTTAAATTATAGTCAACGTGTTTATCATTCGCCTACTAAAGTTATTGTTACAGTAAATGTTTCATTGTCTGATGATTTATCGCTGGTTCGGCATATTGTCATTGTAATTGTATCGCCTATATTATAGGTATCAAGCGTATTGAAAAGTTCATTAAAAGTAGTAATGTTTGTACCGTTAATAGCTGTGATTGTATCACCAACTTTAACCTCAGTATCTTTAAGTGGACTATCATCTTCTATTTCATTTATATAAATACCTGCTTCTCCACCTGTAAGCTGTGCCATACTTCTTGACACTTCCCTGCCAACAATACCTATTCTTGCTCTGCCTTTTACATAACCGTTTTTAATAAGCTGGTCAGCAACCTCTTTTATTGTAACACTTGGAATAGCAAAACCCATTCCTTCATATTGAGTATCTACCACCTTTATTGTGTTAATTCCTATTACCTGACCATTCATATTGGCAAGTGGACCACCTGAATTTCCTGGGTTAATAGCTGCATCTGTTTGTATATAAGTAACAGCACTACCGCTTAATGTTCTGTTTAAAGCAGAAATAATACCTCTTGTTAATGAGTTTGAATAACTACTGCCACCAGGACTTCCCAGTGCTACAACGTCCTGACCAACCTTTAACTGTTCAGAGTTGGCAAAGGTTGCACTTTTCCAGCCTTCGGCTTTATCGCATTTAAGCACTGCAATATCTGTACGGACATCACAACCTACGATTACAACAGAGTAAACATCGCCGTCTTTAGTTGTTATCCACACATTGCCCTCATTCTTGTCATCAATTACATGGCTGTTGGTAACTATATAACCATCTTCGCTGATAATAATACCTGTACCTTCACCATTAGGAGATGATGTTGACGGACTTTCATTGTCATAATATGTAGATATCGATACAACACTGTCTGACAATACTTCATATGCCTTTTCTGTTGACCCGTTACTTGTATTGCTGTCAACCAAACTTATTTCAGGGCCATTTGGGTCTGCATATTTACCAACCTCACCGGAAGAATAATCTGAACTGTTATCATCAGGCTCTTCAAATTCAAAGAAGAAATTACTGCCCGAATCTCCTCCAAAATTGTTGTCTTTATTAATATTAAAGCTCCACACAAACAGTAACACAATAAAGGCAACTGTAATACCTGCTATAATTCCTAAAAGCACTTTTACAGATGTTGCCATTTTCTTTTTAGCATTTTTTTGATTTGGCAAAACCACATACGGGTAATACCATCCACCGTTAATAATTTGTGGTGTAACACCTTCAGGTAAAATAGTACCAGGTGTGTATGGCATATACTGAATCTGTGGCATCTGATTCATTTGCTGATTTGTACTCTGCTGATAAGGATTTGCCTCATAAGGATTTCCGTATCCTTGCTGTGGTGGCTGATTAAAATTGGCTGGATTTCCATAGCCTTGTTGTGGTGGATGACTAAAATTGGCTGGATTTCCGTAGCCTTGTTGTAGTGGCTGATTAAAATTGGCTGAATTTCCATAGCCTTGCTGTGGTGGCTGATTAAAGTTAGATGTATTTCCATAGCCTTGTGGTGTATTTGCAAAATTATTCATATAGCCTGCACCCTGCTGTTGATAAAATGTATTCTGATAAGTAGGCTGTTGAACATTTTGTTGTGTATATCTTTGCGAATCACCTATTGGCTGTGTATTACCGGGCTGTTTTTCAGGCTCACCCCTATATTGAGTATATACCCCATATGATGACTGACTTCTTGGTGGTATATTCTCATTTATAGGTGGCGTATTATCTTTTGAATTACTTGTAGATTGTGTATAACTCGATATTGACTCATCAGTATGTACAACATTGCTATGTTCTTCAGCAATATTATCTGATTCATCTTTTTTTATACTTACTTTGTCTGTTTCCTGTAATGTATCATTTTGAGTTACAGGTACATCTGTATAAGGATTGGTAACTGTAGGGTTACTTTCAACTTCCGCATTATCAGAGGATAATTTTCCGCCAAAATCCTCTGTTTCCTGTTCGGAGTTATTATCTATTGAGTTGTTATTATTCATAATACTTTCTCCCCATTAATCTTCTATATGCTCCTCTATTGTTTCGGCTGTAGAAATAATTGTTCCGTCTGAGCTTACAACAGTAGCTTTACTGTCTTTCTTTCTGGAGCTAAACAGGTTGTGTTTTCCTGAACTTTGTACCTTTGTCTTTGGTAGCCAAAGTGTAAAACTACAATACTCATCAACTACGCTCTCTGCGGTAATATCTCCACCGTGTAAACGCATAATGGTTTTTACTATATACAAGCCTAAACCCATTCCGTTTTTATCCTGACTTCTTGATTTATCTGTTTTATAAAATCTCTCAAATATATGCACAATTTCTTCAGGCTCAATACCGTGACCGCTGTTTTTAATCTCAAGCTCTATTCTGTCATTACATTCTGTCATAGTAACCTTTATATATCCGCCCGGATTAACAAATTTAACAGCATTTTCAAACAGATTATAGACTACCTGATGTATAAGGTCTGGGTCACCGTCAACCTGTGCAGGAACAGTACAGGTTTCAAGTCCCTGAATATCAATATGTCGTTCTTCGATTTTCTGTTCAAATGTTAACAAGGTAGATATAATAACCTCTGACAAATTAAACTGCTGTCGTTTTATACGCAGTTCACCATTATCTATTCTTGAAAGTGAAAGCATAGAAGCAACCAATCTTGAAAGCCTTTTAACCTCGGTAGACACTATACGCAAATATTGCTTTTGTTTATTTTCAGGAATAGTTCCGTCCAAAATTCCATCAACGAACCCTGCTATAGTTGTCATAGGCGTTTTCAATTCGTGCGACACATTTGCTATAAAATTACGTCTTGTTGTTTCAGACGCAGACAAAGAGTCTGCCATTTCGTTAAAGGTTTTTGCAAGCATACCAATTTCATTACTGGATGTAACAGGCACACGCACAGAAAAATCATCCTTGGCGAGTTTTTTTGCTGCAACCAACATCTGCCGTAATGGTTTAATCATTTTATAAGAAAAGAACCATACTATACAAATAACAATCGCAAATGTGGCAACAGCCGCATAAAAGAATATTCTGGTGATTTCTCCTTTTAAATCCGAAAAAGCAATAGTATCTGCCGCCGCATAAACTATACCCATTGTTTCAGTATTATCTCCAATTTCTGCAACTATAGGCACAGCCGCCACATAATGTGGCTCATCATATAAATCACCCAATGTACTTTTTATAAATACATCTTTACTATATGCACTCTGGCAAATTTCTTGTGGTACAGTATGCGAACGGTGGTTACACCTGCCCATATCATTGCAAAAAAGTGTATTGCCGTTTGTATCTGTTATAAAAATATCCGCATCAATACTGGCTGAAATTGTTTCAATTACACTTGAAAGCCAGCTTGTTTCAGTATCACCTATATGCACACTGCTGTTCACCATTACCGTACGGTCAGACATAAGTTCAGCAACTCTGTTTGCATTTTCAAGCAACAGTTCTTGCTTTTCGGTGTCTGAATATCTTGCTACAAAAAATACCAGCATTGTACCCAATATAATAAAACTTACAAGCACAATAACAAGGCTGATGGTAAGGTACTGTGCAAACAGACTTTTTTTACCCGTCACGCAAATTCTCCTTTAATAACTTAATTGGTATAATAAAGGTATTATTCCTTAACCTCAAACTTATAACCTACACCCCATACTGTTTTAAGCTCCCATTGAGGTGATACACCATCAATTTTTTCACGCAATCTTTTAACGTGTACATCAACAGTTCTTGAGTCACCATAATAATCGAATCCCCACACTTCATCAAGAAGCTGGTCTCTTGTGAAAACTCTGTTAGGGTTACTTGCAAGATGATACAAAAGCTCCATTTCTTTGGGTGGAGTGTCTATCTGCACACCGTCAACTTTTAATTCATAATTTGTAAGGTTAATTGACAGCTTGTCCCACTTAACTTCTTTTACATTTGGTGCTTCATTTGCGTTTGTACGTCTTAATACAGCGTGTATTCTTGCAACAACCTCTTTTGCCTCAAATGGCTTTACTACATAGTCATCTGCACCTAGCTCCAAACCAAGAATTTTATCAAAAACTTCACCCTTTGCAGTAAGCATAATAATTGGCACTTGTGAAGTTTTGCGTATTTCTCGGCAAACCTGCCAGCCATCAAGCTCAGGCAACATTATATCAAGCATAATAAGGTCTGGCTTTTCTCTTTCAAAAAGCTTTAAAGCCTGCGTACCGTTGTAGGCAATAGCTGTTTCAAAGCCGTCTTTTTCGATATAAAGGCGAAGAAGTTCGCAAATGTTTGTATCATCATCAACTATTAAAATTTTTTTAGTTCTGTTCATAAAATCCTCCTGTTAAACCGCATTGTATGTATAATTATACCACATTAATAAATGTTTGTACACATTATACATTATTTGTGAAAAGAAAGAATGAACAAACTAAGAATTAATATAAAATAAAGGCTGAACACTGTAATACTTTGTCGAATTACTATTTACTGTAAAATATTTTTTAAGCAAAATCTGCCACACTGTTCGTAGCAGATTTTGCACAAACTTTTACAAACCCTTATACTTTTTGCGTGTAGCCATTCCGCCTCTTATATGTCTTTGTGCTTTATTAACTTCAAGAACAGCCTTTACCTGAGTATAAAGCTGTGGGTTTACATATTTCAATCTTTCGCTTACATCTTTATGTACTGTGCTTTTACTGACTCCAAACTTTTTGGCAGCACTGCGAACGGTCGCCTTGCTCTCAATAATATATTGACCAAGCTCAACGGCTCGTTCTTCAACTATTCCTTTCATAAAATACCTCCATATAAGAAAGATATTTTATGTATATGCCAAACTCTGTTTTTCAATGCTAAATTTACACAGAATAAGCGACATAAATTATAATTTTAAAAATCCATTTTGTTCCATATTCATTATCAAAACTATCAAAAACAGGTTGCAGTACAAATTTACTGCAACCTGTTTTTTGTGTTAATATTAAATTAATCTCTGTCCTCAATGTCAATATACTCTCGTTCTTCAACAAGGCTCTTATATGCAGGACGAATAATTTTATCTACGTTTATAAGTTCTTCAAGTCTGTGAGCACTCCAACCTACTATTCTTGCAATAGCAAAAATAGGTGTATAAAGCTCAAGAGGAATACCAAGCATACTGTAAACAAATCCACTGTAAAAGTCTACATTTGCACTTACACCCTTGTACATTTTACGCTTTTTGGCTATAAGTTCAGGTGCCATTTCTTCTATCATAGAGAACAGCTTAAATTCTTTATCCATATGCTTTTCTTCAGCAAGACCACGCACAAACTTCTTGAACACCTGTGCTCTTGGGTCAGAAACAGAATAAATAGCGTGTCCCATACCATAAATAAGACCCTTATGGTCAAATGCTTCACCTGCAAGTATCTTCTCAAGGTATGCTTTTACTTGGTCACGGTCTGTAATATCCTCAACATTGGCCTTAAGGTCTTCCATCATCTGTACAACCTTAAGGTTAGCACCACCGTGCTTAGGGCCTTTCAAAGATGACATTGCAGCAGCTATTACAGAGTAAGTATCTGAACCCGATGAAGATACAACGTGTGTTGTAAAGGTTGAGTTATTACCACCACCGTGTTCCATATGAAGAATTAAAGCAGCGTCAAGAACCCTTGCCTCTAAATCTGTATACTTCATATCTGGTCTTAACATTCTCAGCAAATTTTCTGCTGTAGAAAGGCTAGGGTCAGGACGATGTATAAATAAACTGTCATCACATTCATAATGGTTGTAAGCGTGATAACCATATACAGCTAACATAGGGAAAACTGCAATAAGCTTAATGCATTGACGCAGTACATTTTCAATAGAAATGTCTGACGCTTTATCATCATATGCAGCCAAAGTAAGAACACTCTTTGTTATAGAGTTCATAATGTCCTTACTGGGTGCTTTCATTATTACATCTCTTGTAAAGCTGTTTGGAAGAACCATATTTTCACCTAACAACTTTTTAAAGTCAGCATATTGTTGTTTTGTAGGCAGTTCTCCGAATAAAATTAAATAAATAGCTTCTTCAAAACCAAAATGCTCTGCCTTGCTTGAGTTTTTAACAAGGTCTTTAATTGAATAGCCTCTAAATAAAAGCTTACCCGCACAAGGTACTCTTTCACCATCTACCATTTTTACAGCCATTACGTTTGAAATTGTGGTTAATCCTGCAAGAACACCCACACCGTTTTTATCACGCAGACCTTTTTGTACATCATATTTTGAAAATAGCTCAGTATCAATTTTACTGCTGTCTATACATTTTTGTGCAAGCTCGTTAATATATGAATTTTCCATCTATACGAAGCCTCCTTGATTATTCTCTAAGGTTAATAATAACATTTTTTATAGGCTACTGTCAATTTTATTGTGCATATGTTAACCTATTGTTAATAATTTGACAATATATCAGTTTATTTTATATGCCCAAGGTTAAACTTAAAAACCACCTATATTGTGTTATTTATTATCGTATTTCAGGTATATTTCCAAATTATATTTATATTTTTCATATATAGAACAAACTTAATTAGGATAAATTTTCAACTAAAGTATTTTAGACAAAAATTCCTTTAATCTTGGATTTTTGGGGTTACTGAAAACATTTTGTGGTGTGTCATCTTCAGCGATTAATCCATTATCTATAAATATAATTCTTGAAGCAACCTCTCTTGCAAATGCCATTTCGTGCGTTACACACACCATTGTCATACCTGATTTAGCAAGTTCTTTCATAACTTCCAGTACCTCACCAACCATTTCCGGGTCAAGAGCTGATGTTGGTTCATCAAACAGTATTGCTTCAGGCTCCATACATAATGCCCTGCAAATGGCAACACGCTGTTTTTGTCCACCTGACAACTGACTTGGGTAAGCATTTGCCTTATCAGCCAAGCCAACTCTTTCGAGTGCGTTCATAGCTTTTTGATTAGCTTCATCAACAGATATTTTTTTCAGCTTTATAGGCCCAACAGTAAGATTTTGCAAAATAGTTTTATTTTGGAAAAGATTGAACTGCTGAAAAACCATCATAATCTTCTGTCGTTCTTTATTAATGTTAACTTTTTTGTCGGTAATATCTGTACCATCAATATAAACTTTACCGCTTGTTGGTGTTTCAAGCATATTAAGACAGCGTAAAAAAGTAGATTTACCACAACCCGATGGTCCTATAATAACCAAAACTTCACCTTTGTTGATGTCTGTTGTAATTCCTTTAAGAATTTCTGAATCACCATATGACTTTTTCAGTTCTTCAATATGAATCATAGAGTTAAATTTATTTTCCATCTTTTTTCAGCCTCTTTTCCAATTTTCCAAGTAAAGCTGTCAATATAACTACAATTATCAAATATACAACAGCAACAGCTATAAGAGGTAAGAAAGCATCATATGTACGGCTTCTTATCAAATCTCCACCACGAGTTAAATCCATAATACCAATATAACCGGAAATTGAAGTTTCCTTTATCAATACAATAAATTCATTACCAAGTGCAGGCAATACATTTCTAATAGCCTGTGGAAGTATAAAGTTTACCATAGTCTGCATATAGCTGAATCCCATACTTCTGCCTGCTTCAAACTGTCCTTCATCTATAGACATAATGCCTGACCTTACTATTTCTGCAATATAAGCCGACGAATTTAAACCAAAGGCAATGACAGCAATCATAACCTTATCAACCGAGCTTGACGCAAATATTACATAATAGATAATAAGCAACTGAATCATTGCAGGTGTACCTCTAATAACTGTTAAATATGCTTTTAGAAGTAAGTTAAGCAATTTTAATTTTCCTGTTTTATCGCAAGATACTCTTGCAACAGCAATCAGAAAGCCAAGTACAATACCTATAATTGATGCCAACAGAGAAATTTCCAAAGTTGTAAGCAAACCTTTTGCAATATACTGCCATCTATCTTCAACAATAAAATCATTTTTAAATTTCTCCACACTTACTAACGCTGTACTTTCAGCACTACCATTGCGAACAATAATAACCTGTTTTGCGGTAGTATATGGTATGGTAAAATTGATATTCTTTTTTCGGTCCTCGGTTACTGTCATACCTGACACACCCATATCAGCCTTACCTGTAGAAACCGCAGAAATAATAGAATCAAACTCCATTTCTTCAATCTTAAGCTCCATACCTAGCTTGTCAGCTATAGCCTGAGATATATCAATATCAATTCCCACAACCTTACCATTCTGCACAAACTCATATGGTTCAAATGCTGCATTTGTAGCTACTGTCAAGATTCCGTTACTACGTTCGATATTTTCAGGTGACATATATTTATAGCTACCCTTAGTATCATCACCTATATAGTTATTTATGATTTTTTCAACTGTACCATCATTTTGCAATTCATTTAGTGCATCGTTTACTTGCTCCAGCAGTTTTGTTTTTTCCTTTGCAATACAAATTGCATATTCTTCCTCGGTAAGAGGTTCTTCTAAAACAGACAAGTCTGTATTTTCTCTAACAAAAGCATTAGCTGGCTGTTCATCAATTACTACACAGTCAACCTTACCCTTTTTCAAAGCCTGAACAGCATCTGCACCCTTATTGTACTTTACAACTGTTGCACCCTCTGCCTCGTAGCTAGAGGTATAAATATCTCCTGTTGTGCCAAGTTGAACACCTATGATTGCAGTTTTCAAATCATTTGCATTTTCTATTGCTGATTTTTGTATAGTTTCGTTACTATTGCCACAAGCTGTTAAAGTAAATAACAGCGTTGTAACAACAAACAGCACAGCAAATATTTGTTTTGTAATTCTATTTTCCTGTTTTATAGCCAATATTATCTCTCTTTCCAATTTATAGTTTTAAGAATATTTTAAATTCTTTATGAAAAAATTTTATCATAATGCCTGTTTTTACGCAAGGTTATTTTCATTTTTAGAAGGATTGATAATATAACAAGCCTGCTATTCAATAAAAAAGCAACCTATGCAGAAATAAACCACATAGGTTGCCAAAATTCAGTTTATTATATTTTTATGGCTTTATCAAAATCCATTTTATAATTCTTAAACATTATAATACCTCTAGCTGTTTACAGCAATGGTGCAATCAATCTTAAAGCACATTGTCTCAATCTTAACGGTACAGACCTGCCATCTTTATACTTTTGTGTTACTTCCTCACACATTGGAAATGTATTGTCAAAATCATTTTTTATGCCGTTTACAGCTGTACAGTCATATAAAAATACTCCATTTTCAAAATGTAGATACAAACTTCTGTAATCAAGATTAATTGTTCCTACAGTTGCAACTTCGTCATCACATACACATTGCTTTGCATGGCAGAAACCTGGTGTAAACTCATAAATTTTCACACCATCTCTTGCAAGACCTGCATAATATGAACGTGTAACCTCAAATATAATCTTTTTATCAGGTATGCCTGGTGTTATAATACGCACATCTACTCCACGCTTAGCTGCAAGAGTTAATTCTCTGTTCATTTCATCACTTATAATTAAATATGGTGTCATAAAATAAACATATTTTTTAGCGTTTTTAATAATGTTCATATACACATTTTCGCCAACTCTTTCTCTGTCAAGAGGACTATCTGCATATGGCTGAACATAACCATATTCATTTGCAACATACTCAACATTGGGCAAATATTCATCATAACTTTCGTCTGTCTTTTTAATAGCGTTCCACATCTCTAAAAATGTAACAGTAAGACTTTTTACAGCATCACCTGTGAGCTTAACACCTGTATCTTTCCACTGACCATATGGATGTGTTATATTAAAATATTCATTAGCAAGGTTATAACCTCCGGTAAAACCCACTTTACCATCAATAACCGTTATTTTTCTGTGGTCACGATTATTCATAAAGATATTCAGAACCGGTGTAACAGGGTTGAATACTCTGCACTGAATACCATCAGCTTCCATTCTCTTAATAAAATCGTGATCGATAAAGCCTATACTGCCTATGTCATCATAAGCAACACGCACCTCTACACCCTGCTTTACTTTTTGTGCAAGAATTTCCTTTATGCTATTAAAAGATTCTGCATCTTCTATTGCGTGGTATTCCATAAATATAAAGTGCTTTGCCTTTTTCAATTCTTCTTTTTGCGACTCTAAACCCTCTGTAGCCTCTGAATGGAACTCCACATCAGTGTTGCGATAAAGTGGATATTTTCCATAATTCCATATATAGCGTGATTGATTTGCAACACTTAGACTTTTCTCCTCTAGCTCTTTCAGAACACCATTATCCTGTGTAAGATTAACCATAAGCTTGCTGTCTATTTTTTTAAAGCGTTTTCTTACACCTCTTGTTGTGTTTGAATGTCCAAGCAAAGCATAAAGAACAATACCCATAATAGGTGACAACAAAATTAAAAATATCCACGGTGTTTTCATTGCAGAATTAACATTTTTTCCGTAAATTTTAAAAACTAATACAACTGCAACTACTTGCGATAACATAGCAATTACGTTTGAATAATCCTCAAGACATTCTGAAATAACCAAAAGCCACGTTATCTGCAACAGTGCAGACAATATAACCAAAATCAGTCTGCCAATACTGTTTTTTACAGCTGTTTTTGACTCTGTACGCATAAAACTTTTACTCACCTCTCAATATAACTAATACTAATTCTCTAAAGGATAATTATTCATTAAATTAATATAATGTCAAGCAACATATTTAATGTTACAAATAAATTTACATATTGTACCTAAAATCCCCAATTTTTCTCGACAAAATATTTCATAATTATATAAAAATAGCGGACAGCTCTTATCTGCCCGCTGACTATTTTTATTATTCCAATTACAAGAAATATAAAACTAATTATTGAGTAATGCCACAAATTCTGCAACAGTTGTACTTTTGCACAGTTTCAAACCACTTTCAAGATTAAGGTTGTGACTCTCTGTTCTGGAAGAATCCAGACATACAAAAAGCTTAGAATCATCAATATAAACCAAGTACCATACATCATATTGTGAATCACCGTTATCAATAAAATGTATTATGTAAGAAGGCTCAGTTTTAGGTTTTTCACTTGTATCCTCTGTATTATTCAATGTGTTAAAAACTGTATTTGCTTTGGTATCATCTGATGCTTCAAATTGTGTAAGTACCTCTTCTGTATTATAATCCAAAATAGATATTTCGCACATCGTTGAAGCTGAAAATGTAGTGGTTTCGGTTTTGGATACAACCGAATTTTCTGGCGTTTTGGATGTATTTCCGCAACCGCATATTATACAGCAAATAATTACTGAAGCTGTAATACAGCATAAAAACTTTTTCATCATATTAACTCCCAACATTATTTTAAAACTATTATAGCACATACGGAAATACAAATCAATAATGTCAAAAATCTATATTCTCTTTGTTCTTGCTTACCTTTTTTATCTCTGCAAACGCACTGCATATTCCGTAGAAAACGGGAATTGTAAGGAATAAAACCCAACCGGGATGCCACAGGTTACAGCATAATCCCAATACCATATATACTATAACAATCAAAACAGGAAAGCAAAACTTTGACGGCTTTCTTTTCTCTATAGCCTCTATTAGTGAATAGTAAACAGGCAAAGCAAGAAAAACAAGCCACGCAAAAGCCCAGCCATTAAAGCAGAAGCCCCATATCAAAAACGCTATAACTGCAACAATAGGAATACATATATTTTTCAGAATAATTGTAAGCACCGACTGATTGTTTTCTTCTTTATCTTTATAAAATATATGTCCATTTTCGTCAGTGTAAACCTTGTCTTCTCCGTTTTCACTAACGTGAATACCATTCCAGCCAACGTGTACATGAGTACCATCGCTGTCATCAACGTGAACACCATTCCAGTCAACGTGTACATGGTCATCACCATCATCAACGTGTATTCCGTTTTTAAAAGAAAACTTCGCCTTCTTAAAATTTTCCTGTTCAGTATTGTTTTCAATATTTTCATTATATGAGGTGTTGTTACCTCCGCTGTCTGATTGTTCTTCTTTTACTGTATTACTATGCTTACCTGTAAGAATTTCATCTATAGATACATTATATATCTGAGCCAGTGCTATAAGATTATCTGTATCGGGCGATGCCTCTCCACGTTCCCACTTTGACACAGCTTGTCGGCTTACACCAATTTTTTCAGCAAGCTGTTCCTGTGACATATTATGTTCTTTTCTAAGATTGCAAAGTCTGTTGGCAATTTCAATATTCATACCATTTCTCCTCCATAAAGTACAGATAAATTAAATTTTGCACCTGAATTTTACAATACAACACAGGTTGCAAACAATACATTTCTGTTTACATCTCCGCAACCAATGGTTGCATAGTGGGTAAAATGTGTAGTTTTATATTTTATTCGCCAATTATTTTAATTAGTGCGTGTTTTCTGCGTTTACCATCAAGCTCGTAGTAAAAAATTTGCTCCCATGTACCAAAGTCAAGCCTGCCCTTTGTAATGGCACATACAACCTCTCTGCCCATAATGGTTCTTTTAAGGTGTGCATCTGCGTTGTCCTCAAATCCGTTGTGTGCATACTGATTATATGGTTGTTCGGGTGCAAGCTTTTCAAGCCACACCTCATAATCGTTGTGCAAACCCGGTTCATCATCATTTATAAAAACACTTGCTGTAATATTCATAGCGTTTACAAGTACAAGACCCTCTTTAATTCCGCTCTCGTTAATAGCAGACTGCACCTGACTTGTAATGTTAACAATCGCTCTGCGTTCAGGTATATTAAAAAACAATTCTTTTCTGTAAGACTTCATTTATATATTCTCCTCATTTTTACAAATTAAAAGTTGTGACCGTTCCAGCCCCAATGCTGAACCTCCTCATACTTCACATAAATTTTTGATGGTGAAATGTTGAGTTCCTCAGAAACTATATTGCATATCTCACCTGTAAGCTTATCAAGCTTGTCTGATGTTGATTTTCCAAAGAACTTTACTTCAACAAAGGCTATAGGCTCATCTCCATTACCTGCAAAATACATAGAACATTCGTCATTGAAGCCAAGCATTAAGTATGTTTCGCTTTTGCCTATAATTGAAACAGCCTGTGCATATTTTGCCTTAATGCTGAGTTCCTTTTCTTTTGTAATTTTAATATTTGTTGTTGTGTTTATATATGGCATAATAATTACCTCCGATTAATTTATATACATATACTTTACTACAATACTTTGTGTAAAACAAGTAAAAAAAATCTCTTTTATTTTGCAATTTTTTTAATAAATACCCTTTATATTTCCAAAAATATAATGTATAATATTTTTTGGATTATCATGCAGGTGCGTGGTAAGAGAATTTTTAAATTGGAGTGATTTCAAATGGCATTGGTAAATGCAAAAGAAATGCTAACAAAGGCAAAAGAGGGCCACTACGCAGTTGGTCAGTTCAACATTAACAACCTAGAGTGGACAAAGGCTATTCTTCTGACAGCTCAGGAGCTTAATTCACCTGTAATTCTTGGTGTATCTGAGGGTGCAGGTAAGTATATGTGCGGTTACAAAACAGTTGTAGGTATGGTTAACGGTATGCTTGAAGAGCTTAACATTACTGTTCCTGTTGCTTTACACCTTGACCACGGTTCATATGACGGTGCTAAGGCTTGTATCGAAGCTGGTTTCAGTTCTGTAATGTTCGACGGTTCTCACTATCCAATCGAAGAGAACGTAGAAAAAACAAAAGAGCTTATTGCTATTTGTGAGGAAAAGGGTCTTTCACTAGAGGCTGAAGTTGGTTCTATCGGCGGTGAAGAAGACGGTGTTGTTGGTGCCGGCGAGTGTGCTGACCCAGCTGAGTGTAAGATGATTGCTGATTTGGGCGTAACAATGCTTGCAGCAGGTATTGGTAACATTCACGGTAAATACCCTGAGAACTGGGCTGGCTTGAACTTCGATGTACTTGCTGATATCCAGAAGCTAACAGGTAAAATGCCTTTGGTTCTACACGGTGGTACAGGTATCCCTAGCGATATGATTAAAAAGGCTATCGACCTTGGCGTTTCTAAGATTAATGTAAACACAGAGTGTCAGCTTGCTTTTGCTGCTGCTACAAGAGAGTATGTTGAGGCAGGCAAAGACCAGCAGGGTAAGGGCTTTGACCCAAGAAAGCTTCTTGCACCAGGTTTTGAGGCTATCAAAGCTACAGTTAAAGAGAAGATGGAGCTATTTGGCTCAGTTGGCAAGGCTTAATCTTAATTTTGCTATATTATTTATCCCACTCACATTTGTTGAGTGGGATTTTTGCATATTACACATAATTTATAACTTTATTCAGTCTTATTCTAAATTTAATCCAACGCTTATTGTTTGCAATAAAGTAAATCCATATGATATAATTTATATAGTATAAGTTATTTTTCCGATATAGTTATGAGGTAAATTATGAGTAATAAACTCCTTGAAAAAACTGAAACAATTACCGAAAACGAAGTAGATACATCTAATGCCACAAAAACTCCAGCAATTAATAATGCTGATGAAAACACAGAAAAAGAAAATTCTTCGTCAGCAACCGAACAAAATGAAGCAGAAACTATATACAACGATACTGTTTCTGAGGACAAGCCTGTAAAATTCAAGACTATAAGAAAAATTGCAGGGCTTAAATATTTTAAAGCTACTGTTATAACTATTCTTATTTTAATTGTTTTGATAGCTGTTACTATTACAATAGTAAACGCAACTACATCAAATACAGACATTACGCAAGTAAACACAACATCTACAGAAGCACCCACAGCCGAACCTGTACCCGCAACAGATGAAACGCTTACATTTTCTAAAGATAAATATACAGTTAAGGTAGGCGAGAAAGTTAAGGTGTCATACAAATATACACCACCAACTGATAAATATAAATCTCCCGACCCATACATAACATATTCCTCAAACAACATAGAAATAGCCACTGTTGACGAAAAAGGCAATGTAAAAGGAATTTCTACAGGCACAACCAGCATTGTTGCTGTATCTGATACAGGAATTTATACAACTGTACCTATTACAGTAACAGCACCTAAATCAAATATAATTGATGATATTGAGCTTATTACACAGGGTTATGAATATCCTTCAGGTTGCGAGTCTGTAAGTGCTACTATGCTTTTAAACTACTATGGATTTAAAATTACACCTGACGATTTCATTGACAATTATCTGCCAACAGCTAGTTTTGAATTTGACAAAAATGGAAATATGGTAGGCCCTGACACATATTCAGCTTTTTTGGGTAGTCCGTACTCTGAGGACTCTTTGGGTTGTTATCCTCCTGTTATAGAGTATGCAATGAATAAATACTTGAAAAACAAAAGTTATCGTGCAGTAGATATTACAGGTTCATCTATGGAAAATCTTATTAACAACTACATAGCAAACAACCAACCTGTTCTTATATGGGGAACAATGTGGATGCGTGAACCAGTAGTAACATATGAATGGGAGGTAAAGGACTCTGCCGACTACTCACCATATAATGATGGTGATACCTGCCAATGGCTTGCAAATGAACATTGTATGGTACTTATCGGTTATGATGAAGATTATTACTATCTTAATGACCCGCTTAACTACTCTGTAATAACATATGATAAGTCTGTTTTTGAAGAACGTTATAAGCAAATGGGTAAGTGTGCCCTCATTCTTGATAAAATTAAATAACAATATATTTTCCCTTTTTAGAAAAAGGGGAATTTTTATTTTAAAAAATTATTATATCATTACCCAGTAAAATAAAGGGAACAACTACACTCAGTTGTTCCCTTTTATTGAATTATATTTTGAATTATTCAACAGAACTTATACTTACATCTCCGCTCGTACTGTCAAAACGGTAACTATATTCTCCATTGCCGTAAACCTTTATATCTCCGTTTGATGTTAACGGTAGATTACAAATAAACTCTCCCGATACAGTTGAAACATTCGCTGTAAATCCCTTTTTTGTATCAACAGGAATTTTGAGTATTGTATCTCCGCTTGTTGTAGAACAGCTGAAATCTGTAAGTACAGTTTTTGAAGAAATACTTATATCACCAGATACTGTATTACATTTTGCTGTGGAAAATTCACCATTCGCCTTCACATCACCACTTGTTGTATCTGCGTTTATATTTGCAGATACACAATCAATCAATATAACATTTCCCGATATACTGTCTGTGATACAGCTTTCCTTTATATCCGCAGATGTAAGTGTAATATCTCCGCTTGTTGTATTTACATCCGCATTGGACATTGAACAGTTTTTCAAATCCACATAACCTGAAGTGCTATTTACAGAACAGTTTTTGTCTACTGTCGAAGAACTCAATGTTATATCTCCGCTTGTTGTGTCAATATTTATATTCTCTGACTTTATATTTTCTATTGAAATTATGCCTGAGGTTGTTGATACTGCAAGCTCTTTTAAATCCAAATCATTTATAAAAACATCTGATGATGCTGTGTCTGTATATATCTTGTTGATTTCTGACAATTTATTTTGGGGAATTTTTACCTCAAGTATCTTTTGAGTAGTTCTAAAACATAAAAAGCCTATTTCAAATCTTGACTTGCCCTCAATTTTTAATGTATTGTTTTTTACTTTGTATGTCATCTTTTCGTCATCGTCAAGCTTTTTTATACTACGCTCTGTAATTTGAATTTCATCACCATCATAAACATATAACTTGATATAGCCTGATTCCCAGTTTATATCTATATTGTCAAAATCTTTTACCGGTACAGAATATGTGCTTACTTCCTTTGCATTATCTATATTAAGCACCATACCCTCACTCCATAACGAAATATCATTAAATATTTTCTGTGGGCCTATAATAATTCCAACTACTACAACCACTATAAGTAAAATTGCAACCAAAGACCAACAAATTATACCTGCTTTTTTAGCTGTTTTCATATTTTTCCTTCTCCTTGTCATTATTAAGTGACATACATAATCTAACAATCTGGGCTACTACCGCACCAATCAGGAATATAATCCATGTAATATACCATGCCATAGTTAAAAAACTTACCAGAAAGTATACTATTACTGTAACAGTCCAAATAATTCCAGTAACCTGTTGCTGTATACTTTTACGTGACGGCTTGCCAGACTGCCACTGCTTGAACTCATTTACCATAGTCTGATTTTTAGTGGGCTTATATTTTGTCATTGCATTATAGATAATCATACCTGTAGCCAGTGCAATCATAAGAAACATAAAACCTATACCAACTGTTTCATTAAAAGAACCACCGCCCATTGAATCTGCAATTATTGGCGGTATAATTGACAAGATATAAAGCATAACTGCACCAGAAATTAAAAGTGCTGATTTTTTACGCTGTTTAGAAACAAGTTTAGATATATTTTCAGGATTATCAGGAAATAAGCTATGTATATCGCCTATACTTGCTACCGCTATACTGTAGGCTGTTTCTGGGTCTTTACCATCTGCTAAAAGGTCGTAATACTTTTCAATCAAATTCTGTAATATTTCCTCTTTAATCTCCTGCGTACCTGCGTTTTGTGGCATATCTCTAAATAAAATTTCAATGTGACTTCTTAATCTGTTTTCCATAAAATTATCCTCCTTAAAATTATTTGTCTTTTACAAGGGTATCTATAAGTCGCTTTGCAGTGTTCCATTCATCCAGAAGCTTTACATATACCGATTCTCCCATTGGAGTAATAGCATAATACTTTCTTCTTGCTCCTGTGTTTTCGTCACCCCAATATGAACGAATACAACCATTTGTTTCAAGTCTTTTAAAAGCTGTATACAAAGTAGCCTCTTTAAGCTCATACTCACCGTTTGTACACTGCTTTATATATTTATTAATCTGATAACCGTAACTGTCACCCTTTTTTAGCTGTGCTAAAATTATAGTGTCTGTATGACCTCTTATTAAATCAGACGCAATAGACATAACCTTCACCTCCGAAAAAGTTGTTTTGTAATTACAGGTATATTGTAATATAACATACCTCATCTGTCAAGGTATATTTTTATATGAGTTAAATATTTTTTGTGAAATAGCTAAAAAATATAATAAACAACAATAATTTGAAAGGTAATTTTTAGATTTAACACACTGACAAAATAAAACAACCTCCCATTAATCAGAGTTGAAAAATCTAACTAATAGGAGGTCGTTTCTTCTTTTTTAAATTTTCAGAAAATCTATTAAGCTTTACATATCATTTTTTCTAATTTAATTCTTTTTAGAGTTACCCCAACTATTGGCATAAGGTCCAAAAGTAGTGTTAGTATTTCTTATAGATTGGTCGTTCTCTTGGTTCTTCGATGTTATTTTTACAGTATGTATTCCAAGCAATTGGATTCCCTGCTTCATCAAGGATGATAGTTTCTGTAATAGCTTCTAAACCAATTGAAACCATTTCTACAATTGCCTTATCAACAAAAAATCCCTTTCAACCTCGTATTTTCTTTTAGCGGCAGCGTAAGCTTTTAACATCCTATACTCATCGTCTGTAATTTTTATGATCAGCTTCATTTCTTGTTCTCCTTTGCAGTATTGATAGATGCAACAAGTATTCGTTTGATTTCTAAACAGTCAGCAAGCAATGATTTGTTCATTTTATCATCTATATATTCAGACATATAAAGTAATTTAATCCAATATTCAGTTTCGGCGGTTTCTTTTAAGGCTATGTGCATTTTGGAAATAAAGTCCGCTTTGCT
>JAXJYN010000091.1:0-4662 GCA_036306965.1 Acutalibacteraceae bacterium
AATTTATATAAGGCTTTAGAAGTTCCTAAATTGAGTATGAAGGCTAAGAGATTTCGTTGTTCTTTTGATGATGATTTCCTTCTTAAAGTCATTTTTAACAAATTTTGATTTTATTTTCGTGCGGTTGCCCTGTAAAAAAATAAAATACCTCTTGATTTTTAATATGAATTATAGTATAATAACAACACGATCGCATTTGGCGGTTAACTGAGCAAGTCAGAATTAGTATTTCTATGTAAATGTGAGCGGCAGGCCCTGTACGATTGGGTGCTGTGAACCATGTCAGGCGGGGAACCGAGCAGCATTAAGCAGATTTCTTGATGCGATACAGTAAGTCTGCCGTTCGCATTTGCACAGGAATGACCGTCTGTCTTGCTCTTTTATTTTTCAGAAAGGCAGGTAACATTATGTATCAGGTATTATACCGCAAATGGCGACCACAGGTATTTGAAGATGTATCGGGTCAGCCACAGGTTACTGTTACTCTGAAAAATGAACTTAAAGCAGGCAGAATCAACCACGCTTACCTTTTTACAGGTTCTCGTGGTACAGGAAAAACCACCTGTGCCAAAATTATGGCTAAAGCTGTAAACTGTCTTAATCCACAAAACGGTGACCCTTGTGGAGAGTGTGAAATCTGCAAAGGTATTGATGATGGCTCTGTAATGGACATTGCCGAGATTGACGCTGCAAGTAACAACGGTGTGGATAATATACGCACCATTATTGAAGAAGCGACTTTCACTCCTACAAAAGCAAAATACAGGGTATACATTATAGACGAGGTTCATATGCTTTCAGCTGGTGCATTTAATGCACTGCTTAAAACGCTGGAAGAACCTCCTTCTCATGTTATCTTTATACTTGCAACTACAGAGGTTCACAAATTACCAGCTACAATTTTGTCACGTTGCCAAAGGTTTGATTTTCATAGAATTTCATCCCGAGATATTGCAGACAGATTGCTTTTTGTAGCAGAACAAGAGAATATTGAACTTACTGATGATGCAGCATTGCTGATTGCGTCTGTGTCTGATGGTGCTTTGCGTGACGCTTTATCATTACTTGACAGATGTATTGGTATAAGTAATAAAATCACTGCTGAAATTGTTCACAATACAGCAGGACTTGCAGGACGTGAACATTTATTTGAACTTACTGATAGTATAATTAATCAAACCACAAAAACAGCACTTGAGCTTATTGAGCAGTTGCACAACGAAAGTAAAGATATGGGACGTTTATGTGAAGAACTAATTGACCATTTCAGAACTCTTATGCTTTTAAAAACTATGAGCAATCCAAGTTCGTTAATAATTATGTCAACTCAGGAAAGCGAACGTGCCAAAAAGCAAGCTGAAAATCTTTCTTTGGAAAATATAGTATATATAATGGATATTTTGCAGGCAAGCTATGACAGAATGTTCAAAGGCAGTAACAAACGTACAGAAATAGAGCTGGCACTTATTAAGCTTACATCGCCACAGCTTGATAATTCGGTAGAGGCATTAACAGCAAGAATAGCAAAGCTTGAAAGACTTATAAAACGTGGTATTCAGGTGCAAACATCCAATGCAAATACATCTGTAGAAAAAGCGGATTTTACAAATGCTTCAAATAAAAATACAAGTATATCAGCAAATACCGCAGAACCTACTGCTTATCAAGCTACAAATAACGAGCTTGCATCTAGCACTGTTGACAGTGGTGTTACACCACAAGTTAAGTCTGTAGCAAAACAGGTTACTACAGACTACGACACCATAATAAAAAACGCAGTTCCTATGGAGGACTGGCAAGAGGTATTGGATATTATAAAATCATACTCAATAACTATTGCAACTTCATTTAAAAATACAAGGGCATTTATCAGTGGAGATTATATATTGATAGATTCCCAAAATGAGTTAGCGTTCAAATTATTGAAGCAACCATCTCAAAGAGAAAAAATGAGAAATGCTGTAAGGGAAGTAACTGGCAGAGTTTATAAACTTGGCCCATACAAAAAACCTGAACAGCAAGTACAACAGAATGACCCTATAGCAGAACTTTTGGAAAAAGCAAAGCAAGCAGGTGTAACTGTTGAAGAAGATTAAAAACTGAAAGGAAGTAAATTTATGAAAGCAAGAATTCCAAGAGGCGGAACTCCAACAAATCTACAGCAAATCGCAAAGCAGGCACAGAAAATGCAGGAGGAAATGGATGTAGCAAGCACAGAGCTTGAGGCAAGAGAATACATTGCAACATCAGGTGGCGGAGCAGTTGATGTAGTTGTAACAGGCAAAATGGAACTTCAAAAGATTAACATTAAACCTGAGGTTGTAGACCCTGAAGATATTGAAATGCTAAGTGATTTGATTATTGCAGCTACAAATGAAGCTTTGAGAAAAGCTGCTGATGACAAGGCACAGACAATGGAAAAAATCTCAGGCGGTCTTAACATTCCAGGATTGTTCTAATAATGTCATCATATAATGTAGCACCACTTGCAAAGCTTTCGGAACAGTTTGAACGATTGCCCGGAATAGGCTCAAAAACGGCTCAAAGGCTTGCATATTATGTACTTAAAATGCCAAAAGAAAGAGCCGTGGAATTTTCTCAGGCTATATTAGATGCACATGAAAATATTCACTATTGCAACGAGTGCTGTAATCTGACCGATAAAGAAAAATGCTCAATATGTGAAAGTTCAAAACGTGACCATTCTACTATTTGCGTAGTTGAAGACCCTCGTGATGTGGTTGCAATGGAACGTACACAGGAGTACAATGGTGTTTATCATGTTCTGCACGGTGCAATGTCACCACTTAACGGAATAGGCCCTGAACAACTCACTATAAAGGAACTTTTAAAGCGTATACAACAGCATTCTGTAACCGAGGTTATTATGGCTACTAACCCAACAGTAGAAGGTGAAACTACCTCAATGTACATAAGCAAGCTTTTAAAACCTCTTGGCATAAAAGTAACAAGGCTGGCTTACGGTATTCCTGTTGGCGGTGACCTTGAATATGCTGACGAAGTAACGCTGTTAAGAGCATTGGAAGGCAGAAGCGAACTTTAAAAAACAGAATCCTACAGCCTGTTCCCTATTTGCAGGCTGTAGGATAAATTATACAATAAATTTATATACCGTTTTGCGACAAATTTTCATTGACAAAAATATTTTAAGGTGATAAAATCATTTTCCTTGAAAGGAGGACAACACCGTGGCAAAAACTGATACAAAAACAATAGCACAAAACAAAAAAGCTCACCACGATTATTTTGTAATTGAAAGTATGGAGGCAGGCATTGAATTGGTTGGCACAGAGGTGAAGTCCTTACGTGCAGGCAGAGTAAATCTTAAAGATTCTTGGTGTTCTATTGTAGACGGAGAACTTTTTGTAAACGGAATGCACATAAGTCCTTACGAACAGGGTAATATATTTAATAAAGACCCTATGCGTGTTCGCAGATTACTTATGCACAAGCGTGAAATAATGCGACTTTTCGGTTTGACAAAGCAGGAAGGTTATTCAATTATTCCAATTTCTTTATATTTTAAAGGCTCAAAGGTAAAAATACAGATTGGATTATGTAAAGGTAAAAAACTTTATGACAAGCGTGCTGATATTGCTGCAAAAGATGCAAAACGAAATATTGAACGTCATTTAAAAGAGCAGTTCAAATAATAGATTTTATATCTATCCCCTTCCAGACAAAGCATTAATATAAAATCTATTGACAATTAATAATTATATGCTATAATCTAATGAAATAAATATGGGGGTGTAAAGGTTTCGACAGGGGTTGTGAGCCTTGGTAAGCGGGTAGTGGTGCGGAACCACTTTAAAATCCGTAACTTTTAAATAATAAACGACAACAATAACGTTGCTCTAGCTGCCTAAGTGCAGCTCGTCACACTGGGAAGTACCACGCTCCCTTTAGTGGCGTCGATTAGTGGTGAACGTGAACATAGCAGTGTCTTGGGCTTTGTCATGAATTAAAGACTACCGTAACACTCAGCCTGTTAATGGGCGTAGTGTGAGGGGAATCTTAAAACATTAACTAAACTCGTAGAAAGCCTTGGTAAGTGACCTTTGGACAGGGGTTCGATTCCCCTCACTTCCACCAAATTAGCACGATGGTTTTGATACGAAACCATCGTGCTTTTTCTATATTGATTGATTTTTACACAGCTATATAATATAATCTATTCGACAAACTTGAATTTGGTGGTGTGATTATGAGAGCAATAATTTTTGATGCATTTGGCACTCTTTTTAGGGTTACAAGTGGTGGTTCTGCAAAAACAATAATGAAAAATATAACTGATTGTGGGATGGTTGTTGATGAAACGGCATTTCTTGAGGAATGGAAATCTTATTACAAAAATCACACGTTAGGCGATTGTGAATTTATGACAGAACGTGATATTTTTATTGCACGAATTCAGATGTTTTATGATAGATATAATGTAAAAAGGAATGCTGAAAAGGATGCAGATTCCTTGCTTGCTGGAGCATTTGAGCGAGAAGCTTATCCAGAGATTAAAACTGTATTGAGCGAGCTTATGAAGAACTATCTGGTTTTTATTGGTTCTAATACGGATAATGATGTACTAGAAAGTGTAATGCAAAAAAATAGTATTACAGTTCATAAAGTATATACTTCTGAAAA
>JAXJYN010000092.1:0-2296 GCA_036306965.1 Acutalibacteraceae bacterium
GTATGATGTTATTTTATTTCAAAAAAATAATATGTATTTAATCTTTTGATATTTTCAAAATAGGAATTAAAAAGATTTCCCCATTTCCCCGCATTTTTTTCATCAAGATTGAAAGACAGAAAATTTACATATGTTTCAATGCGACTGCCACTCACGACCTCCTCAAAGTCATCTTTTCAGAAAATAAGCCATTTTTACAATACTATAACAAATTATTTTTCAAAACAGTTTTATATAGCATATATTCAACAATTCTTTTTCGTTTGTAAACACTGCTTATTTGATTATCAATAATTTTCATATGTGAGATAAATGGGACACATTTCACCTCGACCAAAACAAAAGGGGCTGTAAAAAAACAGCCCAAACAAAAAAATAACTCCAAGCTAACCGAAAAGGTAGGCTTGGAGTCTTTTTTGTGGTATAATTTACTTGCAATGAAAAACCATAACCACAAAGTATATAATACACCATATCAATTAAAATTACCACTGGAAATTGAAAAAATAATAGAAATTTCTGATCCGGTATATACGTTTTGTGAGGTTTTGAGTCAGATTGACCTAAAAAGATATCTTGTAGCAGAGGAGAACAAGACAGGTCGCAGAAGATTTGATTCGGAAATCTTGCTGAAAATAATACTGTTTGCGTTCATGGAGCACGGCTATGTATCTGTAAGAGAAATAGAAAAGCTATGCAAAACCGACATAAGATTCATGTGGCTTTTACAGGAGAGAGAAGCTCCAAGTCATATGACTATAAATAATTTCATGAATAATTGTTTAATCAGAAGCATAGAAGATATATTCAACGAAATTAACAGATATATTTTTTCTCAGGAAAATGTTGACCTTGAGCATATTTACATAGACGGAACAAAGCTTGTGGCAAACGCCAACAGGTATAGTTGGGTGTGGAAGAAAAGCAGTGTTAAAAACCGCAGTAAAACCTTTGAGAAAATTACAGCTTTACTTGATGAAATAAATGTTCAGATAGCCTTAATGGGAGTCAAATTCGATATCCGCAGTGAGTATGCTGTTGAATATATGGCAGAAATAATATCACGGTATTTAAAGCTCACAGGCTTCAACCCTGAAAAAGCAGTCAAGGGAAAGGGTAGAAGAAAAACACCTGAACAACGGAATTACGAAAAGTTAATTGAATATACGGAAAAATTAAAGAAATATTCCGAACACATTAAAATATGCGGAAATGACAGAAACAGCTATTCAAAGACGGATAACGACGCTACATTTATGCGTATGAAAAGAGATTACATGGGCAACGACCAACTTCTTGCAGGATACAATGTTCAGCTTGGTCTTTGCGATGAATATATAGCTGTTTTCGATGTGAAACAATATGCATCTGATATAGATTGCTTTCAGCCGTTGATGGAGAAGTTTAACAGTATTTACGGAAAATATCCAAAGTTTCCCACAGCTGACGCAGGTTACGGAAGTTTTAACAATTATCTTTACTGTCAGGAACACGGAATGGAAAAGTATATGAAATTCACAATGTTTAAAAAGGAAAGCGAAGACAAGAAATATCGTAATGACCCATACAGAGCCGTGAACTTTCCCATAAACGAAAAAGGTAATCCTGTATGTCCCAATGGAAAAGAGTTTAAGTATCTTTACAATAGACCTGTAAGAGGAAACAAATTTGGTCGTACAGAAGAGATGTTTCAATGTGAGGATTGCAACAATTGTTCTCACAAAGAAAAATGTTGCAAATGTACAGGTAACAGAATTGTCAGTATAAATCGAGAGCTGACGAGTATCCACAAAGAGGTTCTTGAGAATCTCAACAGCGTTCACGGAGCATTGTTGAGAATGAACAGGAGTATACAGGCTGAAGGAGCTTTTGGTACAATCAAGTGGAATAGAGCCTATTTCAGAGCAAGAAGAAGAGGCTTAAAAGGTGTGAATTTTGAGCTTGCTTTAATTTCTAGCGGTTTTAATCTGCATAAGTACCACTTGAAAAGACTAAAACAACAGCTTGCAGCATAAATAACTGAAAATCACTACACAAGGCTGATGGATAAAATCTGTCGGTCAGCGTGAGCTTACTCTAAACTCAACATTTTTCAACTATTTTTCAACTATTTATAATTTTTTCTAAAAAATCAACCGAGGTCCACCTTTTAGTGAACCTCGGTTTTAATTTCGGGCTGTTTTTTTACAGCCCCTTGTTTTATTTAACTCTGTGATAACCGCTTAAATCTGCAATCATAATACAACCCACCGTACATTCTCTTGCACAGACACCGAAATCCTCGCAGTCGTTGCAC
>JAXJYN010000093.1:0-2920 GCA_036306965.1 Acutalibacteraceae bacterium
AATGTCAACCGGGTGATATACTAGAATATGTAGAGGAATAAGCATATTGTGTAATGGTGTTTCAAGAGCAATAATAAATATAGGAGTGATAACAATGCCTGAATTGTGTAGATTTTACAACATAGTAATTAAGATGATTTTTTCAGACTTCGACCAACACCACAAGCCACATTTTCACGTTTATTATGCTGAATATGAAGCTTCTGTAGGTGTTGATGGTGAATTATTAGCTGGTAAACTACCAGTAAAGCAATTAAGAATGGTGCAAGCGTGGGCAGCGATACACGAAGATGAATTATATCAAGCGTGGAATAAAGCTGTAAGAAACGAGCCATTTGGCAAAATAGAGCCATTAAAGTGATTGGGGGATTGAATATGTACATCATTGACGGAATTGCATATGCTGGAGAGCTTACTCCAATGCTGAAAATAAGTGGAGTGCGACCACTAAAGGACTATAAGCTATGGGTAAGATTTAACAATGATGAAGCAAAGATATTTGACTTCAAGCCATTGCTTGATTTACCAATATTCAAGCCACTTGTAGATGTAGAAGTGTTTAACAGTGTTTATATCGACCACGGTGTTACAGTATGGAACGATGGTGATATTGATATAGCACCTGAAACACTTTATAACGAGGGTGTTACAGTTACTAGCACAGGAATAGCATAGATAATTCTTTAGGGGGTATTCTTTATGCTTAAAACAGTTGAATATTATATGTCAAAGGGTTTCGATAGAGCTATGGCAGAATATTTTGCTAGTGGTAGAAAGAAAATTATAGCAGTAGAGCCAAATACAGATTTTACTCTGTTGCTTACATTTGATAATGACGAGAAAAGAATATTTGATGTTAAACCGATGATAGAAAAAGGGGGCATATTTGCACCATTTGCATACTACAACAACTTCAAGCGTGTATATCTTGATGATTGTAATTGTGTAGCGTGGGATATTGACCCTAATGTTGACAGCAATGTTGTGTGGAATAACAAAGTAGATATTTGCCCAGACAGTTGTTATGTTGACAGTGTTCCTTTTATAGCATAAGTAATACAGCTGTAAAATAGAGTGTTACAATTCAAATATGGAGGTAATAAATATGAGTAACAAGGATTTAGCAATTCAATTAATTAATCAGATGCCTGATTATAAACTAGGATATGCCATTGCTTATTTACAAGGCTTGTATGCTGATGAAATGTCAGATGATATATTTTGTCAAAAGCTACTTGAAGATTACGAGAATAGCACAGATAAGGGCGAATTTGTAAGCTTTGAAGAAGCTATGAAGATGTGTGAGGTTGATATAAATGCAATACAAGATTGAGTTTGATAAAAGAGCTGTAAAATTTATATCAAAACAACCTAAGGCACATAAAGAACGCATATTTAAAGCTATTTACAAGCTGCCTGATATTGGCGACATTAAAGCTATGCAAGGCTATCAGAATACTTACAGACTTCGTGTAGGTGATTATAGAATACTTTATACTATTGATAATAATGTTTTGGTTATTAGAATAATTGAAGTAGGCAACCGTGGAGATATTTATAAATAATAATCAGCTGTAAACAAGCAGATAACTACTTGATGTGTGGTTGTCTGCTTTTATTTGTGTCCAAAATCGCTATAAATCAGCTGTATTGAGCTTTTATTGCAAAGCAGTATAAGTTATACCCTAAAATAAAAATCGCTGTATAGTGCCTTAAAATCGAAAATAGAGGTATACTGTAAAATACGGTGAGGGGATATTTTATCCTGTCATACAGGTAGGGTATGAAACGGACACCACCCACACAGCACAGCTACACTATACTACTTGTATAAAAGCGTTGTGTCTGCCTGTTCTCGGAGTTCGCTCGGACTTCGTTACACTTAATCTTAGTAAAAATTAGTATTTTTGAAAATCAATCAGTTTTTAATCTCAACATTTGTCAACAATCTGAATGTCAGGTTTTTTCAGGTTTCGCTCAAAAATGAGTAAAAGCTCTTACATTCTCTAACATTTTGCTGAATGTTAGGTTTTGTTAGTATGGGCATAGGGTGATGACTGGGTAAATTGCCTACTCATAGCTGTACAGATATAAACCTAATGTAATGAAGTGTGGTGTGGAAAATTTTCCACACCTTGAAGCTATTTGTGTCGTGAAATACGATGGTATTTTTATGAGGTACGCATTTGACATCGCATAGGTAAAAATTATTACTGTGGTGTTCGTGTGACACTACTAATCCTCAAAATTCCTCCATCAAAACTTTTTGAAATGTAATCACCCCCCCAGTATTCACAATGTTAGAATACAATATTTTTACAACAAACAAATGTACGCTATTTTCCATTTACAAGCGTTTTAAGCGACTTTTATTTTAAGGCATTAATTACATTACTTAGTAATAAAAACGCCACAGCGTGGCTCTATGGCGAAAATAGGCGTATATTAGCAACACAAGCCATAAAAGCAAAGCAATTTACTATATTTACATCAAGAAATAGAAAAGCAACACCAATTTATTATTGCTGGTGTTGCTTTTCTGCGTTTATTCAGCTGTAAGGTTTGTATTATTTAATGGTTAATCTGTGGTATGTTGATACCTTTTCATACTCTGATAGTTCACCTAAATCTGACTCAAGTCTTTTCTTGTCTAGTGTTGTTCTTGTACATTCTGAATACTTAATTTTGAAGTCCTCACCTATGTATTCGCTTTTGTCATTCTCAACCATAAAAGAAATGATTTTGTTTTCTATTGCCTTAATGCAGGCTTCTAGTTCGTCACGCATTGCCTTTAGCTCTCTTAGTTCTGCTACCTCGTTGTTAATGCTGTTGTTAATTCTGTTGTCTGTCATAGTAAAAACCACCTTTTAATTAATTTAGTATTTGCAAGCTCTTGTTTAACTTACAAGTATATTATACA